>NZ_JAGGMS010000001.1:7930500-8231166 GCF_017875555.1 Amycolatopsis magusensis | reverse complement strand
CGGGGAGGAGTTGATCGAGCGGCACGGCGGCAAGGGCTGGCTGCTGCTCGACGAAGAGCTGGTCCGGCGGGCTCGTGCGCAGGGCGATGTGCAGTGGTTTCAGCGGTTGCAGACGCTCTATCTGCTCAAACGCGGCCGCGTGCTCGGCGGCACGATCGCCGAGGTGGCCCGGCGGGCCGGGGTCGACCCGGACGGGCTGGCCGAGACCGTGGTGGCCGCGGACGCCGTGCCCGACCCGATGGGCAAGCCCGCCGCCTTCGTGCACCGCTTCGGCTCACCGCCGTACTCGCTGGTGGACGTGTCGATCCGGCCGAGCCTGGCGTTCCCGTGCCCGATGCTCACCCTCGGCGGGCTGGTGGTGGACGAGGGCAGCGGCCGGGTGCTCGACGGTGACGGCAGGCCCATCCCGGGGCTGTATGCCGCCGGGCGGACCGCGGTAGGAATCTGTTCTCGCTCCTACGTGAGCGGGCTCTCGCTGGCCGACTGCGTGTTTTCCGGGCGTCGTGCCGGGAACCACAGTGGGCGGACGCTGCGGGAACTCGACAAAAACGAGAACGTGTTCTAGTCTTGGCGGTATGACAGAGCCGAGTGTCGGCGGTGTGCTCGCCGGGGTCTCCGAGCTGCTCCCCGTGTTGCGGGAACGGGCGCAGGAGACCGAGGACGCCCGCCGCATTCCCGAAGAGTCGATCAAGGCGTTGCAGGAGACCGGCTTCTTCAAGCTGCTGCAACCCAAGCCGTACGGCGGCTACGAAGCCGACCCGGTTTCCTTCTACACCGCGGTGAAGCTCATCGCGAGCGCCTGCGGGTCCACCGGCTGGGTGGCCTCCATCCTCGGCGTGCACCCCTGGCACGTGGCGTTGTTCGACGCGCAGGCCCAGGAGGACGTCTGGGGCGAGGACCACGAGGTCCGGCTGTCCTCTTCGTACGCGCCGATGGGCAAGGCGAAGGTGGTCGACGGCGGGTACCGGCTCAGCGGGCGCTGGAGCTTCTCCTCCGGCTGCGACCACGCGACCTGGGTGCTGCTGGGCGCGCCCGCCTTCGACGCGGACGGCAAGCCGGTCGACTTCTGCACCTACCTCCTGCCGATCGCCGACTACGCCATCGAAGACGTCTGGGACACGGTGGGGCTGCGGGGAACCGGCAGCAACGACGTCCTCGTGGACGACGTCTTCGTGCCGTCGCACCGGGCGCTGAGCTTCATCGCCACCTCGAAGCTCAGGACCCCCGGCCAGGCGGTCAACCCCGGCCCGCTGTACCGGCTGCCCTACGGCTCGGTGCACCCGTCCACCATCACCGCGCCGATCATCGGCATGGCGCAGGGCGCCTACGACGCGCACGTGGACTTCCAGCGCCAGCGCGTGCGGGCCGCCTACGCCGGTGAACAGTCCAAAGAGGACCCGTTCGCCAAGGTGCGGATCGCCGAGGCGGCCAGCGAGATCGACGCGGCGTGGCTCCAGCTGACGCACAACATCGACGAGCTGTACCAGCTGGCGTGCGCGGGGGAGAAGCTGCCGTTCGCCACCCGGCTGCGCGTCCGCCGCGATCAGGTGCGCGGCACCGAGCGGGCGATCTCCGCGATCGACCGGCTCTTCGAGAACTCCGGCGGCCGCGCGCTGCGGACCGGCACGCCGATCCAGCGCTTCTGGCGGGACGCGCACGCCGGCCGGGTGCACGCGGCGAACGACCCGGAACGCGCCTACGTCATGTACGGCACCGGCGAGTTCGGGCTGCCGGTGGAGAACGGGATGGTGTGACGGTGACCGAAGGCCAGTACGCCCAGGTGACGCCGGAACTCCGGCTGCACTACCACGAAACCGGGGCCGAGCACGAGGAAACGGTGATTCTGCTGCACGGCGGCGGGCCGGGTGCCTCGGCGTGGAGCAACTTCGGCCGCAACCTGCCGGTGTTCGGCAAGTCCTTCCGCACCATCGCGGTGGACCAGCCGGGGTTCGGGCGGTCGGACAAGCCGGTCGAGCACCCGCAGTACTTCAAGTACAGCGCCACCGCGGTGATCGCGCTGATGGACGAGCTCGGGATCGAACGCGCGCACCTGGTCGGCAACTCGCTCGGCGGTGGTGCCGCTGTCCGGCTCGCGCTGGACCACGGTGGACGCGCCGGGCGGCTGGTGCTGATGGGCCCTGGCGGGGTCAGCGTGAACGTGTTCGCGCCGGACCCGACCGAGGGTGTCGGCAAGCTGGCGGCGTTCGGCGCGAAACCCACCCGGGAGAACATGGAAGCCTTCCTCCGGGTGATGGTGTTCGACCAGTCGCTGATCACCGACGAACTGGTCGACGAGCGGTTCGCGCTGGCGAACACCCCGGAGTCGCTGGCCGCGATGCGGGCGATGGGCGCTTCGTTCATGCGGCCGGACAGCTTCGAGCAGGGCATGCTCTGGCGTGAGGTGCACCGGCTGCGCCAGCGCGTGTTGCTGATCTGGGGCCGGGAGGACCGGGTGAACCCGCTCGACGGCGCACTGGTGGCGTTGAAGAACATCCCGCGCGCGCAACTGCACGTGTTCGGGCGCTGCGGGCACTGGGCGCAACTGGAGAAGTTCGACGAATTCAACCGGCTCGCCATCGAATTCCTCGGCGGCCTCGGCGGAGGTGTGGGGTAATGGGCATCCGATCGCTGGGTTATCTGCGCATCGAGGCCACGGACCTGGCTGCCTGGCGCGAATACGGGCTCAAGGTGCTCGGCATGGTCGAGGGCAAGGGCACCGACCCGGAGGCGTTGTACCTGCGCATGGACGACTTCCCGGCGCGGCTGGTGATCGTGCCCGGCACCTCGGACCGGCTCGCGCAGGCGGGCTGGGAGGTGTCGAACGCGGCGGAGCTGGAGGAAGTGCGCCAGAGCCTGGCCGCGCACGAGGTGCCGTTCAAGGAGGGCACCGCGGAGCAGTTGGCCGACCGGCACGTGGTCGAGATGATCACCTTCGAGGACCCGTCGGGCAACACGCTCGAGGTTTTCCACGGCATCGCGTTGCAGCACCGGCGCGTGGTCAGCCCGTACGGGCACCGGTTCGTCACCGAGGAGCAGGGGCTCGGGCACGTCGTGCTGTCCACTCACGACGATGCGGCGGCCTTGCGGTTCTACCGTGACGTACTGGGTTTCCGGCTGCGCGACTCGATGCGGTTGCCCCCGCAGTTCGTCGGCAGGCCGGCCGACGGGGAACCGGCGTGGCTGCGGTTCTTCGGCTGCAACCCGCGGCACCACAGCCTGGCGTTCCTGCCGATGCCGGTGCCGAGCGGGATCGTGCACCTGATGGTCGAGGTGGAGAACACCGACGACGTGGGCCTGTGCCTGGACCGCGCGCTGCGGCGGAAGGTACCGATGTCGGCGACGCTGGGCAGGCACGTCAACGACCTCATGCTGTCGTTCTACATGAAGACACCCGGCGGGTTCGACATCGAATTCGGCTGCGAGGGCAGGCAGGTCGACGACGACAACTGGATGGCTCGCGAGAGCACCGCGGTTTCGTTGTGGGGGCACGACTTCTCGATCGGGGCGCGGCAGCCGTGACCGCGGCGGCGGCGATCGACGCGGCTCGCTTCCGCGCGGTGCTGGGGCACTTCTGCACCGGTGTCGCGGTGGTGACGGGTCACGACGGAACCGCTCCGGTGGGTTTCGCGTGCCAATCTTTCGCCGCCCTCTCGCTTGACCCGCCATTGGTGCTCTTTTGTCCTTCTCGCAATTCCGGTTCTTGGCCGGTGATCGAGCGGAGCGGTTCTTTCGCGGTGAATGTGCTTTCCGAAGAACAGCAGGAACTGAGTGCTGTCTTCGGGGCTCGGGGCGTGGACAAATTCGCTTCGGTTCCCTGGCAACCAGGCCCTTCGGGAGCACCTTTGCTGGACGGCGCGCTGACCTGGCTCGACTGCTCGGTGGAAACCGTGCACCCGGCCGGTGACCATTACGTGGTGATCGGCCGAGTGCGTGCCCTGGGCGCCGAAGCCACCGACCACGGCGCGCCCCTGCTGTTCTACCGTGGCCAATACGCAGCGACGCGGGCCCGAACAGAACTCGACACCCTCTACGACTGGCCCCGCCCCGACGACTGGCTATAACCCCCCGACCCCCACACTCGCGCACCCGAACCCCACACTCGCGCAGCCGAGTTCCACGTTCGCGCAGCTGAATCCCACGTTCGGGGAGTCAAAGACCACGGCGGCGACACCGCGATGTCACGAAAGCCACATTCGAGACACCGAACGTTCCGAAAGCCACTTTCGTGACACGCGCTCCCGTCCATGCCGTGAAAGCCACATTCACGGCACCATCGGATTTCGCCAGCAACGCGAATGTGGAACTCGGTTACCCGAACGTAGAATTCGGGTGCCTAAATGTGGGACTCGGCTGCACGAGTGTGAGGTTCGGCTGCACGAGTGTGAGGTTCGGGTGCCTGAGTGTGGGGTTCGGGTGTTTGAACGTGGGACTCGGGTGCGCGAGTGTGGGGTTCGGACGTGGGGGGTTAGGGGCGTAGGGGGGTGCCGGCGTGGTGGAGGTGGCGCAGGGCTTGGGCGTAGGAGTCGATGAGGCCGGTTTCGTGGTACGAGACGCCCAGTTCGGCGCAGTACTCCCGCACGATGGGCTGGGCGCGTCGCAGGTGCGGGGTGGGCATGCTCGGGAACAGGTGGTGCTCGATCTGGTAGTTCAGCCCGCCCATGGCGGTGTCGATGAACCACCCGCCCCGCACGTTGCGCGAGGTGAGCACCTGGCGCCGCAGGAAGTCGGGGCGGTCGGCGCCGGTGAGGGTCGGCATGCCCTTGTGGTTCGGGGCGAAGATCGACCCCATGTAGACGCCCCACAGGCCCTGGTGCACGGCGATGAACACGACCGCCTTCAACGGTGACAGCACCAGGAACACCGCACCGAGGTACAGGGCGAAGTGCGCGAACAGCAGAGAAGCCTCGAGGCCGCGGCGTTTGAGCGTCGGCTTCAGGACCGCGCGCACGCCGGAGAAGTGCAGGTTCAGCCCTTCCAGCGTCAGCAGCGGGAAGAACAGGTAAGCCTGGTAGCGGCCGATGAACCGCGGGATGCCGCGGGCCGCGCGGGCCTGGTCCTGCGACCACACCAGCACGTCCGGGTCCACGTCCGGGTCGAGTTCTTCGTGGTTCGGGTTGGCGTGGTGGCGGGTGTGCTTGTCCATCCACCAGCCGTAGCTCATGCCGATGCCGAGGTTGCCCGCGAGCCGCCCGGCGATCTCGCTCGGCCGCCGCGTGCGGAACACCTGCCGGTGTGCGAGGTCGTGGGACAGCAGCGCGATCTGGCCGAACAACACGGCCAGCAGCACGGCGACGAACAGCGTCGCCCAGGTGTCGCCGAGCCAGGCGAACAGCGTCCACGTGGCGGCGAACAACGCGGTCACCACGCCGATGCGCAGCGCGTAGTAGCCGGGGCGCCGGTCCAGCAGGCCGGCCTGGTTGATCCGCCGCGAGAGCCGGGCGAAGTCGCTGCCGGTCTCCGTGGCGGTGATGGGCTGTGTGGTCACGGGTCGAGTCTGGTCACCCTGCGTCAGCACCGGTAGCCGGTGGACCACCCGGCTCGCGGTAGGGCAGACCCCACCATCGTGCGCAGGTGCTCCCGGGGTGAGCCGAGGAGGAAGCCGCTGCCGTGCGCGCGCTTGAAGTACCGGTGTGCCGGGTGTTCCCAGGTGATGCCGATGCCGCCGTGCAGCTGGATCATCTCTGCGGCGACCGTGCTGAACGCTTCCGAGCAGTGCACCTTCGCCACCGCGGCCAGCGAAGGGTCTTCGGCGGCGGCCGCCACGCACGAGCGCGCGGTCTCGACCAGGACGTACAGGTCGGCGAGCCGGTGCTTGATCGCTTGGAAGCTCCCGATCGCCCGCCCGAACTGCCGCCGCTGCTTCGTGTACTCCAGCGTGATCTCGAAGGCCCGCGCCATCGCTCCGGCTTCTTCCGCGGCCACCAGCACGCATGCCTGGTCGTACACCGGCGGATCGAGGTCGCCGACGCGCTCGGCACTGGCGCCACAGAGTTCCACGGTCGCCAACCGCCGGGTTTCGTCCATGGTGGGGGAGTGGTCGCGCCGGACGCCCGGCTGGTCGACCGGCACGGCGTACAAGCCGGAGCCCGCGGCCACGAGCAGCAGTTCCGCCGAATCGCCGTCGAGCACGTACCGATCCAGGCCGTCCACAGTGGACCCGGACACGGTGAAGTCCGACCAGGCGACAGTGCCGGTGGTCAGCTTCCCCGACAGCGGCGAGTCCGCCAGCGCCAGTGCGGCGATGGAGGTCGACAGGAACGGCAGCGGCGAGAGCACCCGCCCGAATTCCGCGGCGACCACGGCCAGCTCAGGCAGGCCCGCACCCAAGCCGCCGTGCTGCTCGGGCACGGCCAGCGCGGCGACACCGATCTGCTCGCACAGCACGTCCCAGGACGCATCACGCGACAACGCTGTGCGCACCGAGGAACGCAGCGCGTCCAGCTCCTCCGCCGTGCTCACGCCAGCACCCGACCGCGGTGGAAGGCCGGTGTACCCCAAACCCCTACGAGCGCGCGCACCTTCGTCAGCCGCAAGCCCAACCCGTGCTCGGCGGTGTAGCCGATCGCGCCGTGCACCTGGAGGCCGGTGCGCGCTGCCAGCGAGGCGGCCTGCCCCGCCGCGACCTTCGCCGCCGAGACGTCCCGCGCCGACGCGGTCAGCGCGGCGGCGTAGAGCAGTGGCCGCGCGAGTTCCAGCGCGGTCACGGTGTCCGCGAGCAGGTGCTTGATGGCCTGGTAGCTGCCGATCTCCCGGCCGTACTGCTTGCGCTGCTTCGCGTACGCCACCGACGTCGCCAGTAGCCATTCCCCCGCACCGAGCAGTTGCGCAGCCGTGGCCAGGGCGCCGTGCTCGAAGGCGAGCGGCACGCCGTCGCCGATGCGGGCGCCGGGCTCCGGCCGGAACAACCGGCGCGCCCGGTCGACCGACTTCAGCCGCTCGCCCGGCTCGAACTCGTGCACACCGTCGTCCACGAGCAACAGGCGGAGGTCGGAGACGTCGGCGTCCAGGCCGTACGGCACGTGTGGCGGCAGCACCACCGACGCCAGCCGGCCGCCGGAGCCGATCGCAAGCGCGGGCAGCACCGCGGCCGTCTCGACCCACGGCCCCGGCACGGCGTGGTACCCGAGGCGTTCGAAGGCGACCACCAGATCGACCAGCGAGCCACCGGAGTCGAGCAGATCGAGCAGGCCCAGCGCGCTGAGACCGTGCCACAGTTTCATGCCAGGGCCCAGATCGTCGTCCGCCCAGGCGCGAGCCGCGGCATCACAGTCCGCTGTGGACAGATAGTCGTCCAGGGCGGCGGAGAAGTCGTTCTGCTCGGCGGAAAGCGCGAACCTCATCGATCACCTCGCGGCAGGCCGAGCAGTCGCTCGGCGACGATGTTGCGCTGGATCTGGTCGGTGCCGCCGTAGATCGGCCCAGCCAGCGAGAACAGCCAGCCGTCCGGCCAGTCCCCGGCGACCTCGGCCGCCGGGCCGAGCAGTTCCAGTGCGGTTTCGTGCATCGAGACGTCCAGCTGCGACCAGAAGAGCTTGTTCACACTGGACTCCGGCCCCAGCGCGGCACCCTCGACGAGTCGGGTGGCCGTGCCGAAGGTGTACAGCTGGTAGGCGCGGGCGCCGATCCACGCGTCGGCGACCCGATCGGCCAGCGCGGGATCTCGGGTTTCGGACCACAGGCGGACCAGTCGCTCGGCCGTGGCCAGGAACCGGCCGGGACTGCGCAACGACAGCCCGCGTTCGTTGTTCGCCGTGGTCATCGCGACCCGCCAGCCCGCGCCGGGTTCGCCGATCACGTCCTCGTCCGGCACGAAGACCTCGTCGAAGAACAGTTCGGCGAACCCCGGTTCGCCGTCGAGCTGGGCGATCGGCCGTACCTGCACGCCATCGGCCCGCAGGTCGATCATGAAGTAGGTGAGCCCGCGATGGCGGACCTCGGCCGGATCGCTGCGGAACAACCCGAACGCCTTGTCCGCGAAGGCAGCCCGCGAACTCCACGTCTTCTGCCCGGAGAGCAGCCAGCCGTCCGAGGTGCGCGTGGCGGTGCTGCGCAACGCGGCGATGTCGCTGCCCGCTTCGGGTTCGGACCACGCCTGTGCCCAGACCTCCTCCGAGCGAGCCATCTTCGGCAGGATCCGGGCTTGTTGCTCGGGTGTGCCGTGGGAGAACAGGGTCGGCGCGAGCATGAACAGGCCGTTCTGGTTGACCCGCCCGGGTGCGCCCGCCGCGTAGTACTCCTCTTCGAACACCAGCCAGTCCACAAGGGACGCATCGCGGCCGCCGAACTCCTCCGGCCAGGAGACCACCGAAAGCCGGGCGTCGGCGAGTTCGGCCTCCCATTCCCGGTGCAGTGCGAAGCCTTCGGCGGTGTCGAACGACGGCAGCGTGACCACGTGTTCGGCAAGCCAGTCCCGGACTTCGGCCCGGAACGCCAGCGTGGATTCGGGCAGATCCAGGTCCATCAGGACTTCCCGGCGTCCCGCATCGAGCGGGCGTCCTGCCCGCCGAGTGAGTCGCCGCCCGCCACCTCGGCGTTGTGCGCGTGCGCGAAGTGGTGCAGGCCGAACACCGAGTCCATGCCCGCCCGCAGGCCCATCAGGTCCTCCGCCTGGTTGACCGCCTTCTTCGCCAGCGCGAGCCCGAACGACGGCATGGCGGCGATCTTCCCGGCGAGCTCGAGCGTCGCCGACTCGAGGTCTTCGCGCGGCACCACCCGGTTCAGCATGCCCCATTCCTTCGCCTGCGCGGCGGTGAACCGTTCGCCGGTGAACAGCACTTCCTTGGCCGCGCGCGGCCCGAGCACCCACGGGTGCGCGAAGTACTCCACCCCCGGGATTCCCATGCGCACCACCGGATCGGCGAAGAAGGCGTCGTCGGAGGCGACGATCAGATCGCACGACCACGCCAGCATCAGCCCGCCCGCGATGCACGCGCCCTGCACGCTGGCGATCATCGGCTTCGGGAGTTCCCGCCACCGGCGGCACATGCCCAGGTACACCTCGGACTCGCGGGCGAACCGCCGGTCACCGCCTTCGCGGGTGGTGTGGTCCCACCACAGCACAGACCGGCGGTCGAACGAGGTGTCCGCGTCCCGGCCCGGCGAGCCGATGTCGTGCCCGGCGGAGAAGTGCTTGCCCGCCCCGGCGAGCACGATCACCTTCACCGAGTCGTCGTCCACCGCCCGCGAGAACGCGTCGTCCAGCGCGTAGGTCATCGCCGAGTTCTGCGCGTTCCGGTAGTCGGGGCGATCCATCGTCACCACGGCGACCGCGTCCCGCTGCTCGTACCGCACGGTCATGGAGCCTCCTTGCCTTCGACGCGGAGCATTCGCTTGAGCACCTTCCCGGAAGCGTTGCGCGGCAGTGATCCGACGAAGACCACCCGGCGTGGCCGCTTGTAGTTCGCCAGATTTGCCTCGCAGTGCGCCGATACGTCCTTTTCGGACACCTCGGATACTTCGCCGGACCGCACGACGTAGGCGGCCCCGACCTCGCCCAGCCGGTCGTCCGGCACCCCGACCACCGCCGATTCGGTCACCCCGGGCAGCCGGGCGAGCACCTGCTCCACCTCGGCGGGGTAGACGTTGAAACCGCCGCAGATGTACATGTCCTTGATGCGGTCGGTGATCCGCAGGTAGCCGCGTTCGTCGAGGGCGCCGGCGTCACCGGTGTGCAGCCAGCCGTCGGCGTCGATGGCCTCGGCGGTGGCCTCCGGGTCGTCGAGGTAGCCGAGCATGGTGTTCGGCCCGCGCAGCAGCACTTCGCCGGAGTCGTCGATCCGCACCTCGAAGCCCGCGGCCGCGGTGCCGCAGGTGGTGGCCACGGTGACCGGGTCGTCGCCCGCGCGGCACATCGTCGCCACCACGGCTTCGGTCAGCCCGTACGCGGTGAGCACGGTGTCGAAGCCCAGGTCGGTGCGCATGCGCTCGATCAGCGGGACCGGGACGGTGGCCGCGCCGGTGACGGCGATCCGCAGCGACGACAGGTCGTGCGACGCGCGTTCCGGGTGGTCCAGCAGTACCTGGAAGATCGTCGGCGCACCGGGGAGCACGGTGATCCGCTCGGCCTCGATCAACTCCATCGTGCGCACGGGGTCGAAGGTGGCCTGCGGCACGATCGTGCTGCCGCGCCGGACCGCGGCGAGGATGCCCGCCTTGTACCCGAAGCTGTGGAAGAAGGGGTTGACCACGAGGTACCGGTCAGCCGGGGTCAGCGCGGCGCGGTCGGCCCACGCCTCGGCGACGCCCAGGGTGCGGCGGTGGCTGGTCATCGCGCCCTTGCTGCGGCCGGTGGTGCCCGAGGTGAACAGGATGTCGGCGAGATCGTCGGGCGCGACCGTGCCGGCGAACTTCGAGGCCGTCACCTCGGTCCAGTCCGTGGGTACGCGAAGGACCACCTCGGGCCGGGCGTCACCGATCTCGGCGAGCCGGTCGACGCCGAGGAAATCGTCGGCGACCACCAGCGCCTTGGCCGCGCTGCGGGTGAGCACGTCCCGCATTTCCGGGCCGGTGAACCGGGTGTTGATCGGCACCAGCGCGGCGCCGGCGGTCAGCGCGCCCAAGGCCGCGATGACCCAGTGGTGCGTGTTGGGCGCGCACATCGCCACCCGGTCGCCGGGGCGGATCCCGCGCTCGGCGAACCACTCCGCCCGGCCGAGGACCTGCTCGTGCAGCTGGGTCCAGTCGAGCCGCACCGGGCCGTCCACGAGCGCTTCGCCGTGGGGCAGCCGGGCGGCGGTCGCGGCCAAAGCGGCGGGAATCGTGTCCGAGTTCTCCACAGTCTTCGCTCCCTAGCAAGTGCTTGGTAGGGTAGCAGCGTGACCGAGTTCCGGGAACGGGTGCGCGACTGGCTGGCCGAGAATCTGACCGGCGAGTTCGCCGCGCTGCGTGGTCTCGGCGGGCCGGGGCGTGAGCACGAGGCGTTCGAAGAACGGCTGGCCTGGGAACGGCACCTCGCTGAGGGTGGCTGGACCTGCCTCGGCTGGCCGGAGGAACACGGCGGCCGCGGGGCGAGCCTCGACGAGCAGGTGATCTTCCACGAGGAGTACGCCAAGGCGAACGCGCCGGCCAAGGTCGGGCACCTCGGTGAGCAACTGCTCGGGCCGACGCTGATCGCCTTCGGCACGCCGGAGCAGCAGCGGCGCTTCCTGCCGAAGATCGCCGCCGTGGAGGAACTCTGGTGCCAGGGCTACTCCGAGCCGGGCGCGGGATCGGACCTGGCCGCGGTGTCGACCACCGCCACGCTCGACGGTGACGAATGGGTGCTGCACGGGCAGAAGGTGTGGACTTCGCTGGCGCAGCAGGCCGACTGGTGCTTCGTGCTGGCACGCACCGAACCCGGCTCGAAACGCCACAAAGGACTGTCCTACCTGTTGGTGCCGATGCGGCAACCCGGTGTCGAGATCCGGCCGATCGTGCAGCTGACCGGCACCTCGGAGTTCAACGAGGTGTTCTTCGATGGCGCCCGGACCGCCCGCGAACTGGTGGTCGGCGAACCGGGTGACGGCTGGCGGGTCGCGATGGCCACACTCGGCTTCGAACGCGGTGTCGCCACCCTCGGGCAGCAG
The DNA here is from genome assembly GCF_017875555.1 of Amycolatopsis magusensis. Classification (GTDB taxonomy): domain Bacteria; phylum Actinomycetota; class Actinomycetes; order Mycobacteriales; family Pseudonocardiaceae; genus Amycolatopsis; species Amycolatopsis magusensis. The sequence goes on along the minus strand of NZ_JAGGMS010000001.1, from coordinate 8,219,602 downwards.
GTCGGCTTCCGCCGTGAACTGCGAGCGCTCACCGATCTCGCCCGGCGCAACGGCACCGCGGAAGACCCGTACGTCGCGGAACGACTGGCGCGCGCGTGGGTCGGGCTCGAGGTGATGAACGCGCACGCACGCCGTACGCTCGGTGACGACTCACCCGGCGTGGCCGAAGTGTCCAAACTGGTCTGGGCGAACTGGCACCGCTCGCTCGGTGAGCTGGCGATGCTGGTGCGTGGCCGGGAATCCGTGCTCGCCGACGAGCTGGACGAATGGCAGCGGCTTTACCTGTTCACCCGCGCCGACACCATCTACGGCGGCTCCAACGAGATCCAGCGCAACGTGATCGCCGAGCGCGTGCTCGGCCTGCCGAGGGAGGCCCGCCCGTGATTCCTGTGCCGAAGTACCCGGCCGGTCGTGACCTGCTGCGGGACAAGGTCGTGGTGATCACCGCCGCGGCGGGCACCGGGATCGGCTCCGCGGTGGCCAAGCGCTGCCAGGAGGAGGGTGCGCGGGTGGTGCTCAGCGACCGGCACGAGCGCAGGCTGGCCGAGAAGGCGGCCGAGCTCGGCGGGGTGACCGCGATCCCGTGCGACGTCACCGACGGGACGCAGGTCCAGGCGCTGATCGACGGGGCCGTCGCGCACCACGGCCGGATCGACGTGCTGATCAACAACGCCGGCCTCGGCGGCAGCAAGTCCATTGTGGACATGACGGACGACGAGTGGTCCTCCGTGCTCGACGTGACACTGAACAGCACGTTCCGCGTCACCAGGGCGGCGTTGCGTCGGTTCATCGAGCAGGGTGACGGGGGCGCGGTGGTGAACAACGCCTCCGTGCTCGGCTGGCGGGCGCAGGAGGGGCAGGCGCACTACGCCGCGGCGAAGGCCGGGGTAATGGCGCTGACCAGGTGCGCCGCGGTCGACGTGGCGCCGCACGGGATCCGGGTCAACGCGGTCGCGCCCAGCCTGGCCATGCACCCGTTCCTGGCCAAGGTGACCAGCGAAGAGGTGCTGGCGGAGCTGACCGCGCGCGAGGTTTCGGGCAGGGCGGCGGAGCCGTGGGAGGTGGCGAATGTGATGGTGTTCCTCGCCAGTGACTACGCCTCGTACCTGACCGGCGAGGTGGTCTCCGTTTCCAGTCAGCACGCGTGAGGGAAAGACGAATGAGCAAGCCAGGAACGAACTCGGGCCGCCGCGCGGAACTGCTGGGCATCGCCGCGGGCCTGTTCGCCGAGCGCGGGTTCGTCTCCACCACCGTGCGGGACATCGCCGACGCGGCGGGCATCCTCTCCGGCAGCCTGTACCACCACTTCGACTCCAAGGAGCAGATCGCCGACGAGATCCTCACCGGGTTCCTCGACGAGCTGTTCGGCACCTACGCCGAGATCGTCGACTCGCGGCTCGGCCCGCGCAAGACGCTGGAGGCGGTGGTCGCGGCCTCGTTCGACTCCATCCACCGGCGGCCCGCCGAGGTGGAGATCTACCAGAACGAGGCCAAGCACCTGGCGAAGTACCCGCGGTTCGCCTACATCGGCACGCGCAACGCCGAGTTCCGCAAGCTCTGGCACGACCTGCTCACCGAGGGCATCGCCACCGGCGAGTTCCGCGCCGACCTGGACATCGAACTGGTCTACCGGTTCATCCGCGACACCGTCTGGGTGGCGGTGCGCTGGTACAACCCCGAGGGCACGCTGTCCGCGGCCGACGTGGCCGCCCAGTACCTCGGCATCCTGCTCGACGGCATCGCCACCCGGCGGCGCCGGGCCAAGAAGGAGACCTGATGGCCGAGGCCTACGTGCTCGACGCCGTGCGCACCCCGGTGGGCAGGCGCGGTGGTGCGCTCAGCGGGACGCACTCCGCCGATCTCGGCGCCCACGTGATCCAGGCGGTGGTCGAGCGCGCCGGCGTGGAGCCCGCGCTGGTCGACGACGTGATCCTCGGCTGCACGGACACGCTCGGGCCGCAGGCGGGCAACATCGCCAGGACCGCGTGGCTGGCCGCCGGGTTCCCGCACCACGTGCCGGGGGTGACGGTGGACCGGCAGTGCGGGTCGAGCCAGCAGGCGGTGCACTTCGCCGCGCAGGCGGTGCTCAGCGGCACGATGGACCTGGTGCTGGCGGGCGGGGTGCAGAACATGAGCCAGATCCCGATCAGCGCGGCCATGCTGGCCGGGCGCGAGTACGGCTTCGAAGATCCGTACTCGGGGTCGAAAGGCTGGCAGGAGCGTTACGGCGCCGCCGAGATTTCGCAGTTCCACGCCGCCGAGATGATCGCTTCGCATTGGGGTTTCCCGCGGGCGCAGCTGGAGGAGTACGCGTACTCGAGCCACCAGCGCGCCATCGCGGCGATCGACGAGGGCCGGTTCGACGCGGAGATCGCGCCGGTCGGCGAGTTCCGCCACGACGAAGGGCCGCGGCGGGACACCACACTGGAGCGCATGGCCTCGCTGAAGCCGCTGAGCCCTGGCTCGGCGCTGACCGCGGCCGTGGCCAGCCAGATCTCGGACGGTGCTTCGGCGACGCTGATCGCCTCGGCCGCTTTCGTCGAGGAGCACGGTCTGCGCCCGCGTGCCCGCATCCACCACCTGTCGGTGCGTGCCGCGGACCCGGTGTGGATGCTGACCGGCCCGATCCCGGCGACCGCGCACGCGTTGCGCCGCACCGGGTTGTCGATCAGCGACATCGACCTGTTCGAGGTGAACGAGGCCTTCGCCAGCGTGGTGCTGGCGTGGCTGGACGAAACCGGCGCGGACCCGGCGCGGGTGAACGTCAACGGCGGCGGTATCGCCCTCGGTCACCCGATCGGCGCGACCGGTACCAAACTCTTCGCCACCCTGCTGCACGAACTGGAACGGCGGGAGGGGCGGTACGGCCTGCAGACCATGTGCGAAGGCGGCGGTACCGCGAACGTGACCATCATCGAACGCCTCTGACCCGGGCGTAGTCCTTCAACGCCTCCGGCGAGGGCCGCCACGCCCGCTCCTCCGCGGTACACCCGCAGCGCCCGGCTTCGTGTTCACCGAGGTCGCAGACCCGCACGCGCCTCGGCGCCGTCGGCTTCGTCCCGGTGGTCGTGGTGCTCATCGCCCGTGCTCCATCCCAGTGGCCCACTCGCGGTCGAGGGGTGACGCTAGGACGGCGCGGACGAAGGTTGTGCGCTCGGAGTGCACAACCCCGCCAATTCACCCCATGGGGCCAATGCCGATGCCGTGAATGTGGCTTTCACGGCCGAATACGCCGTGAAAGCCACATTCACGGCAGTTGATCTAGCCTCGGGGACCATGGGTGAGCACAAGGGGCGCATGCTGCGCGGCGAGTTGTACAAGGACAACGATCCCGAGCTGGTCGCGGAGCGGTATCGGGCGCAGCGGTTGTGCGCCGAGTTCAACGGGACCGAGCCGGACGCGGGGGAGCGCCGGGAGCAGTTGTTGCGCGATCTGCTCGGCGGGCTCGGCGAAGGCTCCTGGATCATGCCCCGCTTCCAGTGCGACTACGGCTACCTCATCGAGATCGGCAGCAATTCCTTCCTCAACTACGACGCGATCCTCCTGGACTGCGCCCCCATCCGGATCGGGGACGACGTGTCGATCGGGCCGCGGGCGCAGTTGCTCACCGCGCTGCACCCGATGGAGGACCACGAGGCCCGTCGTCAGCGGTGGGAGAGCGCGGCCCCGATCACCATCGGGAACAACGTGTGGTTCGGCGGCGGGGTGACCGTGTGTGCGGGGGTTACCGTCGGCGACGACACCGTGGTCGGGGCGGGGAGCGTGGTCACCCGGGATCTGCCGTCGAAGGTGTTCGCGGCGGGCAATCCGGCGAGGGTGATCCGCGGCCTGTGACCGCCTGGTGCTCGGGACGACGCCCGAGCACCAGGTCCGCCTCAGTGCTGCGCGTCCAGCCACTCCCGGAAGGTGGGGCCGGCGAGCCGGGCGTGCGGGCCGGGCAGGAAGGCCCCGGCGGCGGCGAGTTCGGCGTCGGGCGCCTCGTCGACGCCGACGACCTTGACGTTCCGGCGGGCACCGAGGAGTTCGGCCGCCTCGGACATGATCTCCTCGCGCGGCCCGGCGATCTCCGGGATCGGCGTTCCGGGGGACGGCGCGTCGGGGTCGGTGGCCAGGTCGACCACCGCCTCGGCCACGGTACGGGCCGCCACGAGCTGGGTGGGCAGGCGCGGGACGTGGACCAGGCCACCCTGCTGCCAGTCCAGGAGCTGACCGACCAACTCGTGGAACTGCGCGGCTCGCAGGATCCGAGCGGGCAGGGGACCGGCCAGCACAGCCTCCTCGTGCGTCTGCTGGGAAACGAGGAATCCGGCCGTGGCCTTGTCCGCGCCGATGATCGACACGGCGACGAGCAGCCCGGCTCCGGCCTTCTGACCCGCCTCGTGGAGGTTCCGGGCCGCGGTGCGGAAGAACTCCGTGGCCGCCTGCTGGTCGGAGGCGTGCCACGACGCGACGTCGATGATGACGTCCACCCCGGCGAGCGCCTCGGCTAGACCCGCACCGGTGATGACGTCGACGCCTGTCGCCCGGGACATCGGCACGACCTCGTGCCCACGCTCCACGAGAACGTCGACGACGTGGCTGCCCAACCGGCCGGTCGCCCCGGCCACCGCGAACCTGCGGGCGCTCATTCGCCGTGCCCCTCGCTGTAGTTCTGGCCCGGTGGCCTGCCGGGGATCGGCTTGGCGATGAGCGCGGCCGGGGTGAAGAAGCCGATGTGCCCGAGCACCATGACCAGCGTCCAGAGCGCCTTGTCGTCGTAGTGCGCGGACGCCCTCGCGTGCAGTTCGTCGGAGACGCGTTCCCCGGCCGGGTTCGGGGTGAGGACGGCTTCGGTGAGTTCCAGCGCGACCCGTTCGGCGTCGGTGAAGCAGGAGGCGGTCCGCCAGGTCGCCACGGCGGTGATGCGCTCCTCCGGCTCACCGGCCGCGCGCAGGTTCGCGGTGTCCCGGATGGTGAAGTACGTGCTGCCGAGCACCTGCCCGGCCCGGAGTTGCACCAGGTTGGTGGTGGTTTCGGGGATCGAGCCGTTGCGGATGGCCTGGTGCAGGACCGGGGCGATTTCGGCCAGTTCGGGGAGGAACGGCAGCGGGTTGGGCATCCGCGACCGGGGGTTCCCCGGCTCGGTCGTCGTGGGTGCGGACATGAGGTGGGTCCTTTTCTCGAGGTGGCGTTTGGGCGACCACGAGACGGAGAGGTGCCGATCCCCGTGACATCGCGGTTCTGTGAACTGGGTCACCGGCCGAGGTCGTCACAGATCGGGGCGGGCCACCGTCTTGTGCGCGTGACAAGAACGAACGGGCCGGCCGACGTCTTCGTCGCCCACCGCGGACTGCTGTTCACCGTCGCCTACGAGCTGCTGGGTTCGGCCGTCGACGCCGAAGACGTGCTGCAGGAGGCCTGGCTGCGCTGGGCGGGCGTCGACCACGACACCGTCCGGCAGCAGCGTGCCTACCTGGTGCGGATCGTCACCCGGCAGGCGCTGGACCGGCTGCGGGTGCTCGGCAGGCGCAAGGAGTCCTACGTCGGGCCGTGGCTGCCCGAACCGTTGCTGACCGCGCCTGATGTGGCCGAAGACGTCGAACTCGCCGAGAGCGTCTCGATGGCGATGCTGCTGGTGCTCGAAACGCTCGCCCCGACCGAGCGGGCGGTGTTCGTGCTGCGCGAGGTCTTCGAGCTGGACTACGGCGAGATCGCCGAAGCCGTCGGCAAGAATCCCGTCGCCGTGCGGCAGATCGCCCACCGGGCACGGGCGCACGTCGCCGCGCGACGGCCACGTGGCACGGCCTCCCCGGCCGAAAACCAGGCCGCGCTCCAGGCATTCCAGCGGGCCGTGGAAACCGGCGACCTCCAGGGCCTGCTCGACATCCTCGCACCGGACGTGGTCGCGGTGAGCGACGGCGGCGGGGTCAAGCACGCGCTGCCGCGTCCCATCGTGGGGGCGAGCAAGTTGGCACACCTGCTGGCCGCGGGCTGGTACCCACGCGGCGTGACGTGGTCGGCCGAACCGGTCGAGGTCAACGGCGGCCCGGGACTGCTCGTCCGGTTGGACGGCGAGATCGACGGCGTGCTGTCGGTGCAGGTGGAGAACGGCCTCATCGCCGGGCTCTTCCACGTGCGCAATCCCGAGAAGCTGTCGCAGGTGGGCCGGGAAGTCGTCATCAGCCGCTGATAGTTACGTCAGGTCGGCGAGCAGTTCCCGAAGCGCGGCCTCGAAGGCCTTCGGGTTGCGTTGCGGGGCCAGGTGCGCGCCCGGGACCTCGGCGAACGGCTGCCCCAGTTCCAGCGCGAGCGCCTTCGCCGGGCGGTAGTGGTAGTAACCGCGGCTGTCCCGCCCGGCGGTCGGCGTGATCTCCACCCGCGAGCGCCGCAGCGCCACCAGGTCGGCTTCGTAGCTGTAGAACTGCCGGATCTCCCTGGTGAACAGGTAGCTCCACTCCTCCTCGTTCGGCAGGCGGACCATCTTCAGCTCCGGCAGGCCCGCCCCGGCGAGCGAGCCGACGAACTGGGTGAACGCGCCGATCAGATCGCCCTTCTCGCACGCGTTGACCTGCGCTTCGGCGAACTCCAGCCACTCATAGGCGTCCGGCAGCAGGGTGATCAGCGGTGGTTCGTGCGCGATCAGCCCGGTCAGCACGTCGGGGTGCCGCGCGGCCAGGTCCAGCCCGATCAGCGCGCCCGCGCTGGTGCCGAACACGGTCGCCTTGCCGAGCCCGGCGTGCTCGATGACCGCCCGCGCGTCGTCGGCCTGGGTGCTGACCGAGATCGGCCCGGTGGTGCGGTCGGTGCTGCGGAAGTGCCCGCGCCGGTCGTAGGTGAGCACGGTGTAGTCGCTGCCCAGCCGCTTGGCCAGCGCCCGGTAGCTGCCCGCGGACCCCAGCCCGCCCGCGATCATCAGCAGCGGGGGACCGTCACCGGTGGCTTCGACCTGTAGCTCACCGTCGACGACCGGGCACCGCTGAGCAATCATGACCCGAAGTCAAGCACATCAGCGCTCGCCGAGACGCCGAAGGATCCGCTCCGCGTCGGCCACGATCCGCTCGATCAACCCGGCCACCGCGGGGAGGTCTTCGAGCAGCCCCACCACCTGGCCGGACGCCAGCACCCCCGCGTCCGGATCGCCCCCGACGAGCCCGGCGCGCAGCAGCATCGGGGTGTTCGCGGCCATCAGCACCTGCGCCCAGTCACGATCACCGCCGCGCTTCATCGCGACACCCTCGCGCACCATGGATCGCCAGGTCAGGCCGGTGATGCGGCGGAACCGCGCGGCGTTGCCGACGGCCCTGGCGAGGCCGGTGAGCCGCCCGGAACGCTCCAGCGCATCGACCAGCCCGGTGCGCAGCACGCGGTGCGGCAGGCCGTCGACCTTGCGGGTCACCACGGTGTCGCCGAGGCCGCGGGCCAGGTAGGCGCGTTTGACCGCGTCCGGCACGGTGCTTTCGCGGGTCAGCAGGAAGCGGGTGCCCATCGCCACCCCGGCCGCGCCGTAGGCCAGCGCGGCGGCGAGCCCGCGCCCGTCGTAGAAGCCGCCCGCGGCCACCACCGGGATGTCCACCACGTCCAGCACGGACGGCAGCAGCAGCGTGGTGGCCACGCCGCCGGTGTGCCCGCCACCCTCGCCGCCCTGCACGATCACCGCGTCGGCGCCCCAGCCCGCCACCTTCTCGGCGTGCCGCGCGGCCCCGACCGACGGAATGACCACCACCCCGTGGTCTTTGAGCTTGGCGATCATGTCCGGTTTCGGGGCCAGCGCGAAGGAAGCGACCTTGACCCGTTCCGCGATGAGCAGGTCGACCCGGCGCCCGGCGTCCCCGGCGTCGGCCCGCAGGTTGACGCCGAACGGTTTCGCCGTGCGCAGCTTGGTTTCCTTGATCGCGGTGGCGAGTTCCTCGTAGGTCATCGTCGCCGACGCGAGGATGCCGAGCCCGCCGCCCTCGGCGGTGGCGGAGACCAGCCGCGGCCCGGCGACCCAGCCCATTCCGGTCTGCACCACCGGGTGCCGGATCCCGGTGAGTTCGGTCAGCGCGGTCTTCACGACGGCACTTCCCGTTCCCGATGGCCTTTCGGGTCCACGACTTCCCGCAGCAGCCGCAGTTCTTCGCCGGTGGGCTCCCGGGTCTCGGTGACACCCTCGGTGTGCAGCTCGAAGGAGGTGTTCGCGCACACCTCGTCCACCGAAACCCCGGGGTGCGTGGACACCAGCCGCATGGTGTGGTCCGGTCCGCCGAAGTCGAGCACGGCCAGGTTGGTCACCACGCGGTGGACGTCGTGGAACGGGAACCCCTTCGCCTGCCGGTAGCCGACGCCGGAGACAATGTCCACTTCGGACACGAAGACCCGCTTGCCGTGCCGGGGCACCCAGTAGCTGGTGCGGTGGTTGACCGTGTTGCCAGGACCACCGCGCACGCCGAGCAGTTGCTTGACCGGCCGGTCGTGGTCGCCGATCGCCGAGATGTTCTGGTCGCCGTGGCGGCTGACCTGGTTCGCGCCCATCACCACGTGCCGTTTCCCGTGCGGTACCACGGTGTCGAGCACCTTGCGGAACGGCTGCCAGCCTTCGATCGTGCCGTCGGTGTCGACCAGGTACGCCTCGCCGTTGGTGAGCAGCAGGTCGGGCTCGAAGGTGAGCCGGGCCAGCCGCGCGCCGATCGACGGCAGCAGGCCCATCGGGCTGACCAGGATCTCCCCGTCGCCGCGGAACAACTCCGCGCAGGCGACCGCGGCGACCTCGGCGCGGGTGACGCTCATGCGGCCTCCTCCGTGAACTTCGCGACCTCGTCCTGGTACCGCTGTTCGTCCCCGCTGAGGAAGCGGTCGGCGAAGGCGGGCCACTTGTCGAGGTCCTTGGCGGATTCGGCGTAGTGCCGCTGGAACCGCTCGTCCCGGCCGTAGTCGGGCGCGGCCGTGGTGAAGTGCGCGCCCTTCGGCGTCTCCGCCACACCGTCGACCGAACTCCGGTTCAGCAGCAGGCTTTGCACCGGCCCGCCCGCGGTGAGCTCGGCCGTGTCGACGATCTTCTCGACGCTGACGAAGGTGCGTGCGGAGGCCAGTGCGAACAGTTCGTCGAAGTACGGATCCGGGCCGAGGTACTGCGCGTTGCCGCGGGCGTCGGCGCGGTTGAGGTGGATGAGCGCGGCGTCCAGCTTCAGCGCCGGCACGGCGAGCAGTTCCTCACCGTCGTCATACGGCGAGCGCACGCTGCGCAGGTGCGGGTTGAGGTCCATCACGGCCGAGCCGAGACCCGCCCGGGTCGGCAGGAACGGAAGTCGTTGCGCGGCAGCGGAAAGCGCGGTGCCGAAGACGCCCTCGTCGTACTCGGTCACCTCGATCGCGCCCTGCTCGCGCACCCGGCTGAACCAGGGGTCGAACGGGATCGAGTCGAGCGTGACGAAGCCGAACACCAGCCGCCGGATCTTGCCCGCGGAGGCCAGCAGGCCCACGTCCGGGCCGCCGTAGGAGACCACGGTCAGGTCCTTGACCGGCGACCGCAGCAACGCGCGGACCAGCGCCATCGGCTTGCGCCGCGAGCCCCAGCCGCCGATGCCGATCGTCATGCCGTCGGAGAGCTCGGCGACGATCTCGTCCGGTGTCGTGCGCTTATCCGGCATTCTTCCCCCTGTCCAGGAACTGCTGCCGTGCCTCGTCCGAGACGCCCGCGAGGTTCAGTTCGAAGGTGAAGCCCTGTTCGAAGCGGTAGCTGCGGTGCACGTTCTGCGGGTCGATCCCGTTGATGGCCTGCTTCGCCGCGCGGATCACCCGGGTGTCCTTCGCCGCGATCGTGCGAGCCAGGTCCAGCGCGGTCTCGTCCAATTTTTCGCGCGGCACCACGGAATGCACCGAACCGTGGTGGTGGAGTTGGTGCGCGTCGATGGTGCTGGCGGTGAAGTACAGCGCGCGCATCAGGTGCTGCGGCACCAGGCGCGCGAGGTGCGTGGCCGCGCCGAGCGCGCCACGGTCCACTTCGGGCAGTCCGAACGTGGCTTCCTCGCTGGCGACCACCACGTCCGCGTTGCCGGCCAGGCCGATACCGCCGCCGAGGCAGAAACCCTGCACGGCGGCGATCACCGGGACCGCGCAGTCGTAGACCGCGGCGAACGCGGCCGCACAGCCCTGGTTGGCGCCGATCAGCGCGGTGTAGCCGGAGTCGGCCTGGATCTCCTTGATGTCCACCCCGGCGTTGAAGCCGCGGCCTTCGGCGCGCAGCACCACGACGTGGCACTCGGGGTCCTCCCCGGCGGCGCGGACCGCGTCCCCCAGGTCGAACCAGCCCCGCACGGTGAGGGCGTTGACCGGGGGCGCGTTCACCGTGACCACGGTGATGCCCGGCTCGGGTCGTTCGGTGGTGATGGGCATGTCGGCCTCTCGCCAAACCTAGCACTTGCTTGGTACGTTAGCAGGGCAGCCGTCGGAAGGGCAGGCCATGACGACCTGGGATCTCGGCCTCGGCGGTGCCGTCGTGCTGGTCACCGGCGGCGCGCGAGGCGTGGGCGCGGGTATCAGCGCGGCCTTCGCCGAGGTCGGCGCGCGGGTGGTCGTCTGCGGGCGGTCCGAGCCGGATTCCCTGTCCGGCGCGGAATTCCTGCCGTGTGACGTGCGTGAGCCGGAGCAGGTCGAGCGGCTCGTCGACCGGATCACCGAGCGGCACGGGCGGCTGGACGTGGTGGTCAACAACGCCGGTGGCGCGCCCTTCGCCGAAGCCGCGCGGGCGTCCGCGCGGTTCCACGAAAAGGTGGTCGCGCTGAACCTGCTGGCACCGCTGACCGTGGCACGCTGCGCGAACACCGTTATGCAGCAACAGGATTCCGGCGGGGTGATCGTGAACGTCGGCAGCGTGAGCGGCGGGCGCGCGTCCCCGGGCACGGCTTCCTACGGCGCGGCGAAAGCCGGGCTGGTCAACCTCACCGCCAGCCTCGCCGTGGAATGGGCGCCGAAGGTGCGGGTGGTCGCGATCGCGGCGGGCATGGTCCGCACCGAGCAGGCCCACCTGCACTACGGCGACGAGGCGGGGATCGCGGCGGCGGGCCGCACGGTCCCGCTGGGGCGGCTCGCGGAACCGGCGGAAATCGGTGCCTGCGCGGTGTTCCTGGCGTCACCGAAGGCCGCCTACGTCAGCGGGACCACGCTGACCGTGCACGGCGGTGGCGAAGTACCGGCTTTCCTGGCGGCGAGCAACGCACAACACGAGGAGCGGGCATGATCGTGGACGGCCGGGTGGTCGTGGTGACCGGGGCCGGGCGGGGGATCGGGCGCGCGCACGCGCTGGCCTTCGCGCGGGAAGGCGCCTCGGTCGTGGTGAACGACGCCGGGGTGGCCGCCGACGGCAGTGGCAGCTCGGCCGGGCCCGCCGGTGACGTGGTCGCCGAGATCGAGGCACTGGGTGGCAAGGCGGTGGCGAACACCGACGACGTGGCGGACTGGAAGGGCGCCGAGCGGCTCGTCGGCACCGCGCTCGACCGGTTCGGCCGGCTGGATGTGCTGGTCAACAACGCCGGATTCCTGCGCGACCGCATGCTGGTCACGCTCGGCGAGCAGGAGTGGGACGCGGTCATCCGGGTCCACCTCAAGGGCCACTTCGCGCCGCTGCACCACGCCGCAGTGCACTGGCGGGCCGAGGCGAAGGCGGGCCGGACGCCGTCGGCGCGGGTGATCAACACCAGCTCCGGGGCCGGGTTGCTCGGCAGCATCGGGCAGGGCAACTACTCCGCGGCCAAAGCGGGCATCGCCGGGTTGACCGTGGTGGCGGCGGCCGAACTCGCCCGGTACTGCGTCACGGTGAACGCGATCGCCCCGGCGGCGCGGACCCGGATGACCGAGGAGGTGTTCGCCGAGATGATGGCGGCGGCCGACGGGTTCGACGCCATGGCCCCGGAAAACGTCTCGCCGCTGGTGGTCTGGCTGGGCAGCGCGGAGTCGGCCGGGGTGACCGGGCGGGTGTTCGAAGTGGACGGTGGCAGGGTGTCGCTGGCCACCGGCTGGCGGCACGGGCCGGAGCGCGACAAGGGCGCCCGCTGGGAGCCGGGCGAGCTGGGGCCGGTGGTGGCCGGACTGCTGGCCGAGGCCCCCGAACCGGAGCCGGTCTACGGCGCGTGAAAAACCCGCGCGGAAACCATGACAGGTTCTGTCGGTGTTCCGCGTGATGCTGGGTGCATGACAGGTTCCTGGAAGCAGTTCGAAACCGAGGCACCCGAGCTGGCGAAGCGGGTGCACGCGCGGTTCACCGCGGAGAAGACACACGTGCTGGCCACGCTCCGGCGGGACGGCTCACCCCGGGTGAACGGCTCCGAGGTCGAATTCCGCGACGGTGAACTCCTGCTCGGCTCGATGCTGAACGCGGTCAAGGCCCGCGACCTGCGCCGTGACGGCCGGTGCGCCATCCACGCCTTCCCCGGCGACCCGGAAAACGGCTGCGACGCGAAGGTCTCGGGCGTGGCGGAGGAACTCCCCGGCGGGGGCGACTCACACTTGTTCCGGCTGGGACTGACCGACGTCGTGGTCACCTGGGTGGAAGGCAACTCGCTGTGGGTCGAAACCTGGTGGCCGGACCGCCCCCGCGTCCGCTACGAACGCCCCGAAAACGGCCCCGCCCTCCGCCACCCCCTCTAACCGCGAGCCGATGTCACGAATGTGGCTTTCGAGACGCCAGACGTCTCGAAAGCCACATTCGTGACATCGGGCTCCGCCACCAAGCACCCGACCCCACGCCCAAGCACCCGAGTCCCACGTTCAGGCACCCGAGTCGCACGTTCAGGCACCCGAACCTCACGCTCGGGCACCCGAACTCCACACTCAGGCGGCCGAACCCCACACTCGCCGCACCCGGTCCCGGGGCCACCGGACACGAATGTGGCTTTCGGGGCGGAATCGGCCCCCAAAGCCACATTCGTGTCCGGCGGGGCGCCGCAGAGGAGGGGCGGCACCTTCGCCGAGCCGGGAACGCTATGAGTGGGGCATTACTTGCAATGAACGCAAGTAATGCCCCACTCCTGGCATTCGCGGCGGGCGGCTACACGCGTTCGATGATGGTGGCGGTGGACATGGCGCCGCCGGCGCACATGGTGATCAGGGCGGTGCTCGCGTCCCGGCGTTCCAGTTCGTGCAGGGCGCTGGTCAGCAGGCGGGCGCCGGTGCTGCCGACCGGGTGCCCGAGGGCGATCGCGCCGCCGTTGACGTTGACCCGGTCCGGGTCGGGCTGGTGCACCTGCTGCCACGACAGCACCACCGACGCGAACGCCTCGTTGACCTCGAAGATGTCCGGGTCGCGGATGGTCATGCCCGCCCGCGACAGCACCCGCGAGGTGGCCTGGATCGGCCCGTCGAGGTGGTAGTACGGCTCCGCGCCGACCAGTGCCTGCGCCCGGATCCGCGCTCGCGGCCGCAGGCCCAGCGCCCGCGCCCGGTCGGCGTCCATGATCAGCAGCGCAGCTGCGCCGTCGGAGATCTGGGACGAGTTCCCTGCGGTGTGCACGCCGCCATCGAGAACAGGTTTCAGCCCGGCCAGCGCTTCGACACTGGTCGTGCGCAGGCCTTCGTCCCTGGTGACCAGTTCGTCGGCCTTGACCGGCACCACTTCGCGCTCGAACCGGCCGTCCGCCCACGCGGCGGCGGCCTTGCGCTGGGAGTCCGCGCCGAAGCGGTCGACGTCCTCGCGCGTGATGCCCCGGCGCTCGGCGATCCGCTCGGCCGCGCCGAACTGGTTCGGCATGTCGATCGACCACGACTCCGGCTTCGGCGTGCCGACGTCGGTGCCGCGGTTCGCGCCCAGCGGCACCCGCGACATCGACTCCACCCCGCACGCCACCCCGGCTTCGATCGCGCCCGCCGCCACCAGCCCGGCGATCAGGTGCGCCGCCTGCTGTGCCGACCCGCACTGCGCGTCGATCGTGGTGGCGCCACAACCCTGTGGCAGCCCGGCGTGCAGCCACGCCGTGCGCGTGACGTTGCCGGACTGCTCGCCCGCCTGCGTCACCGCGCCGCCGATCACCTGCTCGACCAGGTCCGGGTCCAGCCCGGCGCGGTCGAGCACGGCCTGCTGGGCCACGCCGAGCAGTTCGGCCGCGTGCAGTCCGGACAGCAGGCCGCGGCGCCTGCCGATCGGGGTGCGCGCGGCCGCCACGATCACCGGTTCGGGCATGGACGGCTCCTTCGATCGGGTACCCCGAAACTAGAACACGTTCTCATTCAAGGCAAGCGGAAAGCCGGTCAACCGCCGTTCGGTGCTTCTTCGCGGACGACGCGACCACCGGTGGTCCGTGGGTTTCCCTCCGCGAGTTAACAGGTTTCACTAGAAGCACTTCACCTGGCGGGAGAGCTGTGCTTCAATCGCGAAATAGAACGCGTTTCACCGCCGAGTTCGCGCTGGAGGCAACCGTGGCCGCTCCCGGGATCCCCGCTGGTTTCGACTTCACGGATCCGGATCTGTACGCCGAGAGAGTGCCGATGGAGGAGTTCGCCGCGCTCCGCCGGACCGCGCCGGTCTGGTGGAACGCGCAGCCGCACAACCTGGCCGGCTTCTCCGACGACGGCTACTGGGTGGTCAGCAGGCTGGAGGACGTGAAGGCGGTCTCGCGCAACGACAAGGTCTTCTCGTCACGGGAGAAGACCGCGATCATCCGCTTCGACGAGTCCATGACCCAGGAGACCATCGAGGCGAACCGCCTGGTGCTGCTGAACATGGACGCCCCGCAGCACACCAAGCTGCGGCGCATCGTGCAGAAGGGCTTCACCCCGCGGTCGATCTCGAAGCTGGAGGACGCGCTGCGCGAACGCGCCCAGCGGATCGTGGCCGAGGCCAAGAAGAAGGGCTCCGGCGACTTCGTCACCGACGTGGCCTGCGAACTGCCGCTGCAGGCGATCGCCGAGCTGATCGGCATCCCGCAGCAGGACCGGCTCAAGATCTTCGACTGGTCCAACCAGATGGTCGCCTACGACGACCCCGAGTACGAGATCGAGCCGATCGCCGCCTCCACCGAGCTGATCGGCTACGCGTGGCACATGGCCGAAGAGCGCCGCAAGTGCCCGATGGACGACATCGTCACCACGCTCATCGACGCCGATGTCGACGGGGAAGCGCTGGCCTCGGACGAGTTCGGCTTCTTCGTGCTGCTGCTGGCCGTGGCGGGCAACGAAACCACGCGCAACGCCATCACCCACGGCATGAAGGCCTTCCTCGACCACCCCGACCAGTGGGAGATCTTCCGCGAGCGGCGGCCGAACACCGCGCCGGACGAGATCGTGCGCTGGGCGACGCCGGTGACCGCCTTCCAGCGGACCGCGATGGAGGACACCGAACTCGGCGGCCAGCAGATCCGCAAGGGCGACCGGGTGGGCCTGTTCTACGGCTCGGCGAACTTCGACCCCGATGCGTTCGACAGCCCCGAAAAGTTCGACATCCTGCGCGAGGACAACCCGCACGTCGGCTTCGGCGGCACCGGCGCCCACTACTGCATCGGTGCGAACCTGGCCCGCCTGGAGATCGACCTGATCTTCAAGGCGATCGCCGAGGAGATGCCGGGCATCCGCGAGCTGGCGCCCCCGGTGCGGCTGCGGTCGGGCTGGCTGAACGCCATCAAGCACTACGAGGTCGCGTACGGCTGACCGCGTTTGGTCAGGCGGAACGCGAGGAACGCGGGTGCCTCGTTCAGCTGCGCGTAGTTCTCCGGGTAGTGCTGCGCCATCTGCTCGGCCGGCCGTGGTTCGACCAGTTCGTCGATGACGAACCCGGCCGCGGAGAACTCCGCGCAGACCGCGGACAGGGGCTGGCGCCAGTAGCTCACGCGCCAGCCCTTGGTCCACGTCTCGGTGATCAGCTCGGTTTCGAAGTAGTCACCGCCGGTGCGCAGCCAGTCCCAGCTGGGGTGCCCGGTGGAGATCAGCAGCCTGCCCGACGGCTTGAGCACGCGGTGCAGTTCACGCAGCGCGGGCACGCGGTCGTCCAGGTGGTGGATCGCGAGCGCCAGCAGTGCCACGTCGAAGGTGGCGTCGGGCAACCAGTCGAACGGATCGTGCAGGTCGTGCACGCGGAACTCCGCCTCCGGAACGCGGGCCGTCGCCAGTTCCACCATGCGCGGGCTCTGGTCCATTCCGGTCACGCGCGCGCCGCGGGCGACCAACTCCGCCGCGTAGAGCCCCGGGCCGCAGGCCGCGTCGAGCACCTGGGCGCCGCGCACTGCACCGAGCAGGCCGAGCATGGCGGGCCGGTCGTAGAGCGCGTTGAACGCACCGTTCTCGGCGTGTTCGGCGAAGGCGTCGGCGAACACCTCGTACTGGGGCTCCCGCCCGATCCGGCCGTCCCGGCCGCGCTCCTCGGTCACGCTCGCAGATTAGTCACCCGGTTTGCGCGATCCCACCACCCACATGGAGAAATATTGGGAGCCGCCACCGTAGGCGTGCCCGAGCGCGATCCGGGCGCCGTCGACCTGGTGGTCCCCGGCGCGGCCCATCACCTGGCGGGCCGCTTCGGCGAAGCGCAGCATGCCGGACGCGCCGATCGGATTGGACGAAAGGACCCCACCGGAGGGGTTCACCGGCAACCGGCCACCGAGCGCGGTTTCCCCGGCCTCGGTCAGCTTCCAGCCCTCGCCCGCCTCGGCGAAGCCCAGGTTCTCCAGCCACATCGGCTCGAACCAGGAGAACGGCACGTAGATCTCCGCGGCGTCCACTTCGGACAGCGGGTCGGTGATGCCGGCGTCGCGCCACAGCGCCGCCGCGGCGTCCCGGCCGGCCTGCGGGCTGACCTGGTCACGACCGGCGAAGGTGGTCGGCTCGGTGCGCATCGCGGTGGCGTGGATCCACGCGGCACCACCGGGAACCGCGTCCCCGGCCGCCTCGTCGCCGAGCACCATGGCGCAGGCGCCGTCGGAGGACGGGCAGGTCTCGTCGTAGCGGATCGGGTCCCAGAGCATCTTCGACGCCCGCACCGATTCCACGGTGATGTCCGGCTGACGCAGGTGCGCGTGCGGGTTCAGCGCGCCGTTGCGCCGGTCCTTCGCCGCGACCACCGCGCCGATCTCCTCGGGCGCGCCGGAACGCCGGATGTAGGACCGCACGTGCGGCGCGAAGTACCCGCCCGCCCCGGCACCCACCGGCATCTGGAACGGCGGCAGGATCGACAGGCCCCACATCGCGTTGGACTCGGACTGCTTCTCGAAGGCCACGGTGAGCACCCGCCGGTGCACGCCCGCCTGCACCAGGCTGGCCGCCACCAGCGCGGTCGAACCGCCGACCGACCCGGCGGTGTGCACGCGCAGCAGCGGTTTCCCGTTGGCGCCCAGCGCGTCGGCCAAGAACAGCTCGGGCATCATCACGCCCTCGAACAGGTCCGGGGCCTTGCCCAGCACCACCGCGTCGATGTCGGCCCAGCCGACCTCGGCGTCGGCCATCGCGCGGTCGATCGCCTCGCGCAGCAGGCCCGGCATGGACACGTCGAGGCGCTTGGCGCGGTGGTGCGTCTGCCCGGTGCCGAGCACCGCGGCCGGTCGCTTGGCCTGGGAAGTCATGTCAGTCCCGCCTTTCGAGCACGGCGACCAGGTTCTGTTGCAGGGCGGGGCCACTGGTGGCGTGCGCGAGCGTCCGCCGGGCGGTGCCCGCGAGGATGCGCTTGGCCGCCTCGCCGATCCGGGCCAGCCCGGCGGCGAACATCGGGTTCCCGGTGAGCACCCCGCCGGACGGGTTGATCCGGACGCCGGCGCCCAGGCCGAGTTCCCGCCGGAGGATGAGTTCCTGATGGGTGAAGGGGGCGTGCAGTTCCGCCACCTCCACACCTTCGGCACCCGCCGCCCTGCCCGCGGCCGCGGTGCTGGGGGAGCGGGTCAGGTCACGGCCGCCGAGCTCCGGCGAGTCGACCCGGTGCTCGATCCCGGTGATCACCGCGGGTCGTTCGACGAGGTCGCGGGCGCGGTCCTCGGCGGCCAGCACCACCACCGCGGCGCCGTCGGTGACCGGCGCGATGTCGTGCCGCCGCAACGGATCGGCCACCATCGGTGTGTCCAGCAGCTCGGCCACCCCGGCCGAACCGGAGAACTGGGCGAACGGGTTGCCCGCCGCGTCGGCCCGGCTGCGCGCGGCGACCTCGGCCAGGTCCTTTTCGGACCACAGGCCCGCGTCGAGGCCGCACCGGGCCTGGAGTGCGGCGATGCTGATCGAATCCGGCCACAGCGGCGCGGTGAAGTACGGGTCGAGCTGGAGCGCGAGCACCCGGCGCAACTGGCCCGCCGAGGACTTGCCGAACCCGTAGACGAGCGCGGTGTCCACCTCGCCCATCCGGATCTTCAGCCAGGCCTCGTAGAACGCCCACGCGGCGTCCATCTCGACGTGTGATTCGTGGATCGGCGGGAAGGCACCGAGCGCGTCCACCGCGGCGATGAACGAGAAGGCGCGCCCGGCCACGTAGTCCGACGAGCCGGAGCACCAAAACCCGATGTCCCGTTTGGACAGTCCGGTCTGCTGGTAGGCCTCGGCGAGCAGCGGCACCAGCATCTCCACCCCGTTGGTGGTGCCCGGGGTCTCCCGCACGTTCGGCGCCTGGGCGAAGCCGATCACGGCGACATCTGGCATGTGTGCGTCCCTACAGGTGATGGGCGAAGGATTCGTACGGCGCGTCCGGTTTCCCGGTCGGCTCGAAGTGCGCGATGTTCTCCAGCGAGGTGGTCCACTCCTCGCGCGGCCGCCACGAGGCACGCACGCGCATGCCCATCCGCACGTCCGCGGCGTCGCAGCCGAGGATCAGGTGCAGGAAGGCGATGTCGGCGCCGTCGATGAGGATGTAGGCGGTGACGTACGGCGGTTTGATGCGCTGGCCGAGGAACGGCACGTTCACCACGCAGAAGGTGGTGATGATGCCGGTGTCCGGCAGTTCCACCTCGTCGGTGGTCGGCACGCCGTCGGTCGGGCAGGCGCCGCGCGGTGGCAGGTAGACCTTGTGGCACACCGGGCAGCGCTGGCCGAGCAGCTTGCCCTGGGCGAGTCCGCGCAGGTACCGGCTTTCCTCGGGAGACGCCGAATGCCGGTACTTCAGGTGCACGGGCGTGATCACCACGCCGACCGGGGCACCTTCCTCGCGTTCGGCGACCGGCGGGGGCGGCGAAGTCGGGCCGTCGTCGGCATCCTCGGTCTCCACGGGCCGGAAGTACGCGATGTCCCGGATGTGCCCGACGGTTTCGTCGGCCCAGCGGACCTTCACCCGCATGCCGGTGCGCATCCGCTCCGGGCCGGGGACGTCCACGGCGTGCAGCATCGCGGTGTCGGCGCCGTCGAGCCGGATCAGGGCCCAGGCGAACGCACGGGTCAGTGGTTGCCCGTCCAGCGGTTCCGCCATCCAGGTCCACGACTGCACGGTGCCTTCGTCGCCGACTTCGACGAACTCCGTCAGCGCTTCGGCGGTGTGCGGGTCGTATTCGACCGGGGGCACGTGGACCCGGCCGTCGCTGCCGCGGACGCCTTCGATCCGGCGCGCCGCGAGGCCGTTGACGAACCTGCCCAGCACCGGGCCGACCGAACGGGTGTAGTCGAACCCGATGTTCATCGGGGCCGACAGTGGGGCTTCGCTCACGCTCACGAGCAGAAGTGAAACACGTTCTCGAAATCTCGGCAACGGGGCACTTGCCCGCAAGTGGAACACGTTCTAGATTCGGCCTATGAGCCTGGGTCTGTGGAACATCGCCGAAGCCGAGGGCGACCGCACGGCGGTGGTCGAGCCGGATGGCACCGAGGTCACCTACGGGGAGCTGGCGGCGAAGGCGAACGCCTACGCGAACGGCCTGCGCGAGCTGGGCCTGGACACCGGCGACGTGGTGGTGGTGCTGGAGCCCAACGGCGCCGAGCTGGTGGCGGCCTACTTCGCCGCGATCCAGACCGGGCTCTACATCGTCGTGGTCAACTGGCACCTGATCGGGCCCGAGATCGCCTACATCCTCACCGACAGCGGGGCGAAGGCCTTCCTCGCGCACGAGCGGTTCGCCGAGGTGGCCGTCGCGGCCGCCGACGAGGCGGGCATCCCGGCCGGCGCGCGGTTCGCGGTCGGGGCCGTCGACGGCTTCCGGCCGATCGAGGACCTCGCCGCTTCACCCGACCGGCCCGAGGCGCGCACGGCCGGGTCGCCGATGCTGTACACCTCCGGCACCACCGGGCGGCCCAAGGGCGTCCGGCGTCCGCTGACCGGCGCCGATCCCGACGAGGTGCCCGCCGCGTCCACCTGGTTCTTCGGCATCTTCGGACTCAAGCCCGGCGACGGGCACGTGCACCTGTGCGGATCGCCGCTGTACCACACCGCGGTGCTCAACTTCGTGGCGATTTCCCTGCAGCTGAGCCATTCCGCGGTGCTGATGGACCGCTGGGACCCGGCCGAGATGCTGCGGCTGATCGAGCGGTACCGGGTGACGCACAGCCACATGGTGCCGACGCAGTTCCGGCGGCTGCTCGCGCTGCCGGACCGCGAACACTACGACGTGTCCTCGCTGCGGTGCATGATCCACGGCGCCGCGCCGTGCCCGCCCGAGGTGAAGCGGCAGATGCTGGACTGGTGGGGGCCGGTGGTCACCGAGTACTACGCGGCCACCGAGGGCGGCGGCACCGCGATCAACGGCGAGGAGTGGCTGCGCAAACCGGGCTCGGTGGGCAAGCCGTGGCCGGGTTCCACGATCAAGGTGCTCGACGAGGACGGCAAGGAGCTGCCCACCGGCGAGATCGGCACCGTCTACATGCGCATGGGCGACTCGAAGTTCGAGTACCACAAGGACCGCGAGAAGACCGAGCGCGCGCGGGTCGGTGACCTGTTCACCCTCGGCGACGTCGGCCACCTCGACGAGGACGGGTACCTGTACCTGCACGACCGCCGGAACGACATGATCATCTCGGGTGGGGTGAACATCTACCCGGCCGAGATCGAGGGTGAGCTGGTGATGCACCCGAAGGTGGCGGACGTGGCCGTGTTCGGCGTGCCGCACGACGACTGGGGCGAGGAGATCAAGGCCGTCGTGCAGCCCGCCGAAGGCGTCTCCGGCGACCCGGCGCTGACCGCCGAGCTGCTGGAGTTCGCCGCTTCCCGGCTGGCGAAGTTCAAGCTGCCGAAGAGCGTGGACTACCTGCCGGAGCTGCCGCGCGATCCGAACGGCAAGCTGTACAAGCGAAAGCTGCGCGATCCCTACTGGGCGGGCCGCGAACGCGCCATCTGAAGCCGCCAGAGCGAGGTGGTCTCGTCCTCGCGGGCCCGTCGGTGTCGTGGCCGGGTGTCCAGCCGGTCCACCACTTCGAGCCCGGCTCGGCCGATGCTCTCGAGCAGGCTTTCACGGGTGCGCAGGCCCAGGTGCTCGGCCAGGTCGGAAAGGATGAGCCAGCCTTCGCCGGCCGGGGTCAGGTGTTGCGGCAGCTGGTCCAGGAAGCGGTCGAGCATGTCGCTGTCGAAGATGCCGAGTTCCAGTTCGGAATGCGCGCGGCCGGGAACCCACGGCGGATTGCACACGACCAGATCCGCTTGCCCGGCCGGGAAAAGATCGCGCTCCTGCACTTCGACGCGGTAGCCGAGCCTGCTCAGGTTCTCGTGGGCGCAGACGCAGGCGCGCGGGTTCACGTCGGTGGCGATCACGGTCCGGGCGCCGCGGCGGGCGAGGATCGCGGCGAGCACGCCGGTCCCGGTGCCGATGTCGAACGCGGTGAACCCTTCCGGCACGGGTGCCTCGGCGACGAGGTCCAGGTACTCCTGGCGGATCGGCGCGAACACCCCGTAGTGCGGGTGGATCTTCGCGCCGAGCACCGGCACGTCGACGCCCTTGATACGCCATTCGTGCGCGCCGATGACGCCGAGCAGCTCACGCAGGGGGATCGCCTTCGGCTCGGTGGAGGTACCGAAGGCCTCGGTGCACGCCGCCCGCACGTCGGGGGCGCGGCGCAGGGGCACGGTGTAGTCGGCGTCCAGCGGGATGAGCAGCATCTTCAGCAGCGGCACGTCACGCGTGCGACGGCCGATGGCGTGCAGCAGCTGGCGGGCGCCGTGGAAATCGCCCTGCCACAGCACCGGGCGGCCACGGCGGAAGTGCCGCAGGGCGGTGTCGGCGCGCAGGGCGTCGTCCGCGCGGACGGCCCGCGCGGGAAGCTCGGAAAGCACTTCGGCTCCTCATGATCAGACGGTTCGTCGAACGCGCAGATCACTTCGACGCGAGGAGCGGGGGAGGGTTCAGCTGCTCCGGCGCCGAAGTGGGAGCCGGACGTCACCGAGGACCATGCCCATGTTCATCAGAGGAACCCTCGCACGCGGCACCGCCCCGGGGCAACCGACTTACGCGGCGGCGGATGTCACAAATGTGGCTTTGGGGGCCGAATCCGCCCCCAAAGCCACATTTGTGTCCCTGAACCGATCACGTAAGCCAGGCGGGGGGCTTACCTGCCCCGGAACTCCGGGCGCCGCTTTTCGGCGAAGGCTCGTGGGCCTTCCTTGGCGTCTTCGCTGGTGAAGACCGCGGCGCCCAGTTGCGACTCGATCTTGAACGCCTCTTCCTCCGGCATGCCTTCGGTGTCGCGGATCGTCCGCAGAATCGCCTGTACCGCGAGCGGGCCGTTCGCGGCGATCGTCGCGGCCGTCTCCAAAGCGGCGTCGAGGGCGGTGCCGTCGGGCACCACCCGTCCGATCAGCCCGATCTCCTTGGCTTCGGCCGCCTTCAGGTGGCGTCCGGTCAGCAGAATCTCGGCCGCCACGGTGTACGGGATCTGCCGCGGCAGCCGGACCGCCGAGCCGCCCATCGGGAACAGGCCCCAACGCGCCTCGGAGACCCCGAACTTGGCGCTTTCCCCGGCGATCCGGATGTCGGTGGCTTGCAGGATCTCCGTGCCGCCGGCGATCGCGGGTCCTTCCACCGCGGCGATCAACGGCTTGCTGAGCCGCCGTCCCTTCAGCAGGCCGGGGATGCGGCTCGGGTCCCAGGTGCCGCGTTCGTAGGCGTCGCCCGGCGAGTTCCGCGCCATCGACTTGAGGTCCGCGCCCGCGCAGAACGCGCCGCCCGCGCCGGTGAGCACGCAGCAGCGGATGCCGTCGTCCTCGTCGACCCGGTCCCACGCCTCGGTCATGATCGCCATCATTTCCCCGGTGATGGCGTTGCGCGCGGCCGGCCGGTTCATCGTGACGACCAGCGTGTGGTCCCGCTGCTCGACCAGTGCGTGGGGGGTCTCGGTCATGCGTCGTTCCTCCTCGGTACCATTGCCCAAAACGATAACATGTTCTAGTTTGGCCTGGTGGCACTCAACATCGCAGATCTGCTCGAGCACGCCGTCGACGCCGTGCCGGACCGCACCGCGGTCGTCTGCGGCGATCGGCAGGTCACGTTCGCCGAACTTGAGGAGCGCGCCAACCGGCTGGCGCACCACCTCGCGGGGCGCGGCGTGGGAGCGAATTCCCACGTCGGCGTCTATTCCCGGAACTCCATCGAGGCCCTCGAGGCGATGATCGCCGCGTACAAGCTGCGCGCCATCGCGATCAACGTCAACTACCGCTATGTCCACAGTGAACTGAAGTACCTGTTCGGCAACGCCGATCTGGTGGCGCTCGTACACGAACGGCGGTATGCCGACAAGGTGGCGGCCGTACTGCCGGAATGTCCCGAACTGGAACACGTTGTCGTTGTCGAAGACGGTTCGGACGCCGATTTCTCCGCATACGGCGGAGTCCCGTACGAAACGGCGCTGGCGGAGAACTCCCCGGAGCGCGATTTCGGCGACCGCAGCGAGGACGACCTCTACATCCTCTACACCGGCGGCACCACCGGCTACCCCAAGGGCGTGCTGTGGCGCCACGAGGACATCTGGCGCGCGCTCGGCGGCGGAATCAACTTCGTCACCGGCGAGTACGTCAAGGACGAGTGGCAGCTCGCCGAAGAGGGCAAGGCGGGCAGCCTGGTGCGCCTCCCGGCCGCGCCGCTGATCCACGGCGCCGCGCAGTGGGCCGCGTTCGGCGCGCTGTTCACCGGCAGCCCGGTGGTCTTCGTGCCGCGGTTCGACGCGCACGAGATCTGGAAGGCCGTGCAGCAGCACCGCGTCCAGGTGCTCACCATCGTCGGTGACGCGATGGCCCGGCCGCTGATCGAGGCCTACCGCGAGGGCGGCTACGACGCCTCCTCGCTGGTGGCGCTGTCCAGTCATGCGGCGCTGTTCTCGCAGAGCGTCAAGCAGGAGTTCCTGGAGACCTTCCCGAACCTGGTGGTCACCGACGCGATCGGCTCGTCGGAGAGCGGGTTCACCGGTATCGGCATGGTGGCCAAGGGCAGCGACCACAGCGCCGGGCCGCGGGTCAACTTCGGCACGCAGGCCGTCCTGCTCGACGAGGACGACCAGGTGGTCGAGCCGCGGCCGGGCGCGGTCGGGCGGATCGCCCGCCGCGCGCACGTGCCGCTCGGGTACTACAACGACCCCGAGAAGAGCCGCACGATCTTCACCGAGATCGACGGCACGCGCTACGTCATCCCCGGCGACTACGCGCGCTACGAGGACGACGGCACGGTCACGCTGCTCGGCCGCGGTTCGCAGTGCGTCAACACCGGCGGCGAGAAGGTCTACCCGGAGGAGGTCGAGGGCGCGCTGAAATCGCACCCCGACGTCTTCGACGCGCTGGTCATCGGCGTGCCGGACGACCGGCTGGGCCAGCGGGTCGCCGCGGTGGTGCAGGCGCGCGCCGGGCGCACGCTGGACCTGGCCGCGCTGGACGCCCACGTCCGGCAGGAGGTCGCCGGGTACAAGGTGCCGCGCACGGTGTGGCTCGCCGAGGAGATCGGGCGCTCGCCGAGCGGCAAACCCGACTACCCGTGGGCCCAGAAGTACGCGGCCGAACACGAACCCGAGAAGGCCACCGGCCCCGAAAGCACAGTGACAGGACAGGCAGGACAGGCAGGACAGGCGGGCTGATGCGCACAGATCTCTGCGACACCTTCGGCATCGAGCACCCGATCTTCGCGTTCACCCCGTCGGAGCACGTGGCCGCCGCGGTGACCAACGCGGGCGGGCTCGGCGTGCTGGGGTGCGTCCGGTTCAACGACGCCGACGAGCTCGACCGCGTGCTGGACTGGATGGACGAGAACACCGGCGGCCGCCCGTACGGGGTGGACATCGTGATGCCGGCGAAGATCCCGGACGAGGGCAGCTCGATCGACCTCGGCAAGCTCATCCCGCCGGAGCACCGCGAGTTCGTCGACCGCACGCTGGCGCAGCTCGGGGTGCCCGAGCTGCCCGGCGGCGCGGACGAGCGCGAAGGCGTGCTCGGTTGGCTGCACTCGGTGGCGCGGTCGCACGTCGAGGTCGCGCTGCGGCACCCGATCAAGCTGATCGCCAACGCGCTCGGCTCACCGCCGGTGGACGTGATCGAGCAGGTGCACCGGCACGGGGTGCCGGTGGCGGCGCTGGCAGGCAAGGCTGAGCACGCCGTGCGGCACGTAGACAATGGCGTGGACCTGGTGGTGGCGCAGGGTTACGAGGCCGGTGGGCACACCGGGGAGATCGCCTCGATGGTGTTGCTGCCGGAGATCGCCGACGCGGTCGGTGACCGCGTGCCGGTGCTGGCCGCCGGTGGCATCGGCTCGGGCAGGCAGGTCGCCGCCGCGCTGGCGCTGGGCGCTTCCGGGGTGTGGATGGGCTCGATGTGGCTCACCACCGAGGAATACCTCCAGACCATGGCGGAATCCGAGGCCATGCAACGGGCACTGGTGGCGGCGAAATCCTCCGACACCGTGCGCACCCGCATCTACACCGGCAAACCGGCGCGCCTGCTGAAGACGCGCTGGACCGAGGCGTGGACCGCGCCGGACGCGCCCGACCCGCTGCCGATGCCGTTGCAGAACCTGCTGGTTTCCCACGCACACAACCGGATCCACGCGGCGGGGGACCCGAGCGTGGTGTCCATGCCGGTCGGCCAGATCGTCGGCCGGATGAACCAGGTGCGCCCGGTGGCCGAGATCATCGGGGAACTGGTGCGCGACTACGCGGCCGCACTGTCCCGTTTGGACAAGACGAGGTAGGCGAGCGCGCCGAGGGCCAGCACGCCGGTCCCGGCGAGCACGGAGGTGAGCGGGAGGCTGAACGCGAGCACCACGCAGCCGGCGAAGCCGAGGCCGCCGATCACGCGGCCGAGGGTGAACGCGCTCGCGTTCGCGATGGCGTAGTAGACGAGCACGGCGAACGACGAGAAGCCGATCGCCGAGCGCAGGTCGGCCACCGCGGCGAGCGCGGCGACCACCACGCCGACGGCGAGCTCGGCGCGGTGCGGCACGCCGAACTTCGGGTGCACGGCGGCGAGCCCACGCGGCAGGTGGCCGTCGCGGGCCATCGCCAGCGTGGTCCGCGAGACGCCGAGCACCAGCGCGAGCAGGGCGCCGAGCGCGGCGATCGACGCGCTGACCCGCACCACCGGGGACAACCAGCCCGGCGAGGCTTGCGCGACGGGATCGGTGGACGCGGCGAGCGCGGCCGGTCCGAGCTGCAGGAGCAGCGCCACGGCCAGCACCGCGTAGACGACCAGCGTGATGCCCAGCGCCAGCGGGATGGCGCGCGGCAGCGTGCGCGCGGGGTCGCGGACCTCCTCGCCGAGCGTCGCGATGCGCGCGTACCCGGCGAAGGCGAAGAACAGCAGCCCGGCGGCTTCGAGCACCCCGCTGGTGCCCGGCCGCAGGTTCGCCGGCTGGGGATCGCCCACCGCGAAGATCGTGACGACCACGGCCGCGAGCACGGTCAGCGTGATCGACACGATCACCCGCATGGCCACAGTGGACCGTTGCACGCCGCGGTAGTTGAGCGCGGTCACCGCCAGTACGACCGCTGCCGCCAGCGCGCCCCGCCACGGCTGCCCCAGGCCAGGGGCGGCGTAACTGACCACGGCGATGGCCATGGCCGCGCAGCTCGCCGTCTTGCCGATGATGAAGCCCCAGCCCGCCAGGTAGCCCCAGAACTCGCCGAGGCGCTCACGGCCGTAGACGTACGTGCCGCCCGAGGCGGGGTAGCGCGCGGCCAGGCGGGCGGAGGAGGTCGCGTTGCAGTAGGCGACCACGGCGGCGACCGCGAGCCCGAGCAGCAGGCCAGAGCCCGCGGCACCGGCCGCGGGGGCGAACGCCACGAACACCCCGGCACCGATCATCGAACCGAGCCCGATGACCACGGCGTCGCCGGTACCGAGCCGGCGCGTCAGGCTTTCGCTCACGTGCACACCCTACGGAATCGACCGGGTGCCGGGGGAGCTGTTCCCCGAGGTCGGGGTGCGGAACCAGGGGGCGTGCAACCCCATCGTGGATCCGTTCCGTCTACTGGGGCATGAGGTACTCAGCGAAGATGGTTGGTGTAGGTGTCCTGCTGTTCGCCGGTACGGCTTGCGCCAGCCCACAGAATGCCAGTCAGCCCGCCGCCGCGCCGCCGCCCGTGGCGAGCGCGCCCGCCGACCAAATCGCTCCGGGTGAGCCGCAGCCGGCGCCGCCGGTGAGCAAGGCGCCCGGCGGGGCCGAACCCGCGGAACCGGGCAATCCGGATGCGGGGACCAAGATCCCGGAGCAGAAGATCGACGCGGCCAAGCTCCCGGAGGGCTTCCCGAAGGAAGTCGCCATGGTGCAGAACGGGAAGGTGCTCTCGATCGGCGCGCAGGAGGGCGGCTGCGGCAAGGCCAGCCTGGAACTGAAGGAGCAGAGCGCCGACAAGGTCGTGGTCAACGTCGTCGAGACCGAGCCCGGTGGCAACGTCGCGTGCACAATGGACATTCGCTACCCGACGCTGACCGTCGAGCTGGAGCAGCCGCTCGGCGAGCGGACCGTGGTGCTGGAGCACGAGCAGCGCAAGAAGTAACCCTTTTCGGAGACCACCTGGTGCGAGTGGCCGGGAACATGTCGGGGCGTGTTCCCGGCCACAACCCTGTCGTGGGCCGGAAACGGCCCTAGGGTGTTGGCCATGGGACAACGACAGGTCTCGTCCACCCGGACGATCGCCACCACCCCGGAGAAGATCTTCGAACTGCTCGCGGACCCGGCCAAGCACCCGCTGCTCGACGGGTCCGGCTCGGTACTCGCCGCGCAGAACGGTGGCCCCGAACGGCTTTCCCTCGGCGCCAAGTTCGGGATGGACATGAAGATGGGGCCCTCGTACAAGATCCTCAACACCGTGGTCGAGTTCGAGGAAGGGCGCCTGATCGCCTGGCGTCACTTCAACGGCCACCGCTGGCGCTGGGCGCTCACCCCGCTCGAGGACGGCCGCACGCAGGTCACCGAGACCTTCGACTGGTCGACCGCGCGCGTGCCGCTGCTGATCTCGCTCAGCCCGTTCCCGAAGCGCAACAAGGTGGGCATCGAGAAGTCGCTGGCTCGGCTTGCGGAGATGTTCCCTGGTTGATGGGTGGGGCCCGCCCCGGTTTTTGATTGTGACTACGGCGGGGGCACCGATGTCAAGGCGGGAAAGATGCCTTGACATCGGTGCCCCCGCCGTGTTTTTGGCTGTGGACCGGGGTGGGGTGGGGGGTCTGGGCGGGGTCTTCGGTGGGGTGCCCGGGTCTTGGTTGTGCGAGTGGTGGCGGGGTGAGTGATGGACACAAATGTGGCTTTCGGGGCGGAATCGGCCCCGAAAGCCACATTTGTGTCCGGTGGCCGCCGGTCAGCTGCGGAAGGAGATTTGCAGCACGGGTTCCGAGGTCTCGGCGAAGAAGTCGTTTCCCTTGTCGTCGATCACGATGAACGCGGGGAAGTCCTCCACCTCGATCTTCCACACGGCTTCCATGCCGAGCTCGGCGTACTCGAGTACTTCGACCTTCTTGATGCAGTCCTGCGCGAGCCGGGCCGCCGGGCCGCCGATCGAGCCGAGGTAGAAGCCGCCGTGGGCCCGGCACGCGGCGGTGACCTTCGCCGACCGGTTGCCCTTGGCCAGCATCACCAGCGAACCGCCTGCCGCCTGGAACTGTTCGACGTAGGAGTCCATCCGCCCGGCCGTGGTCGGGCCGAACGAACCCGAGGCGTAACCGTCCGGTGTCTTGGCCGGGCCGGCGTAGTACACCGGGTGGTCCCGCAGGTACTGGGGCATTTCCTCACCCGCGTCGAGCCGCTCGGCGATCTTGGCGTGGGCGATGTCCCGCGCCACCACCAGCGGCCCGGTCAGCGACAGCCGGGTCTTCACCGGCAGCGCGGACAGCTGCTCGCGGATCTCGGCCATCGGGCGGTTCAGGTCCACCTCGACCAGCTCACCGGACAGCTCGTCCTCGGTGACCTCCGGCAGGAACCGGGCCGGGTCGCGTTCGAGCTGCTCGATGAACACCCCGTCGGCGGTGATCTTCGCCTTGGCCTGGCGGTCGGCCGAGCAGGACACGGCCACGCCGACCGGGCAGGAGGCGCCGTGGCGCGGCAGCCGGATCACCCGCACGTCGTGGCAGAAGTACTTGCCGCCGAACTGCGCGCCGATGCCGAACTGGCGGGTCATCTCCAGCACCTGCTGCTCGAGGTCCACATCGCGGAACCCGTGGCCCAGCGGGGAACCCTCGGTCGGCAGGTGGTCCAGGTACCGCGCGGACGCGAGCTTGGCCACCTTCAGGTTGTACTCGGCGGAGGTGCCGCCGACCACGATCGCCAGGTGGTACGGCGGGCAGGCCGCGGTCCCCAGGCTGCGCAGCTTCTCGTCCAGGAACTTGGCCAGGCGCTTGGGGTTCAGCACCGCCTTCGTCTCCTGGTAGAGGAAGGTCTTGTTGGCGCTGCCGCCGCCCTTGGCCATGAACAGGAACTCGTACTTCGGTTCGCCGTCCCCGGCGGTGTTGTCCTTGTGGTACAGCTCGACCTGCGCGGGCAGGTTCGTCCCGGTGTTGCGTTCCTCCCAGAAGTTCACCGGCGCCATCTGCGAATACCGCAGGTTCAGCTCCTGGTAGGCGTCGAAGATGCCGCGGGAAAGGGCTTCCTCGTCGTTGCCGCCGGTGAGCACGCGCTCGGTGCGCTTGCCGATCACGATGGCGGTGCCGGTGTCCTGGCACATCGGGAGCACCCCGCCTGCCGAGATGGCCGCGTTGCGCAGCAGGTCCATCGCGACGAAGCGGTCGTTGCCGCTGGCCTCGGGGTCGTCCACGATGGCTCGCAGCTGCGCCAGGTGTGAGGAGCGCAACAGGTGCTGGATGTCGGTGATCGCCGTGCGCGCGAGCTGGGTCAGCGCGGCCGGGTCCACCTCGAGGAACCGCTTCCCGGCGGCCTCGACGACCCGGACACCCTCATCGGTGACCAGGCGGTACTCGGTTTCGGTGTCCTCGCCCAGCGGCAGGACCTCGGTGTGCTGAAAAGTGGTGGTGGCAGGCAGTTCGGGCACTGCGCGGGCTCCCTTGCACGCGGATTTCGGTGCTGGAACCGTACCCCAGCCGCCAGGGCCGGATATGCGGAAGGCCGGGCCCACCCCGACGGACCCGACCTTCCGGGGAACGCGGTGCGATGCCGGAAGCACCCACCGCGAAGCTCATGTGTGGCTCGAACCGAGACGATCGGAAAATCGTGCTCCCGACCGTCTCGTGACGCACGTCATAAGTCAACGCGGCCGAACGGGTGCTTCCCGGGGTGACACTCCGTGTTCTGCCTGGTGGATCAGCTGGCGTAGGCGCGCAGCCGATCCGCCCGCTCGCCCTGGCGGAGCTTGGACATGACCTCGCGCTCGATCTGGCGGACGCGCTCACGGGAGAGCCCGAAGTGCTTGCCGATCTGGTCGAGCGTGCGCGGCTGGCCGTCGTCGAGGCCGTAGCGCAGGCGGATCACGTGCTGCTCGCGGTCGTCCAGGGTGGCCAGGACCCGGCGCATGTCGTCCTGCAGGAGACCGGAGATCACCGCGCTTTCCGCGTCGGTCGCCTCGGAGTCCTCGATGAAGTCGCCCAGCGGGGCGTCCTCCTCGGTACCCACCGGCATGTCCAGGCTTACCGGGTCACGCGCGTGGTCGAGCAGGTCGGAGATCTTGTGCTCGGCGATGCCGGACTCCGCGGCCAGCTCCTCGTTGGTCGCTTCGCGGCCGAGCTGCTGGTGCAGGTCGCGCTTGATCCTGGCCAGCTTGTTCACCTGCTCCACCAGGTGGACCGGGAGCCGGATGGTGCGGCCCTGGTCGGCCATGCCCCTGGTGATGGCCTGGCGGATCCACCAGGTGGCGTAGGTGGAGAACTTGAAGCCCTTGGAGTAGTCGAACTTCTCCACCGCGCGGATCAGGCCCAGGTTGCCCTCCTGGATCAGGTCCAGCAGCGGCATCCCCCGGCCGGTGTAGCGCTTGGCCAGGGAGACCACCAGCCGCAGGTTCGCCTCCAGCAGGTGGTTCTTGGCCACGCCGCCGTCACGCACCAGCGCGCGCAGCTCGGCGCGCCGCTTGGGGGTGAGGTCCGTGGCGGTGTCCAGCATGTGCTGGGCGAACACGCCCGCTTCGATGCGCTTGGCGATCTCGACCTCGTCGGCCGCGGTGAGCAGCGCCGTCTTGCCGATCCCGTTCAGGTAGACCCGGACCAGGTCGGCGGCGGGGCTCTGGGCGTCGAGGTCGGCACCTTCGGCGGTGAACTGCCCCTGTGCGCCCGATGTGCCCGACGAGGTGGCGCTCGAGGAGGAAGTGCCCGTATCGTCGGAAACGGACGTGGGAATCTTGCGCTGGCGAATGCCCCTGGCTTCGCGCTCAAGAGTCTGGACTGACATTTCTGCCTCCCCGGTCACGGGCTGACGTGTGTGGCTGGCGTCACACGCCAACGCTGTGCGTCACGGGACGGGCCTGTGGAACCCGTCTCGTGAGTCCGGCTGGCTGGCCGGACATTCGGTTCAACGCCTCGGTGTCTCGAAACGTTCCCGAGCCGTCGAAGAGAAGACGGCTCCCGGGCACCCGAAGTTGCTCCAGCAAGCCTGAGCTTTTCCTGAGAACGAACGAGTAGCTTTCGCGTGACAGCGGGGAGACAGCCGTACCCAGTGGTCTAGACCTCTTGTCAGACCTCCACCAGAACCGTGAACGGACCGTCGTTCACGCTCCGCACGGACATCATCGCGCCGAAGCTGCCGGTGGCCACGGTGGCGCCGCGTCCACGCAGTTCGGAAACCACCGAATCCACCAGTTTCTCCGCTATTTCCCCACGTGCGGCGTTGAGCCACGACGGGCGCCGCCCCTTGCGCGTCTCGCCGTAAAGGGTGAACTGGCTGACCACGAGCAGTGGCGCGCCGGTGTCCGCACAGGACCGTTCCTCGCGAAGTATGCGAAGTTCGTGCAGTTTTCTGGCCATCGTCGCGGCCTGTTCTTCGGTGTCGTCGGTGCGGATGCCGAGCAGCACCAGCAGGCCCGGTTCGTCGATGGCGCCGACGACCTCGCCCTCGACTGTGACGCTCGCCTCGGTCACCCTGGCGACGACCGCCTTCATCGCCCGGCCCCCGTTCCGGTGACGGGCTGGAGCATGCCGTGGCGGATCAGTTCGCGGACGACGGGCAGCGCGGCTTCGGTCAGCGCTTCCACCGGCTGGTCGTGCGCGAAGGCGAGCAGCTCCAGCAGGTCCTCCAGCGGCAGCGCGCCCCGGCAGCCGGCCAGCAACGCGGTGGCCAGTTCGTCGACCTCGTGCTGCCAGCCGGGCCCGTCGGTGCGGTGCAGGCGCCGGACCGCGGTCTGCCAGCCCTCGTCCGTGGTGGTGTCCACGCGTTCGAGCACCACCGAATCCGGCACGGTGAACCGGGTGTCCAGCAGTTCCGCGTGGTGCTCGCGCAGCCAGTCCACCCGGTCGAGCCAGCCCGCCGCCTCCGCGCCGAGCGGGTCGTCGAACGCCTGGCGCAGGTCCTCGCAGACGACCGTGGGCGTGCCACCGGTCCGGCGCAGGGTGACGAAGCCGAAACCGATGCCCTCGACCCGGTTCTCGGCGAACCAATCGAGCCAGGCACCCGCCTTGGCGCGTCCCTCCGGCGACCTCGGGTCCAGCCCGGCGTCACGCAGCCAGGTGCCGACGTACAGCCCGGGATCGGCCACGTCACGCTGCACGAACCACGCGTCGGTGCCCGCGGGCAGCCAGCGGTGCACCCGATCGGCCCAGTCCTCACCCTCCACGTGCAGCCAGGACGCCAGAAGCTGTCCCACGCCGCCCTCGGTCAGGAACGACGGCAGCTGGCGCACCACGAGCGCGCTGGCGTCGTCCCCGCCGAGCCCGGAGTCGCGGTAGACGTAGTCCACCCGCGGCGGGCCGACCACGAACGGCGGATTGCAGACGATCTGGTCGAACCGGCGGCGGGCCACCGGCGCGAACCACTCACCGCGCGCCAGCTCGACCTCCACCTCGTTCAGCTCGAAGGTGGCCTTGGCCAGTGCCAGTGCGCGCTCGGAAACGTCGGTGGCGGTGATCCGGCCCGCGTGACGGCTCGCGTGCAGCGCCTGCACGCCGTTGCCGGTGCCGAGGTCGAGCAGGCTGCCGACCGGGCGGCGGCTGGTCGCGCGGATCAGGCTGAGCGAGGCGTGGCCGACGCCGAGCACGTGGTCCTCGGAAACCGGACCGCCCAGCACGTCGGAGTCGAGGTCGGAGAGCACCCACCAGGAGCTGTCCTCGTCGCCGTGCGGCCGGAGGTCGAGTGCGGCCCGAATG
This sequence comes from Amycolatopsis magusensis, assembly GCF_017875555.1. GTDB lineage: Bacteria > Actinomycetota > Actinomycetes > Mycobacteriales > Pseudonocardiaceae > Amycolatopsis > Amycolatopsis magusensis. The sequence continues at coordinate 8,186,079 of NZ_JAGGMS010000001.1, read as the reverse complement.
CCGTCCTGCGTCCGCCGGATGAGTCCGGTTTCCAGCGAGCCGTCCAGCGGCAGCGCGTCCGCGACGGCCTTCTCGGATTCGGTGGAGCCGAGGAGGAACAGCCGGATCAGCGTCCCGAGCGCACCCGCGTCCCGGCTCGCGCGGTAGGCCGGTTCGGGCTCACCGCGGCCGAGCGCGGCGTGCGCGGCACCGCCCAGCGCGTCCACCACGCCGTCGGCGTCGTACCGGGCTTCGCGCAGCGCGTCCCGCAGGCGGGCGCGGAATTCGGGGGAGAACTCGGGAAGATCGCTCACGAGTCGGCATGATCCCACGGGCGGGATGACTATGTTGGGCGCCATGTCTTCGGCACAGGTACCACTTTGGGTGCCGATCCTGGTCGGCCTGCTCGGGGTCGCGGGGGTGGTCACCGCGCAGGTGATCACCACCCTGCGCGAGGAACGGCGGTGGCGTCGTGAACAGCAGCGGGAGGACCTGCGCTGGGAACGGCAGCGGGAGGAACGCACCCACGAGGCCAGGGCGGGGGCCTACGCCGAGCTGATCGGCGTGCTCGAAGCCCTGGACATGATCACCTTCCGGGCCCGGCAGGCGGCCAAGTTCAACAAGCAGGGACTGGCTTCCGACGAGAAGCTGGCCGGGGAGCTGAGGGCTGTCACCTCGGACGCGCAGCGCGCACTCGGACCGGTGAACCTGCACGCGCCGGAGCGGATCCGCGTGAGACTGCAGGAGGCGGTGCTGCCGCGGATGTCCCTGGCGGCCAAGTTGCTGCGGAACGAAGGCGACGACGCGGAGAAGTGGACCAAGGGCCAGCGCGAGTACCGCCTGCTGCGTGCGGAAATGCGCCGTGACCTCGGCCTGGACGCCGAGGACCTGAGCCACCTGGAGGAGAGGGCGGAATGACCGGAGTACTGGACGGCCTGCCGGCGCTGCTGCCGGACCTCGAGGCGCTCTACGTCGATCTGCACCGCCACCCGGAACTGGCCTTCGCCGAGCACAGGACCGCCGGAATCCTGGCGGACCGTCTGGACGCAGCCGGATTCGAAGTGCACCGCGGTATCGGGCAGACCGGCGTGCTGGGTGTGCTGCGCAACGGCCCGGGGCCGGTGGTCATGCTGCGCGCGGACATCGACGCGCTGCCGGTCGAGGAGAAGACCGGACTCGACTACGCGAGCACCGTGCGCGTGACCGGGCCGGACGGGCAGGAGGTGCCCGTGATGCACGCCTGCGGGCACGACATGCACGCCACCTGGCTGACCGGCGCGTCGGCGCTGCTGGCCGGTACGAGGACGGCGTGGTCGGGCACGCTGCTGGTGGTGTTCCAGCCGGCCGAGGAAGCGGGCGGCGGGGCCAGGAGCATGATCGAAGACGGGGTGTTCGACCTGGCCGGGCGCCCGGACGTGGTGCTCGGGCAGCACCTGGTCCCGGGGCCCGCCGGCTGGGTGCTCACCCGGCCCGGCGTGATCATGGCCGCCACCGACGCGCTGCGGATCGTGCTGCACGGGCGCGGCGGGCACGGCTCGCGGCCGGAGACCACGGTCGACCCGGCGGTGCTGGCCGCGTCGGTGGTGCTGCGGTTGCAGACGATCGTGTCGCGGGAGATCTCGGCGAACGAGGCCGCCGTGGTCACCGTCGGGTCGATGCACGTCGGGACCACGCACAACGTGATCGCCGACGACGCGGTCATCGAGGTCAACGTGCGGACGTTCGACGAGACCGTGCGCACGAAGGTGCTGGCCGCGATCGAGCGGATCGTGCACGGCGAGGCCATGGCCGCCGGGGCGCCGAAGCCGCCGGAACTCACCCCGATCGGCAGCTTCCCGGTGACCAGGAACGACGACGCCGCCAACGCGGGGCTCACCGAGGCCTTCCGTGCGCACTTCGGCGGTGACCGGGTGCACGAGGCACCGCTGGTGACCGGCAGCGAGGACTTCGGCGAGTTCGGCGTGGCGGCCGGGGTGCCGTCGGTGTACTGGCTGGTCGGCGGCATGGACACCGAACGGGTGCTGACCGCGATGGCGGCGGGCCGGTTCGAGACCGACATCCCGTCCAACCACTCGCCGCGCTTCGCGCCGGTGCCGCACCCGACGCTGTCGGCGGGGGTCCAGACGCTCGTGGTGGGGGCGCTGCACCGGCTGGCGCCCCCGGCTACCGGCGGAGCGGCCGGAGTGGGAGCATGATGGGGGTTGGAGGTGGTGTGGTGAGCGAACCGCGGGGCACTTCCGAGCCGGTCCTGATCACCGAGGCGCAGCTGTCGTACGAAGAGCAGCACGCCGCCCGGAAGCGCAAGTACATGCTGATGATGGGGCTGCGCTTTCCCTGCATCATCCTGGCCGGGGTTTTCTACCAGACGTGGTGGCTGGCACTGGCCTTCATCGCGCTGTCGGTCCCGCTGCCGTGGGTGGCGGTGCTGATCGCGAACGACCGCCCGCCGCGCAAGGCCGAAGAGGTCAGCCGGTACCAGCGGGAGGCCACGGCCATCGAACAACGGGAACACCGCGTCATCGACGGCTGAGGTCGGCTGAGCAGCCTGGTCAATGCTATGAGTGGGGCATTACTTGCGCCCTCCCGTCGCCCACCACCACCCTCAACGGAGCTGCGCGCTGTTCTGAAACGCAAGTAATGCCCCACTCCTAGCGTTCAGGGCTGGGCGCCGACCTTGCGCACGGCTCGGGCGCCCAGGCGGACACCGGCGCGCAGGGCGTCCACTCGGGACTCCCCGGCCAGCCACGCCGCCAGCACCCCGGCGTCGAAGGCGTCCCCGGCTCCGGTCGAGTCGACGCACTCGGCGGGTTCGGCGGGCACCGAGACCACACCGTCCGCGTTGACCCAGCTCGCGCCCTCCATGCCGGAGGTGACCACGACCTCGCCGACCGTGTCCAGCAGCGACTTCGCCGCCGTCGGTTCCCCGGAGCCGGTCAGCGCGGCCAGTTCGGCGGCGTTCGGCATGAGCAGGTCGACCCCGCGCACGTCGTCGAGGAACTGCGCGCCGTCGGCCAGCAGCGGCGCCGACTGCGGGTCCACCGAGGTGGTCAGCCCGGCCCGCTTGGCCGCGGCGAGCGCCGCGAGACCGGCGGGCCGCGAGGTCTCGTCGAGCAGCACGTACCCGGACAGGTGCAGGTGGCGGGCACCGGCCAGCGCCCCGTCCGTGACGTCGTCGGCGCAGAACCGGGCGTTCGCGCCGCGGTCCGGCAGCATGCTGCGCTGCCCCTCGTTGTCCACGAGCACGACCACGCAGCACGTGGTCGCCTCCGGGTCGACGGCCAGCGCGCACCGCACCCCGGCCGCTTCGAGCTCGGCGCGGATCAGCCGCCCGCCCGCGTCGTCACCGATCCGGGCGACGAGCGTGGGTTCGGCACCGGCTGCCTTCAGCCACATCGCGGTGTTCGCGCCCGCGCCGCCCCCGGCGAACCGCACCTTCGTGCGCACGTCACCACCGTGCAGGATGGGCCCGTCGTGCTGGGCGACCACATCGAGACCCGCGTCCCCGACCACGACGATCATGCGCCCAGCTCCACGGCGACCTCGGCGGCGAGCCGCACGTTCGACACCACCAGGGCCTCGTTCGCGTCCAGGCTCACCCCGCCGCTGGCGGTGTGGAAGTGCTCGAGCAGCACCGGCGTCACGTCCGACCCGAGCACCTCGCGCTCACGCAGGAGGTCGAGCCCTTCGGCGAGCAGGCGGTCGTGGAGTTCAGCGTCCATTTCGAACTCCGCGGGGATCGGATTCGCCAGCAGTACCGCGGATCCGGTGAGCTCCCGGTGCGCGGCGAAGGCCGCGGCGGCCTGCGCGGCGTCGTCCACCCGCCAGTTCACCTCGAAGCCGGAGGACCGGCGGTAGAACGCGGGGAAGTCGGTGGTGCGGTAGCCGAGCACCGGCACCGAGTTGGTCTCCAGCACCTCCAGCGTGGCCGCGAGGTCCAAAATGGACTTCACCCCGGAGCAGACCACCAGCACCGGCAACCGGGACAGCGCCCCGAGATCGGCGGAGACGTCCCAGGTGGCGGTGGCGCCGGGCAGCGGCAGGTGCACCCCGCCGAGGCCGCCGGTGCCGAACACGCCGATGCCCGCGGCGTGCGCCAGCGCCGAGGTGCTCGCCACCGTGGTCGCGCCCGAACCACCCAGCGCGAGCGCCGGGCCGAGGTCGCGCCACGAGAGCTTGTCCAGCCCGGCGTCCTCGGCGCAGACCCGCTCCAGTTCGGCGGGGGAGAGGCCGATCACCGCCCGGCCGTCCAGGACGGCGATCGTGGCGGGCACCGCGCCCGCGTCGCGCACGGCCCGTTCCAGCTCGGCGGCCACCTTCAGGTTCCGGCCGGGCGGCAGGCCGTGCGAAAGGATCGTGCTCTCCAGCGCCACCACGGGCCGGCCGCCGTCGAGGGCGTCGGCCACCTCGGGGGCCACGGTCAGGTAATCGGTCACAGAGGGACATCCTCACCGATCGGGTGACGGCGGCTCAGCTCGGGGGCTCCAGCCCGGCCAGTTCCCCGGCCAGGTTGCGCTTCGCCGCCGACTCCCAGCGGAGGCGGGCGGGTCCGGTCCGGTACAGCGGGTCACGGGCGAGCAACCGCGCGAGCACCTTCGCCCGGCCGGACCGCCAGTCCGGTTCGGACACCGCCGCGTACTCCGCGCGCACGTTCCGCGCGTACTCGTCGTAGGACGCGGCCGAGCCGCCCAGTGTGGCGAGGTCGGCGTCGAGCAGGGCGGAGGCGGCGAGGTCCTCGGCCGGGGCGTCGTGCCCGAGCGTGGTCAGCACCAGCTCCTCCACCCGGAGCACGTCAGCGGCGGCGAGCCCGGCGGCCTCCAGCCAGCTGACCGCCCAGTCCGCGCTGTGCCGCTCGTCGTGCCCGGGACGGGCGTCGTAGACCACGTCGTGCGCGCACGCGGCGAGCGCGACCAGCGCCTTGTCCCGGGCATTCAACCCCAGCTCGGCGCCCAGTTCCGCGCTGTCACGGACGACGGCTTCGAGGTGTGCGGTGGTGTGGTAGCGCCGGTGCGGCTGGGCGTACTGGGCGGCGAGCTCGGCCGCCGCGCGGGCACCGACCTCCAGATCACCCCCGAGGGTGACCAGCGCCTGCAGCCAGGCCTCCCGCGCGTTCAGTCGAAGATCCCGCGTGCCTTGGCCACCTCGTGCAGCCAGCCCTCCAGTTGCTTCTCCCACGGCACCCGCTCGAGGTTCGCGTGGTCGACCTTGAACGAGCCGAGGAACTCCTGGCCGCGCCCGCCGAAGCCGCCGGTCTTGCTCACCCGGACGCGCTTGACCACCTCGAGCACCACGGTGGTCTCGGTGGGGTTCGACAGGAAGGTCAGCGCCACCGAGTCGAACACCGGCGCGAACCGCGGCGACGGGCTGAACCGGATCTCCTGGAAGAAGGGCAGCTGCTGGGTGACGCCGTTGATCCGGCCCTTCTCCAGCGCCGCGCCGGAGAAGGTGAAACCGATTCGGCTCATCGCGTCCAGGACGCGTTTCTGCGCGGGCAGCGGCTCGATGGAGGCGGCGTCCACGTCACGCGGGTCGGACACCGCGCCCGCCAGGTCCAGGTCGGTCTGCACGCCGACCGCGATGCCGGTCAGCGGCTTGCCGTACACGCTGCTGATCGGCGTCTCCCAGGGCAGCGCGATCTCGAACGGCAGCCGGACCTGCTGACCGGGGCGGATGACCTCGTTGCCCGCCAGGTGCTGGTCGCCGAACGCGAGGTCGCCGATCTCGGGCTCACCGCCGTCCGAGGACAGCTCCACCCTGGCGATCAGCCGGATGCCGAGTGCGTTGATCTCTTGGTCCACTTCGCCGCCGAGCAGCAGGACCTCACCGCGGAGCGGGCGGCCGGGCTGGACCGCGCGATCGGTCAGCCGCGCGTCGAGCCGCGCGCCGCCGGAGCCGAAGCTGGCAAGCACCTTCTGGAACATGGCGCCGATACTGCCATTATGGAGGGGTGAGTACGCAGACCTTGCCGGAAGTCGACACCCGCCCAGAGGGCACCGACACCTCCGATGACGACACCCCGAAGATGTTCCACTACGTGAAGAAGAACAAGATCGCCGAGAGCGCGGTCATGGGCAATCACGTGGTGGCGCTCTGCGGCGAGGTGTTCCCGGTGACGAAGTCGCCGAAGCCGGGTTCGCCGGTGTGCCCCGACTGCCAGAAGATCTACCAGGGCCTCCGCCCCGGCAGCGACTGAGCCCCCGCCGGGGTGCCGTGAATGTGGCTTTCACAGCAAATCACGCTGTGAAAGCCACATTCACGGCAGCAGCGCCGCCTAGTGGGCCCCGGCCAGTTCCGGGGTCTCGGTGCGCGGTGCCTTCTTCGCGCGCCGCCGCTCCTTGCGGCCCTCGACCACGGTGTAGAGCGTCGGCACCAGGATCAGCGTCAGCACCGTCGAGCTGACCAGCCCGCCGATCACCACGATCGCCAGCGGCTGCCCGATGAAGCCGCCCTGCCCGGTCAGCCCGAGCGCCATCGGCACCAGCGCGAAGATGGTCGCCGCCGCGGTCATCAGGATCGGCCGCAGCCGCCGCCTGCCGCCCTCGACCACCGCGTCGCTCACGCTCATGCCCTCGGCCCGGTACTGGTTGACCAGGTCGATCAGCACGATCGCGTTGGTCACCACGATGCCGATCAGCATCAGCATGCCGATCAGCGCGGGCAGCCCCAGCGCGGTGCCGGTGAGCAGCAGCAGGCCGATCGCGCCGGTCGCCGCGAACGGGATGGACACCAGCAGGATCAGCGGCTGCACCAGGCTGCGGAAGGTGGCCACCATGATCAGGAAGACGATCGCGATCGCCGCCAGCATGGCCAGCCCGAGGTCGGCGAAGGCCTCGTTCTGCTCCTGGCTCACCCCGCCGAGGGAGTAGGCCGCGCCGCCGGTCAGCGACAGCCCGTCCAGCTTGGTGGTCAGCTGCTGGGTCAGCGCCGACAGGTCACCGCCGGTGGTCTTCGCCGACACCGTGGTGCTCAGCTCGCCGTCGGTGCGCTTGACCTGGGTCGGCCCGTCCACCGTGCGCACGGTCGCCACCTGGTCCAGCCGGACGATCCCGCCGGCCGAGGGCAGCGGCAGCGCCGCCACGGCCGCGGCGTTGTCCGGGCGGTCCCCGGTGCGGAGCACGATGTCGGTGCGGGTGCCGTCGACCGGCAGCTGCGTGACCGTCTGCCCGGCGATGGCCTGGTTCGCCAGCTGCCCGATGGTGGTCGCGCTCAGCCCGCGCTCGGCCGCCTTGACCTGGTCGACCTCGATCTGCACCCGCGGCATGCCGGTGGCCAGGTCGTTGGTCACCCCGGTCAGCCCGGACACCTCGCCGAACGCCCGCTGCACCGCGTCCGCGGCCGGGCGCAGGGAGGCCTCGTCCGGCGCGGTGACGGTCACCGACACCTCGTCCGAGGCCGGACCGGCCGCCGCGCCGCCGAACTCCAGCTCGCCGAGACCCGGCTGCCCGCCCAGCGAGTCACGCAGGCGGTTCTCGAAGGCGTCGAGATCGGTGCCCTCCTTGACCGTGATGCTGATGCTCGTGGTGCTCGCCCCGCCACCGCCGAACAACGCGGCGATCGGGTCGTTGCCCACGGTGACCTGGTACTTCTCCACCTCGCCGGTGGCCGCCAGCGCCTGCTCGACGCGGATCGCGGCCTGCTCGCGGGTGTCCAGGCCGGTGCCCGGCTCGAAGGTCTGACGCAGGCTGGTGGTGGTCGTGGCGCCGTCGTCGAGGAAGTTGGTCTCCAGCTTCGTCGACAACCCGATGGTGCCCGCGAAGACCAGCAGCGACAGGAGCACCACGGTCAGCCGCCGCCGGGTGGCGAACCGGATCACCGGCACGTAGATCCGCTGCAGCAGCCCGCGCCGCTCCTTCTCCAGCGCGCGCTGGAGGTTCGCCTCGGCCTCTTCGGCGGTCGCCGCGGCCTTCGGCGGCTTGAGGAACCAGTAGGCCAGCACCGGCACCACGGTCAGCGAAACCAGCAGCGAAGCCAGCAACGCCACGGTGACGGTCAGCGAGAACGGGGAGAACAGCTCGCCGGCCATGCCGCCGACGAAGGCGATCGGCAGGAACACCGCGACCGTGGTGAGCGTGGACGCGGTGACCGCGCCCGCCACCTCGCGCACGCCGTTGAGCACCGCGCGCTGCTTGCCTTCGCCGTAACCGAGGTGCCGTTTGATGTTCTCCAGCACCACGATCGAGTCGTCCACCACGCGGCCGACGGCGATGGTCAGCGCGCCGAGGGTGAGCAGGTTGAGCGAAAGGTCACCGGCCCACAGCGCGAGCAGCGCCACCACCACGGACAACGGGATGGACACCGCGGTGACCAGGGTGGAGCGCACCGAGAGCAGGAAGAGCAGGATCACCACGACGGCGAAAGCCAGCCCCAGCAGGCCTTCGGTGGTCAGCCCGCTGACCGCCTCGGCCACCTGCGGGCCCTGGTCGAAGGTCGGCGTCAGCTCGGCGCCCAGTTTCTGGCTCAGCTCGGGCAGTTTCCCGGCCACCGCGTCGGAAACCGCGACCGCGCTGCCGTCGGCGACCATCGTGACGTTGATGCCCAGGCTCGGCTTGCCGTTGGTGCGGGTGATCGAACTCGCCGCCGCCAGCGTGGGCTCCACACTCGCCACGTCACCGAGTTTGGCCCTGGGGGACAGTTGCAGGTTCCGCAGACTGTCCACTGTGACCGGTCCACCGCCGACCTCGACGGTGAGCGTGCGCTCCCCGTCTTCGACCGTGCCCGCCGGGATCGCCGCGCCCGCGGTCTTGAGCGCGGTGGCCAGCGCGGTGGGGTCGACCCCGGCCGCGCCGAGCTTGGCGTAGTCGACGTCGATGGTGACCGTCTTCTCCTGCGTGCCGGTCACCGTCGCTTCGCGCACGTCGTCGATCTTGCGCAGCTCCGGCACGACCTCCTTGGTCAGCCGCTCGGCGAACTGCTGCTGGTCGCCGGGGGCCGAGGCGGCCAGGATGACCACCGGGATGTCGTCGGTGCCGCCCGCGGTCACCGTGGACTCGGCGTTGTCCGGCAGTTGCGGGCGCAGCCGGTTGACCGCCTGCTGCAACTGGCTCACCGACGCGTCGATGTCGGTGCCGTAGGCGAACTGGACGACCACGGTCGACGAGCCCTCGCTGGAGGTCGAGGTGACCTCCTCGACGCCGGTGATGCCCTGGATGCCGCCTTCGATCGGCTGCGTGAGCTGCCGGTCCACCGCGTCGGGCGACGCGCCGGGGTACGGGGTCACCACGACCGCGCTCGGCAGTTGCAGGGACGGGTAAAGCTGTTGCTTCAGCTGCGGCAGCGCGAGCGCGCCGAAGCCGAGAACCAGGATGGCCAGCAGGCCGATCAGGCCTCTGTTCCGGAGGCTGAGCTTTGCCAGCGCGGACATGACGGGGACCCCCTCGGGTACACGGACTCGCCACGCCATCGCGCGGCACGGCCAGAGCTTCCCAGCACCGGGTGTACCCGCGGCTCAACCCGGGAGTGGATTCACGTCCTACTTCGGGATGAGGGCGGGGTTTCGGCCGGTCGCTCCCCGTGTTCGTCCGGCTCTTCCGCGTCATCCTCATGCTTTTTCGGCCGCCGCAGCGGCGTCGTGGTGCGCTCCCACAGCTTGCGGCCGTCCTCGGAGCGCAACCGCTCGCTGGCCCGCTCCATCTCCAGCCGCCGCCACTTGCGCCGCTGGCGCCGGGTCATCTTGGCCGGCCACAGCTCCTGGATGGCGCTGTTGAAGTAGGCGCCGCCGACCACCGCGAGCCCGATGAAGAAGGTGAACAGCAGGAAGGCGATCGGCGTGGCCAGCGCGCCGTAGGTGTAGCCGGTGGTGGTGATCCACGAGATGTAGATCCGCAGGCCGACACTGGAGAGCAGGAAGATCGCCATCGCCAGCACCGCGCCCGGCAGGCCGCGGTGCCACGGCAGCTTGCGCGGCAGCGCCAGCTTGTACAGCGTGGCCAGCGCGAGCACTAGCACCGCGCCGAGCACCGGGAAGTAGAGCGAGCCGATCCAGTCGCGCACGGTCGGCTGCCAGGCGTCGGGGAAGAACTCCGGCAGCAGGTCCGGCCCGATCGCGATCACCGGCAGCCCGACCACCAGGAAGACCAGCATCACCAGGTAGAGCAGCAACGCGAAGATCCGCTGCCAGACCTCGTTGCGCACGCCGTACTGACCGTGCGCCACGGTGATCGCGTCGACGAACGAGGACATCGCCGACGAACCCGCCCACAGCGAGATCAGGAAGCCGATCGAGACGATCTCGCCCTTGCCGATGGTCAGGATGTCGTTGACCGTCGGCTCGATGATCCGGGTGACCACGTCGGAGCTGAAGATCTGCGCGCAGAAGGCGATGATCCGGTCGTGCACGGCGGTGACCAGGCCCTGGCCGAACCAGTCGCCCATGAAGCCGAGGCTGCCGAGCAGGCCGAGCAGCAGCGGCGGCAGCGAGAGCGTCTGCCAGAAGGCGGCTTCGGCGGACTCGGAGAAGATGTTCCCGTCCCACGCCTTGTTCAGCGTGCGGCCGACCAGCTGCACCGGTTTGCGCGCAGGTTTCGACCCCGGCGCGCGTTCGGCCGCCGGGGGTGCGCTGGGGTCGGGGTCGGCTGTGTTCATCTTCACCCTCAAGCATGGTGCATTCGGGGGATTTTGGCTCGTGGGGGCGTGGGTTGTGCCGTGGTGTCCACCCGCTCGCCGCCTTCCGGCCGTGCCACGGCACGAAGATGTCGGGGGCGGCGGGTAAGCTCGTCGGAGCCTCCGCAGCACTGCCCGCGGGGGCGTTCGCATGTCGGACAGCTCACCGGCCACCAGTGCCACCTGAGCCACCAGAGGGGAGTTGGACCTTCTTGTCGGAGACGGCCCAGCACGATCGGGCGGCTGCCGGTTTCAGTGCTCCACCGCCCGGCCAGGACACCACCGTCCGGCCGCTGCGCGCCTGGCAGCGCCGTGCGCTGACCAAGTACCTGACGACCAAGCCCCAGGACTTCCTCGCCGTGGCGACGCCCGGCGCCGGCAAGACCGTCTTCGGCCTGCGCATCGCCGCGGAGCTGCTGTCCGACCGCACCATCGAGGCGGTCACCATCGTCACGCCCACCGAGCACCTCAAGCACCAGTGGGCGTCCGCGGCCGCGGCGGCGGGCATCGCCATCGACTCGAACTTCCGCAACACCGTCGGCGTGACCTCGTCGGACTACCGCGGGGTCGCGGTCACCTACGCCCAGGTCGCGGCGCACCCGACGATGCACCGGGTGCGCACGGAGAACCGCAAGACGCTGGTGATCCTGGACGAGATCCACCACGGTGGCGACGCCAAGTCCTGGGGTGACGCGGTCCGCGAGGCGTTCACGCCCGCGGTGCGCCGGCTCTCGCTGACCGGGACGCCGTTCCGCAGCGACGACTCGCCCATCCCGTTCATCACCTACGAGCCCGACGGCGAAGGCGCCCTGCGCAGCCGCGCCGACCACGCCTACGGCTACTCCGACGCGCTCGCCGACGGCGTCGTGCGGCCGGTGGTCTTCCTCGCCTACTCGGGGGAGGCGTCGTGGCGCACCAGCGCGGGTGACGAGTTCACCGCGCGCCTGGGCGAGCCGCTGACCGCCGAGCAGAACGCCCGCGCCTGGCGGACCGCGCTGGACCCGAGCGGCGAGTGGGTGCCCGCGGTGCTGCAGGCGGCAGACACCCGGCTGAGCCAGGTCCGCACCACGATGCCCGACGCCGGTGGCCTGGTCATCGCCACGGACCAGGAGTCCGCCCGCGCGTACGCGAAGATTTTGCAGCGGCTTTCCGGGGAAGCGCCCGCCGTGGTGCTCTCGGACGACCCGAAGGCCTCCGCGCGCATCGGTGAGTTCTCCGAGTCCACCGATCGCTGGCTGGTCGCGGTCCGGATGGTGTCCGAAGGCGTCGACGTCCCGCGGCTGGCGGTCGGGGTGTACGCGACCAGTGCGTCGACCCCGCTGTTCTTCGCGCAGGCGATCGGGCGGTTCGTGCGTGCCCGGCGCCCGGGGGAGACGGCGAGCGTGTTCGTGCCGAGCGTGCCCGTGCTGCTGGAGCTGGCGAGCGAGCTGGAGGTCCAGCGGGACCACGTGCTCGGCAAGCCGCACCGGGAGAAGGACGGCTGGGACGACGAGCTGCTGGTCGCCGCCAACCGCACCGAGGACGAGCCGGGCGAGGAGGAGAAGGCGTTCACCTCGCTGGGTGCCTCCGCCGAGCTGGACCAGGTCATCTACGACGGCAACTCGTTCGGCACCGCGGTGTTCTCGGGCTCGGACGAGGAGCAGGAGTACCTAGGCCTGCCGGGCCTGCTGGAGCCGGACCAGGTGCGCGCGCTGTTGCGCAAGCGCCAAGAGGAACAACTCGCCGACGACAAGCGCCGCAAGCCGAAGGCCGAAGCCGCCCCACCGGCCCCCAAGCCGCGGACGGTCGCCGAACGCCTGGGCGCGTTGCGCAAGGAACTGAACGCGTTGGTCGGCATGTACCACCACCGCACCGGGAAGTCCCACGGCCAGATCCACAACGAACTCCGCACCACCTGCGGCGGCCCGCCCACCGCCATGGCCACCCTGGAACAACTGGAAGAACGAGTAGCCACCCTCCGCTCCTGGTAACCCACACTCAGGTAGCCGAACCCCACGTTCAAGCACCCGAGTTCCACGCTCGGGCAGGCGAACCCCACGTTCAGGAAGCCGACCTACACACTCAGGCAGGCGAACCCCACGTTCAGGAAGCCGAGTCTCACGCTCAGGCAGCTGAACTTCACGTTTGGGCAGACGAATCCCACGTTCGGGAAGCCGAGTCCTGCGTTCAGGTACCCGAGTTCCGCACTTGGGCAGGCGAACTCCACGTTCGACGCTTGAGCCTCGCCTTCGGACAGTCGAACGCCAGGCTGAGGCCGCTGAATCGGGTCCGGCGGGTGAGTCCCGCGTTCGTGCGCCCGAACCTCGCATGGGGACAGGCGAACCCCACGTTCAGGCACCCGAGTTCAACGTTCGGGCGGATGAGTCCTGCGCTCGCGCACCTCAACTCCGCACTCGGGCTGTTGATCACCACGTTCGGACAGTCCCTTTGAGCGCTCCGGCCGCACGGGCGCGTATCACCACAGGCTCGACCCGACCCGCGCGCAGAACCGGAGCGTCGGCTTCACATGCCTGAGTGTGTAGGTCGGCTGCCTGAACGTGGGACTCGGCTGCCTGAGTGTGAGGTTCGGCTTCCTGAACGTGGGGTTCGGCTTCCTGAGTGGGGGGTTCGGTGTGGGGGTCGCGCGCGGGAGTGTGGGGGGTGGGGGGTGGTGACGCTGTGTGGGGGTGGGGACGGGGTGCGGTGTGCTTATCGGGTGAAAGTTTCGGGGTTATCTGGTGCGTGCGCGGTGTGCTGCGGATAGTGGGCGGTTACCCACCCAGGGCGATCGCGGACTGTCTCGTCACGCAGCGTCCGGAGTGGACATCTGGCGCCTTGTTGCCAAAACGTATCCGGACATCCTCTACTGGATCGATTCAGAATTCTTCCGTTCGCAACCTGCCGGGACATATGTTGTCGCCCACAACATTTGCGCGACGGGGCGCCGGTCCGGGCTGGATCGCCGCGCCGCTCGGGCGCAGAATCCGGGAAGGACAACGGATGCGCAGGACAAAGACTCTTGCCCTCTTCGCTGCGGCGGCGAGCGTCACGGTCGCTCTCGCAGGGTGCGGGGCGAACAGCGAGGCGCCGCCCGCCGGCGGTTCGAGCGGCACCCCCACCGCCGGCCAGCAGCCCGCCGCCGGCGGTGCCAAGGTCGGTGTGGTGCTGCCGGAGACCGCGAGCTCGGCCCGCTGGGAAGGCTTCGACAAGCCGTACCTCGAGCAGGCGCTGCGTGACGCCGGCCTCGACCCCGACGTGCAGAACGCGCAGGGTGACGTGCAGAAGTTCAGCACGCTCGCCGACGGCATGATCGCCCAGGGCGTCCGGGTGCTGATCATCGCCTCGATCAACAGCGAGGTCGGCAGCGCGGTGGCGACCAAGGCGCGCAACGCCGGCATCCCCACCATCGACTACGACCGCCTCAACCTCGGCGGTTCCTCCGACTACTACGTCTCGTTCGACAACGAGAAGGTCGGCGAACTGCAGGGCCAGGCGCTGGCCGACGCGCTCAAGGACAAGCCGGCCAGCCAGGTCATCGAGATCGAGGGCGCGCCGACGGACAACAACGCCACCCTGTTCTACAACGGCCAGCAGCGCGTGCTCGGCCCGCTGTACACCTCGGGCGCGCTGAAGCTGGTCCAGAAGCAGGCCATCGACAACTGGGACAACCAGAAGGGTGGCTCGACCTTCGAGCAGATCCTGACCGGCAACGGCGGCAAGGTCGACGGCGTGGTCGCCGCGAACGACGGCCTGGCGGGCGCGATCATCACCGTGCTGAAGAAGAACGGCCTCAACGGCTCCGTCCCGGTCACCGGCCAGGACGCCACCGCCGACGGCCTGAAGAACATCCTCCGCGGTGACCAGTACATGACCGTGTTCAAGCCGATCAAGGAAGAGGCCGACGCCGCCGCCAAGCTGGCCGCCGCGCTGGCCAAGGGCGACAAGGCCGCGGCCGACGCGATCGCCACCGGCACCGCCCGCGACGACAAGGGCGGCCGTGACGTCAAGTCCGTGCTGCTGACCCCGCAGACCGTGCTCAAGGCCGACATCAAGAAGGTCGTCGACCAGGGTTACGTCAAGGCGTCGGAGATCTGCGCCGGCGACCTGCAGCCGGCCTGCGCCGAACTCGGCATCGCGTAGCCGAGCCCCCGCTCCGGGATGGGGGTGCGTGCCCCGAAGGCGTGCCCCCATCCCGGGCCCACCCGTGAAACCAGCAGCCCGGAGAAATTTCAGATGACAGTTCCGATTCTCGAACTCAAAGCGGTGAACAAGAGCTTCGGCCCGGTCCACGTCCTGCACGACGTGGACTTCTCGGTGCGGGCCGGCGAGGTCACCGCGCTGGTCGGCGACAACGGTGCCGGTAAGTCGACGCTGGTCAAGAGCATCGCCGGGATCCACCCGACCGACTCCGGGGAAGTGCTGTTCCAGGGTGAGCCGGTCAGCATCAAGGGCCCGAAGGACGCCGCCGACATCGGCATCGAGGTCGTCTACCAGGATCTGGCGCTGGCCGACAACCTCGACATCGTGCAGAACATGTTCCTCGGCCGGGAGCGCGGCAGCGGCTGGCTGCTCGACGAGGCCAGCATGGAGAAGGCCGCCCGCGAGACGCTGGCGTCGCTGTCGGTGCGCACGGTGAAGTCCGTCCGCACCCCGGTCTCCGCGCTTTCCGGTGGGCAGCGCCAGACCGTGGCCATCGCGAAGTCGGTGCTGTGGGACAGCAAGGTGGTGCTGCTCGACGAGCCGACCGCCGCGCTCGGCGTCGCCCAGACCCGCCAGGTGCTCGACCTGGTCCGCCGCCTCGCCGAGCAGGGCCTCGGTGTGGTGCTGATCAGCCACAACATGGCGGACGTCTTCGAGGTCGCCGACCGCATCGCCGTGCTCTACCTCGGCCGCCTCGTCGCCGACGTGCACACCAAGAACGTCACCCACGGGCAGGTGGTCGAGCTGATCACCGCCGGTCGTTCCGGCGACCTCGGCCTGGCCCGTCCCGAAGCCGTAGTGCTGTAGCCGTAACTGGAGAAGTGAAGAGAACCATGACTGAGACCCCCGCCAAGCCGGCCGAGCCGGAGGCGACCGGCTCCGGTTCGGCGAAGGCCGCGATCTCCGACTTCGGGATCGACACCACCTCGATGTCCACCGCGGAAGCCGTCCGCGACTACCTCTCCCGGTTGCGCGCCGGGCAG
This sequence comes from Amycolatopsis magusensis, assembly GCF_017875555.1. Lineage (GTDB taxonomy): Bacteria > Actinomycetota > Actinomycetes > Mycobacteriales > Pseudonocardiaceae > Amycolatopsis > Amycolatopsis magusensis. The sequence continues at coordinate 8,170,342 of NZ_JAGGMS010000001.1, read as the reverse complement.
CTCGGTTCGCTGCCCGCGCTGCTCGGGCTGATCGTCCTGGTCGCGGTGTTCGCCGGGATGTCGGACGTGTTCCTCTCGCTGAACAACATCGCGAACCTGCTGGCGCAGGGCGCCGGGCAGACGATCATCGCGATGGGCATCGTGTTCGTGCTGCTGATCGGTGAGATCGACCTAGCGGCGGGCACCGCCTCCGGCGTGACCGCCGCGGTGATGGCGATGCACTACGTGGAGAACGGCAACCTGCTCGGCGGCATGGGCTCCACGGTGTTCTACATCTTCGTGCTGGTGCTCGGCGTCGGTGCGGCGCTGGCGATCTTCCTGCGGCTCTGGGCCGGTGCCGTGCTCTCGGTGGTGGCCATCGCGATCGCGATGCTCGGCATCGCGGCCAACCCGTGGGTGGAGATGCTGCTCGCGCTGTGCGTCGGCGCGGCGATCGGCTCGATCACCGGCTTCCTGGTGTCCAAGATCGGCATGCCCTCGTTCGTGGTGACGCTGGCGCTGTTCCTCGCCTGGCAGGGCGTCATCCTGCAGTTCATCGGTGACGGCGGGGTGCTCGGCATCAGCTCGTCGAGCGTGCTGGACAAGGTGGCCAACGGCAACCTGTCCACCTTCGGCAGCTGGCTGCTGTTCGTCGTCGGTGCCGGTGGCTTCGCCGCGGTGACCCTGGGCAGGCACTTCACCCGCCTCAAGCGCGGGCTGGTCACCCAGCCCACCCCGCTGGTGCTGTTCAAGGTCGGCGGTGTCGCCGTGCTCGGCGCGGTGGCCACCTACCTGCTCACGATCAACCGCGCGCCCAGCCCGACCATCGTGATCTCGGGTGTGCCGTACGTGGTGCCGATCGTGCTGGTGCTGCTGACCATCGGCACCTACGTGCTCAACCGCACCCGCTACGGCCGCCACATCTACGCCGTCGGCGGCAACGCCGAGGCGGCGCGCCGCGCGGGCATCAACGTGACCAAGATCCGGGCCAGCGTGTTCGTGGTGTCCTCGGCGGTGGCCGCGGTCGGCGCGATCGTCTACTCGTCCAAGGTCGGTTCGGTGGACCCGCAGGCCGGTGGCCTGAACACGCTGCTGTTCGCGGTCGGCGCGGCGGTGATCGGCGGTACCTCGCTGTTCGGCGGCAAGGGCCGGGTCTTCGACGCGGTCATCGGTGGCACCGTGCTGGCCGTGGTGGCCAACGGCCTCGGCCTGCTCAAGCAGCCCGCCGCGGTGGTCTCCATCGTGACCGGGCTGGTCCTGCTGCTGGCGGCCAGCGTGGACGCGCTCTCGCGGCGCCGCGCGGCGGCTTCCCCGCGCTGACCTCGCACATGGGACGATAACCATCGTGACCAGCACGCCCGTTGCACGACCCGACGAGGTGCGCAGGCACAATCGCACGACCCTGCTGCGTTTGCTGCACGTGGGCGGCCCGGTCACCCGGGCCGCCCTGGCCACTGAACTGGGCCTCAACCGCAGCACCATCAAAACGCTGGTGGACAGCCTCGCCGAGGCGGGAGTGGTCGAAGAGCGGGTGCCGCGACCTGGCCGGGGTGCCGGGCGACCCTCACTGCTCGTGCTGCCGCAGCCGCAGGCCGCGGTGGTGCTCGCGGTGGACATCCAGGTCGAGCACGTGGCGCTCGCGCTGGTCGGCTTCGGCGGGCAGATCCTCGGCCGCAACAGCTGGAACCTGCGCGGCCGCTCGCGGGAACCGGACGAGGTGATCACGCACGTCATCGAGTCGGCGGGCATGCTCGCCGCCGACCTCGGCGTGCAGCCGATCGGCACCGGTGTCTCGGTGCCCGGCGTGGTCCGGCGCTCCGACGGGTACGTGCACCAGGCGCCGAACCTGCGCTGGACCGACGTGGCGCTCGGCGAGCGGCTCGGCTCGGTGCTGCGGATGCCGGTGGTCGTCGGCAACGACGCCGAGCTGGGCGCGGTCGCGGAGCACCTGCGCGGGGTCGCCAAGGGCTCGTCGGACGCGGTGTACGTGTCGGCGGACGTCGGAGTCGGCGGCGGCGTGATCGCCGACGGCTCCTCGCTGCGTGGCGCGGCCGGCTACATCGGTGAACTCGGGCACATGGTCATCCGGCCCGGCGGGCGTGACTGCTACTGCGGCAGCAGCGGCTGCTGGGAGACCGAGGTCGGCGAGGCGGCGCTTCGGCGGGCCCTGGACGTCTCCGAGGAGACCCCGCGCGGGGTGCTGCTGGTGGAGCTGCGGGAGCTGGAGAAGGACCCGGCCAAGGCGCTCGAGAAGCTCGGCGAGTTCGCCGAGTGGCTGACGCTGGGCCTGGTCAACGTGGTGAACCTGCTCGGCCCGCAGCTGGTGGTGCTGGGTGAGCTGTTCGGCATGCTGCCGGAAGAGGTCGTGCGCCAGGTCACCGCCGAGGTGCAGCGGCGCAGCATGGTCAGCCGCGCGGTCGGGGGCACCCGGATCGTGCCGTCGGCGCTGGGCGTGGACGTCAAACTGCTCGGCGCCGCCGAGGTCGCCTTCGAAGGCGTTCTGGACACGGTCTGAGAGATCGCGGCCGGAAATACAGGGGCGGGGATCCCGTGGGGGATCCCCGCCTGAGACGGATGGATGGCTCGCCGGGTTTTGTCAGCCCCGCTCGATGTTCGCTTCGAGCTCCTTGAGCTTGTCCTCGTGGGCCCTGGCGTGGTGGCCGCAGAAGAGCAACTCGCCGCCGTTGCGGAGCACGGCTCGAACCTGGGCCGCCGCGCCGCACCGGTCGCAACGGTCCGCAGCGGTCAGTTCGGGGCGGGTGAGCGTGGGTGAAGTCATGGGAGTCTCCCTCCGTCCCGGCATCGGCGGGGCCGATGCCATCGATCCAGCCGCGACCACTCCGGTACTTATCCGGCGACGGGGTGTCTCCGGCTCCTCGGTGTTCGCTGCTTCTACTCTTGCAGACGTTTCGGAAGCCGCAAGTGTTCCCGAGTCCGTGGGAGGTGTGTCACGCCGATTTACCCCGGATGTCGCAAGAGGCCCCCGGCGGTGGGAACAGCCGGTGATGGTGTATGGGATTTCCGCAGGTCAGGGCCCTATCGGGGGAGCCGCTCGGCGGCCGGTTCCAGTGGCTGAAACGGGGTCACGAATCGGTGTTCGTTCAGAGCTGAATTTCGAACCGTTATCCGGCGGAAGGCGGGGCGTGACGAAAACCGGGCGTTCCGGGCCCGCTCGAGGTTTACTCGGTTTCTCGTCGATTTCCCTGGTGGAGAACGAGAAAATGCGGTAAGCGACGAACCGGGACCCGGCCGGGCCCGAGATGGGCCTGCCGCTCACCGGAGGGCGGGCGTGGTCTTTGTCACGCTGTGTGCCCGCCGCCGGAAGCTCGGCAAAAAAAGAGAAGGATTGCGGGCTGTCACCGGAGCCGGACGCCGTAGCAGCGTTCGGCGTTGGACCGCCAGAACCCCTCCGCGTCGCCCAGGCCGGCCGCGGAGATCAGCTGCTCGGTGAACCGGACCACGTCGCCGTATTCGGCGCGCAGGCGGCAAACCGGCCAGTCGCTGCCGAACAGCACCCGGTCCTCGCCGAACCGGTCGAAGGCGAAGGCCGCGTACGGAACGAACCGGTCGACCGGCGCACCGGTGTCCACTTCGGTGAGCAGCCCGGAGAGCTTGCACCACGTGTTCGGCAGCTCGGCCAGCCTGCCCATCCACGCCCGCCAGCCGTCGTCCGCCTCCCAGTCGTACGACGGCTTGGACAGGTGGTCGAGCACGACGGTCAGCTCGGGCAGGTCGCTCAGCACGGCGTACAACGTCGGCAGGTGCCGGGTGAAGGTCAGCGCCTCGAACCGGACCCCGGCATCGGCCAGCGCGAGCAACCCGGGACGGACCTCGGGCCTGCCGATCCAGTCGTCGTCCGGCAGGTCCTGGAGCATCGGGCGCACGCCCACGAAGTACGGGTCGGCCGCCAGCTCGGCCAGCGCGTCCGGCTGCTCGAGCGGGAGCCAGCCGGTCACCCCGAGGACGAACTCGGTGCGCGCGGCCAGGTCGAGCAGGAACCGGGTCTCGGCGACGCTCGGCGCGGCCTGCACGACGATCGTCCCGGTCACGTCCGCGGCGGCCAGCTCGGGCGCCAGGCGGTCCGGCAGGTACTCCTCCGGCAGCGGGCCGTCGGGTGGCATCCACGGGTAGTCACCGCGGTCGATACCGGCCTGGCTCCAGAGGTGGTGGTGCGCGTCGAGGCGGGGCACCTGGCGAACCTAGTGCTCAGCGCTGCTGTCCGGCCAGGCCCGATTCCTGCGCCAGGATGGCCGCCTGCACCCGCGAGCGCAGGTCCAGCTTGGTCAGCACGCGCGACACGTGCGTCTTCACCGTGGTCTCGCCGATGAACAGCCTGCTCGCGATCTGCGCGTTCGACAGGCCCTCGCCGAGGCAGCCGAGCACCTCGCGCTCCCGGTCGGTCAGCTCGGCCAGCCCGGGTGGGGTGGCGGGTTTCGGGGGCGCGGCGGTGGCGAAGGCGCTGATCAGCTTGCGGGTGATCTGCGGCGCGAGCACGCCCTCCCCGGCGTGCACCAGGCGGACCGCCTCCACCAGCCGCGCCGCCTCGACCGACTTGAGCAGGAAGCCCGCCGCGCCCGCGCGCAGCGAGGCGTAGACGTACTCGTCGAGGTCGAAGGTGGTCAGCACGAGGACCTGGCCGAGCTGCTCGGCGACCAGCTCGCGGGTGGCGGCGATGCCGCCGACGCCGGGCATGCGGACGTCCATCAGCGTGACGTCCGGGCGCAGGGCCCTGGCCTGGCGGACCGCGGTGGCGCCGTCGGCCGCCTCACCGACCACCTCGATGCCCTCGGCGTGGTTCAGGATCATCACCAGCCCGGCGCGGATGGCGCCGTGGTCGTCGGCGACGAGGACGCGGATGCTCACGAGGACTGTCCTCCGATCGGCAGTGCGGCGAAGACCCGCCAGCCCGGTTCGGCCGGGCCCGCGGTGAAGGAGCCGCCGATGGCCTGCGCGCGCTCGCGCATGTTGAGCAGGCCGTGCCCGGTGTCCGAGCACCGCCCGGGGGTGGTCAGCTCGTTGGTGACTTCCACGGTGAGGATCTTGCCGTCGAGCCGCAGGCGCACCGCCGCCGAGGTGCCCGGCGCGTGCTTGACCGCGTTGGTCAGCGCCTCCTGGGTGATCCGGTAGGCGGTCAGGTCCACCGCGGCGGGCAGCGCGACCTCGGGCTCGATCTCGTTGGCCACGGTCACCGCCACGCCGCTCGCGCGCGCCGATTCGACCAGTTTGGACAGTTCGCCGAGGCGGGCGGGCGCGGTGGTCTCGTCCTCGCCGACCCCGGCCGAGCGCAGCAGGCCGATCATCGCGCGCATCTCCTCGAGCGCGTCGACGCTGTTCCCGCGCACCGATTTCAGGACCTTGCGCATGGTGTCCGGATCGGCGCCGTCCGCGATGGACAGAGCGGCCTCGGACTGGATCGCGATGGCGGACAGGTGCCCGGCGATCACGTCGTGCAGGTCGCGGGCCATCCTGGCGCGTTCACCGGCGACCGCGGCGTTGCGGTCCAGTTCGGCGATCCGGGCGAGTTGCCGGGCGTTGGCGCGTTCCCGGAGCGCGATCTCGCGGTGGGTGCGGATGTTGGACGCCCACCACACCGGCGTGATGATGAACGGCACCGCGGCCACCGCGGCGAGCACCGCGGTGCGCCAGTCCTCGGCGAGGATCAGCGCGATCACCACGGCGCCGGTCGTGGCCGTCGCGGCGAGCCCGATCATGGTTCGGCTCAGGCGCCGCGAGCCGTAGAGCGTGGCGGCGTAGAGGTGGTCGGAGAAGGCGATCAGGATCGGCGCGGACATGCCGAGCCAGATGTCGGCGCCGAACGGGACGGCCGCCAGCACCAGCGCCAGCGCGGGTTTGCGGCGGCGCAGCAGTTGCAGGGAGCACACGAGCGCCAGCAGCAGGAAGCGCGTCCAGATCAGGTGCGCGGGCTGGCCGAAGATCGGGTAGATGCCGGAGAAGTACAGCAGCGAGCCGCCGGCGAAGTAGAGCAGGGCGATGCCGACGTCCTGGGTGAACGGCGGCAGCCGACGGTATTCCAGTCGCACGCGGACCATCACAGCACACGCGCACGGGCGGCTCGTCCTCCGAAGTGATGACCACCCGGTCCTGCCGTTCACCGACGCGCGGGCGCGGGGCGGGCGCGCAGGCTGGGTGCCATGGACAAGGTGCTCGACTTCATCCGGGACAACCCGATGGCGGCGGTGGTCGCGGCGGGGGAGATCGGGTTCTGGGTGTTCATCGCCGCCGGGCTGGGAGCGCGGTACCTGCTGCGGTTGCGGCGGACCAGTGTGGTGCTGCTGGCGATGACGCCGCTGATCGACGTGGTGGTGCTGGTCGCCACGATGATCGATATGGCCGGGGGCGGGCAGGCGTCGTGGACGCACGGGCTGGCCGCGGTCTACCTGGGCTTCAGCGTGGTGTTCGGGCCCAGCATGATCCGCTGGGCCGACGTCCGGTTCGCCCACCGGTTCGCCGGGGGCCCGGCACCGGAGAAACGCGGGGGCGCCGAACGCTTGCGCCACGAATGGCGTGAATGGGGGAAGTGCCTGATCGCGTGCGCGATCGCCGCGGTGGTGCTGCTGGTACTGGCCCTGGTGGTCGGCACACCGTCGCAGACGACGGCGCTGTGGTCCGGTGGCAGCGCCTGGCTCCCGCGGCTGGGGTGGATCGCCGGTATCTGGCTGGTCACCGGACCGGTGTGGCAGCTGTTTGCTTCGGGAACTCGGGAAGGGGTACGACGATGATCGAGGTGCTCGGCATCATCCTGGTGGTGCAGGGAGTCGGGGGATTCATCAACCGGGTGGCGGAAAGCTCGTCGAAGAGCTGGTTCGTGCAGTTGCACTTGCTGCCGGATTGGTTGCATATTCCGGTTAGTGTGGTGATGGTTTTGGTGGGAGCGGGGGTGGTTTTGGGGGATATGGTGCGGAAGAGGAGGGCTCGGTAGGGGTGGGTTTTGGGTTCCATCCCGGTTTTTTAGTGTGACTACGGCGAGGCTCCCTTTGTCAAGGCGGGAATGATGCCTTGACAAAGGGAGCCTCGCCGTGTTTTTGGCTTTGGACCGGGATGGGGGAGGTGGGGATGGGAGCGTGGTCGGTTTCCGTTGCCGGGTGGCGGTTGGTGTTCTGGTGCTCGGGTTTGGGGGGTGGGGACTGGTGCTCGGGTTTGGTGGGAGGGTGGCGGTGGGTGGTGGGGAGAGGGGTGGGTGCCGTGAATGTGGCTTTCACGGCCGATTCCGCCGTGAAAGCCACATTCACGGCATGAGGAGGGGGGTGTGGTGTCACGAATGTGGCTTTCGGGGCGAAATCGGCCCCCAAAGCCACATTTGTGACATGGCTAGACGGTGAAGACTACTTGCAGGATGCCCAGGACGATGGTGACCACGGTGAGGATGACGGTGACGACCGTGAGGCGGGTGACCCGGGCGCTGACGGTGCTTTCGTAGGCGTACCGGGTTTCTTCGTCCATGGCTTCCGCTTGCCGGTCCAGTTGGCGCACGATCCGTTCGACGCCCATGTTCGTGATCAGCCGTCGTTCCAGGGAGTCGACCTCGGGTGGGAGTACGGAGTTCAGCATCTGCAGGATGTCGTCCAGTGAACCCCGCAGCAGGCGGTTCCGGTTCACCGCGCGCGATTCGTCCGTGGCTTCGGCGAGTTCTCGTTGGGCTTGGTGCAGCCACTGGTGTGCCAGCGCCATCCGGATCAGGACCCGTTCCAGCACCAGCAGGCCGCCGTGGTCCAGGCCGCCGATTTCCGAGTCCAGGTTGAAGTACGGTTCCACCTTGCCGAAGTACCGTTGCGCGAGTTCCGCTTGGTGCGCCGAGTATTCGTCGTCCTTGTTGTTCAGGCAGACGATCCCGGCGGAGACCGGGTACATGGCGACGAAAGTCCGTGTGCCCCAGGCCTCGCCGAGTGACTGACGGGCGACTTCGTGGGGGACGAAGCGCCAGCCTTCGTCGCCGTGGGCCAGGCCGTAGAAGGGGCGCGGGTCGGCGGCGACCGTGGCGTCGGGTGGGCGGCCGTCGTAGCCGCGGAGTTCGATGCACCAGCCGTTGCGGTCCAGGGGTTCGACCACCTCGCAGCCGTCGGTCAGTTCCGCGTAGGCCTGTGCGACGGCCGCCCGCAGCGACGCGTACCGCACATCTCGGTACCAGCCGTGGACGGCGGCGGGTGCCTCGCCGAGTTCGGCCGGGCGGCGGTTCAGGCTGTGCAGGACCGCGATCGAACGGTCCACATCGGACGTTTCCAGTACGCCGTCGCGGCCCGAGATCGTGGCAGTGATGAGCAAGGTGGTCGCGTGGTAGGCGGGGTGCCAGGTGGCGGTGAGTCCACAGGGGACCTTCGCGTCACCTTCGCCGATGGCCAGTGGTGCGGTGAAGCGGTAGCGGACCGGTTGTTCGGTGTGCGTGGTGAGGAAGCCTTCCGCGACCGACCAGTCCGTGCCGGGCTTGCCGGTGAGTGGTTCGAGCAGCTCGCGGTCCGGTCGGAAGACGACTTCGGCTTCACGCGTGGACATCGGGACCGGCCAGGCGAACGAAAGCAGCAGCTTGTTGCGCGTCGCCCCGGCCGGCCATTCGGTCATGCTCTCGCCGTCCGCCGGAACAGGCTCACCATGTCGCGGCCCGCTTCCCGGACCAGCAGCGGTGATTCGTTGACGAGCTCGTCGCGATCGCCGTGCGCGTCCAACCCGGCCAGGTCGTCGAGCACGTGGTAGGTCCACTCCCAGTCCAGCGTCCAGCCCGCCTCAGCCGCCTCCGCGTGCAGCTCCGCCGGGTCGAGCAGGCGGACGGGCAGCGTGTCCGGAATCCCGGGGCCGCTGACCACCTCGTCGAAGCGGGCGCGGTCGATCGGCTCGGAGCGGATTTCCCCGTTTTCGAGCACATCGAGTGTGTAAGCACCGCGGCCGAAAGGTGAACGGCTGTAGCACAACACGAGCGCCGCGCCCGGTGCCGCGAGCCTTGCGAGGTCACGCAGGATCGTGCCGACCACGCCGGTCGGCACGTGCTGGATCACGTGGCTGGACAACAGCAGGTCGTACGGGCCGCCGCCGATGCTCGAGCTGTCGGCGTCGGAGAAGGTGATCTCGGTGCCGGGTTCCAGCGCGTCACGCTGTTCGCGCGCGGCGGCGAGGCGGCTGGGATCGGGGTCGGCTGCGGTGATCGTCGCCGCCCGGCGGCTGAGCCACGGCAGCAACCGCCCGAACCCGCAGCCCGCGTCCAGCGCGCGGACACGTTCGCGCGGGCCGGTGCCGAGCCGCTCGGTCAGGCGCTCCAGCGCCAGGCGTTCGCTGGCCACCCAGTAGCCGGAGTACGGCTCATGGCGCTCGATGAACGAAGCCGTGACCCGGTCGCCGGCGTCGGGGTACCGGTAGCTGTCGGTGAACACCGCAGCACTATAGCCCGGTGCCGGCGTGAGTCAGAGGTCCAGTGCGATGGTGCCGGTGCCGCGGCCGACGCAGATCAGCATGTCGGGGTCCGGGCCGTTCAGCACGCGTACCCGGCAGGTGCCGCAGAAGCCTTGGCGGCAGGAGTAGGCGACGTCCGGGCGGACCGCGCGGATCGCCTCCAGAGCGGATCGGTCGGCGGGGACGTCCACGGTGGTGCCGGTGCGGCGCAGTTCGATCCGGAACGGCTTGCCGTCCACGATCGGTGGTTCGGCGAAGCGTTCGAAGTGGACGGTGCGTGCGCGGCTCGCGGGCAGGTCCGTGCGTACCGAGGTGATCATCGGGATGGGACCGCAGCAGTAGACGTGAGCGCCCGCCGGGGTCTGTTCGAGCAGTTCGGCGCCTGAGGCGGGAATGCCGTACTCGGTGTCCGGGCGGATCCACACCCGTGATACGTCCAATGTGGACAATTCATCGAGGAACGGCATCGAGGCGCGGTCACGGCCGGTGTAGACGAGCCGCCAGTCCACGCCTGCCTTCGCGGCGGCGCGCACCATCGGCAGGATCGGCGTGATCCCGATACCGCCCGCGATGAACTGGTAGGAATCGCCGCTGACGAAGGGAAACGCGTTGCGCGGGCCGCGTGCGGTGAGTCGCGTGCCGCTGTCGATCGCCTCGTGGATTTCGCGGGAACCGCCGTTCCCGTTCTCGATGCGCCGCACGGCGATGCGGTACGAATGCGGGTCCTCGGGGAAGCCGCACAGCGAATACTGCCGGACACGACCGGACGGCAGGACCAGGTCGAGGTGCGCGCCCGGCCGCCACGACGGCAGGGGAGCACCGTCGATCCGGCACAGCCGCAGGCTTTTCACCCCATCGGCTACCACCTTCACCTCGTCCACCACCATCGGCAGGTCGCGGTCGACGGTGGCGACCGGCGGCCGACGCCGTCCGCTCAGGCCGCTGAGCCGCGTGTACACCACCGCGACCCCGCTCAGCGTGGACAGCAGCCGGTCCGCGCGGGCCCGGCCGTGCAGGTGCGGCGGGAACCTCGGCTGGGTCACTCGGCCGCCAGCGCCGCCGGGGAACCGGCGAGGTAAGCCACTGCCTGCTCGGTGTTCCCCGTCTCGGACGGGTGGTACGAACGCCGGAAGTACGGCCGGACTTCGCGCATCAGTCCGCGTCCACTCGGCACGAGCCCACGCCGGGCCGCGCTGCGGAACGCGCGCCAGGTCGCCTTCTCCGACAGCGTGGGGTCGGCGGCCATCAGGAACCGGGTCCCGCGCACCCACAGCCACGCCAGCACCGGCGTGACCAGCGCCATCGTCCGCGCCCGCCGCAGGTACCGGCCGTCGAGGTGCTGGTAGAGGTCGTAGGCGACGGCCCGGTGTTCGACCTCTTCGGCACCGTGCCAGCGCAGCAGGTCCAGCATGGTCGGGTCGGCGCCGGCGTGGTCCAGCGGCACGGAGTCGAGGATCCACTGGCCGAGGAACGCGGTGTAGTGCTCGATCGCGGCGACCATCGCGACCCGCTCCACGATCCATTCCTCGTGCGCCTTGCCCGACAGTTCGCGATCGCCGAGCAGGCGGCGGAACACCCACTCCATCTGGCGGGTGTACGGCCGCGGGTCGAGCCCGTGTGCCTCGAAGTGGTCGAGCACCCCGCTGTGCGCCTCGGCGTGCATGGCTTCCTGGCCGATGAAGCCGAGCACGTCCTGGCGCAGCCGCTCGTCGCGGATCATCGGCACGGCCTGCTTGAACAGCTCGACGAACCAGCGCTCGCCCTCGGGCAGCAGCAGGTGCAGCACGTTGATCGTGTGCGTGGCCTGCGGTTCCGCCGGGATCCAGTGCATCGGCAGCGTGGACCAGTCGAACCGGACGTCGCGGGCACGCAGGACCAGTTGCTCGTCCTGCCGGTCGGTCATCGCCGGGTGCCCGTCAGCTCGTAGTGGCTCGGGTCGACGTGCCGGGTGCGCTGCCAGTAGCGCCAGGTGAAGCCGGGCCAGATGGTCCGGTTCACCCCCTTCGCGTCGAGGTACCAGCTCTTGCAGCCGCCCTGCGTCCACACGCCCTTGACCAGCTTGTCCTGGATCTCGGCCTGGAAGCGGTCCTGCGCCTGTTCGCGGACGGTGAGCGCGGTGGCCCGGTGGCGGTCGGTCAGCTTGATCGCGTCCACCACGTACCGCGCCTGGGACTCGATCATGAACACCACCGAGTTGTGCCCCAGCGCGGTGTTCGGGCCGAGCAGGAAGAACAGGTTCGGGAACCCGGCGACGGTGATGCCGAAGTGCGTGCGCACGCCCTCGGTGGCCCATTCCTTGGCCAGGTCGCGCCCGTCCACGCCGGTGATGTGCAAGTACTCCAGCGCGTCGGTGACGTGGAAGCCGGTGCCGTAGATGATCGCGTCGACCTCGTGCTCGACGCCCGCTGTGTCCACGATGGAGTGCTCGCGGACCTCGCGGATGCCGTCGGTGACCACGTCGACGTGGTCACGGGCGAGCGCCGGGTAGTAGTCGTTGGAGATGAGCACGCGCTTGCAGCCCATCGTGTAGTCCGGGGTGAGCTTGCGGCGGAGTTCGCGGTCGGGGACCTGCTTGGCGAGGTGCCGCCTGGCCACGGCTTCACCCGCCTTCATGATCCTGGGGTGACCGTTGAACCCGATCGCGCGGGCTTCGAGCAGCCAGTACAGCGCGGTGCGGTAGGCGCGCTGGACGCCCGGCACGCGGCGGAACAGCTTCTTCGACCATTCGGGCATGGCGTGGTCGGGCTTGGGCATGATCCACGGCGGGGTGCGCTGGAACAGGTCGAGCCGGGCGACCTCGCGGGCGATGCGCGGCACGAACTGGATCGCGGACGCGCCGGTGCCGACCACCGCGACGCGCTTGCCGGTGAGGTCGTAGTCGTGGTCCCACTGCGCGGAGTGCCAGGTGCGGCCCTGGAAGCGCTCGATGCCGGGCAGCTCCGGGACGCGCGGGATGTGCAGGCCGCCGACACCGGCGACAAGGAACTGGGCGCCGAAGTCTCCGCTGTCTTTGGTCTCGACCGTCCACAAACCACTGGACTGGTCCCAGTGTGCGCCGGTGATCTCCACGCCGAAGCGGATCTTGTCACGCAGGCGGTACTTGTCGGCGACGCGCTTGAGGTACTCGAAGATCTCCGGCTGGCGCGAGAACGAACGGGTCCAGTCGGGGTTCTGCTCGTAGGAGAAGGAGTACATGTGCGACTGCACGTCGCAGGCGCAGCCGGGGTAGGAGTTGTCGCGCCAGGTGCCGCCGACCTCGCCGGCCTTCTCCAGGATCACGTAGTCGCGGATGCCCGCCTTCTCCAGCTGGATCGCCTGACCCAGCCCGGAGAACCCGGTGCCGACGATGACCACCTTGAACCGCGCACCCATGGGCCCTCCACACCGTTGCGGATCTGCGAAGTAGCTGTAACCAGAAGTAACAGCTACTTCGCAGTAGGATGCGGGACGGCTCAGTACCTGTCAACCCACCAGGGCGGGCGGACACGAATGTGGCTTTGGGGGCCGAATACGCCCCCAAAGCCACATTCGGGGCACGTCAGAGGGGGTTGAACTCGCCGAGGGGGGCGGTGCAGAAGGGGCCGCCGATGTGATCGGCGGCGATGCCAGTGGGACCCGGCTTGCCGGCCAGTTGTTCCGCGTACGACTCGGCGTCGTCCTGCGGGTGGTAGCCGAGTTCGGCGGCTTCGGCCAGCGAGAACAGCCGTCGTTTGTTGTCCGAGACGCCCCAGATCAGCCGGTACCCTGGCGAAGGCGCGGTGAGGCAGGCCTCGAACAAGCGCGCGCCGTCGTCGGGGGAGAGCCAGGTGGTCAGGCCGCGCGGCCCCAGCACGACGGGGGTCTCGAAGCACGAACCGATCCGCACGCAGATGACGTCCATGCCGAATCGCGACGCGTACAGGCTGCCCAGCGCCTCCATCGCGGCCTTGCCCACGCCGTAGTACGTGTCCGGCCGCGCGCTCGAGTCGGCGGGCAGCCCATCGGGGCCTGCCTCGTCGTTGCGGCGGAAGCCGACCGAGTGGTTGCTCGACGCCAGGATCACCCGCTTGATGCCCGCGGCCTGCGCGGCCGCCAGCGCGATCTGGGTGCCGTTGATGTTGACGTCGAGGATCTCTTCCCAGGAGTTCTCGCGGCTGTGCCCGCCGAGGTGGATCAGCGCGTCGGCGCCTTCGCAGGCCTTCGCCATCGCCTCGGGATCGGTCACCGAACCGGTGAGCACCTCGACCGCTTCTCCCGGCTCCGCCGGAGCGGGCGGGCGCAGGTCGAGCAACCGCAGGATCCGGCCCGGTTTGGCCAGCCGCGGTCGCATCAGGGTGCCCACCACCCCGGACGCACCCGTGATCAGGACGCGCTCGTCTGCCATGACGCCTCTTTCTTTCCAACCAGGGACTTCAGCGGATACCGGCGCGTCGCAGGGTCTGCCCGAGTTCGGTGGTGATCTCGGCGATCAGCTCGCCCGCCCGCCGCGCCTCGGCCTCGGTGACCTGGTCGACCGGCATCGAGCAGCTGAGCGCGTCGGTGCCGGGAATGCGGTAGGGCACCACCGAGGCCACGCAGCGGATGCCCGGCGTGCCCTCCTCGATCTCGGAGGCGTAGCCGCGTTCCCTGGTCTCGGTGAACTGGCGGTGCAGTTCGTCGAGCGAGGTCACCGTGTTCGGCGTGAGCGCGGTGAGCGGGTTCGGCAGCAGCGCGTCGATCTCGTCGTGGGTGAGTTCGGCGAGCAGCACCTTGCCCAGCGCGGTCGCGTGCGCGGGCAGCGTGCGCCCGACCCGCGAGACCAGGTGGATGGACTTCGCGGACTCCCGCGTCTCCAGGTACACCACCTCGGTGCCGTTGCGCCGCGCGTAGTGCGCGGTGAACCCGGTGCGCTCCCGCACCTGCTCCAGCGCCTCGGTGGCGAACGGCACCACCGGGTCCCGGTCGAGGTAGGCGGTGCCGCAGATCAGCGCGCGCACCCCCAGCCGGTACCGCGTGCCGCTGGAATCGGTCTCCAGCCAGCCTGCCTCGTGCAGGGTCCGCAGCAGCCCGTGCAGGCTGGACCGCGGGAACCCGGTACGGGTGTGCAGGTCCGACAACGACATCCAGACGTCGTTCGCGGCGAAGGTCTCCAGCAGGTCGATGGCACGGCGCGCGGATTTCACGCCCGCCGGCTCCGCACCGTTCTCACCGGCTGAAACAACCGTCGGCTGAGCCATCGACCCCTCCTCCACCTGCGGGTTGACTTGTCCCTGCACCCATATTAACGTCCTGCGACAGTGTTCTTGTAGGTGAACGTGCGTCACACTAGCAGACTCGATTCATAAATGTGAACAGAAGGGTTCCGATGGGACAGCTGGAACAGCCCAAGACCGAATTGGACGGCCTGCTCGCGTTCCCGCTCACCCCGTTCACCGAAGACCTTCAAGTAGACCTCGGTGCCTTCGCGGACCACGTGGAGCGGCACCTCGAGGCGGGCGCGGGCGCGCTCTTCATCGCCTGCGGCACGGGGGAGTTCAGTTCGCTGGCGCCCGAGGAGGTGCAGGCGCTGCTGAACCGCGCGCGCGAGGTCGTGGCCGGCCGGGTGCCGATCTGGGTGGGTGCCGGTGGCGGGGCGGCGACGGCGCGGGCCGGGGTCGCGGCGGCCGGGGCCGGGGGCGCGGACGGGGTGCTCCTGCTGCCGCCGTACCTGGTGGCCGGGCCGCCCGACGGGCTCGTCGACCACGTCCGCCACGCCATCGGCGACAGCGGGGTGCCGGTGATCGTCTACCACCGCTCGCCCGGCGTGTTCACCGCGGGCGCGGCGGTCAAGCTGCTCGGCCTGCCGTCGGTGGTCGGGCTCAAGGACGGGTTCGGCGACGTCGACCTGATGACCCGGATCGTCACCGGCATCCGCGGTGCCGACGACCCGCGTGGCCGGGAGTTCCTGTTCTTCAACGGGTTGCCCACCGCCGAGGTCTCCGCGCGGGCCTACGCGGCTATCGGCGTGGCGCGCTACTCCTCCGCGGTGCACTGCTTCGCGCCGGAGATCGCGCACGCCTTCCACCGCGCACTGTCCACTGGGGACGGTGCGACGATGGACGCGCTGCTGGCCGGGTTCTACCTGCCGCTGGTCGCGTTGCGCGACGAGACGCCCGGCTTCGCGGTCTCGCTGGTCAAGGCCGCCGCCCGGCTGCGCGGCGAGAAGGTCGGCTCGGTGCGGCCGCCGCTGCGTGAGCCCAGCCCGGACCAGCTCGAACGACTGGAACGCATCGTCGCCGAAGGCTTCGCGGTGCTCGGCCGGATCGGGGACGGCCGATGAGGGTGACGGGGTACGCCTACCCGTGGGACGTGCTGGACGCGCCCGGTTTCACCGAGCGCGCGGCCGAACTCGAGGTGGACGAGGTCGCCGTCGCGGTCTCGTACCACAGCGCGCGAGCGGCGACACCGTGGTCGGCCACGACCTCCTCCGTGATCGCCCGGCACGCGGCTTTCTACCGTCCCGTCAAGGAATCCGCCTGGGGCCGCCTGCGTCCGGCCGCGCCGGACTGGACCACCGCCGAGGACAGCGCCGGTGACGCGGTCCGCGCACTGGGGGACGCCGGGATCCCGGCGGCGGCGTGGCTGGTGTTCACGCACAACTCGCTGCTGGGGACCGAACACCCCGAGGTCGCCGTGCGCAACTGCTTCGGCGAGGTGTACCCGTGGGCGTTGTGCCCGGCTCGCGAAGAGGTCCGGGAGTACGCCGCCAAGGTGGCCGCGGAAAGCGTGCGCGACCTGGACTTCCGCTCGGTGGTCCTGGAGGCCTGCGGGCCGCTGGGCGCGGTGCACCAGCACCAGCACGAGAAGACCGACGGCGTGTGGTCGCCCGCGGCGGCCCGGGTGCTGTCGATCTGCTGCTGTGACGCCTGCGCCGCTCAGTGGGACGCCGACGCCGACGAGATCCGGGCCGCGCTCGCCGCCGAAGCCCGCCGGTTGATCACCAGCGGGGACCTCGGTGCGGTCGACGACGAACTGGCCCCCGAACTCAAGGCCACCGTGCTCGCCGGGCGGCAGCGCTCCACCGACGCGCTGCGGGCCGGTGTCCTTGCCGAGCTCGGCTCCGGTCCTAGACTGGTGTTGCACGGGGCGCTGGACCCCTGGGTGACGGGAGCGTTGCCCGGACTGACCCCGAGCGCGCCCGGGGACGTGCACTCCGTGGTGCTCCAGTGCTGGGCACCGGGGCAGGCCAGCGTGGCCGCGGTGGCCGCCGCCCGTGCCGCGCTGCCGTCCACTGTGGACGTCGGCGCGTACATCACCGCGGTGGCGGCGAACCCGGTGCCGGAGATCGATCGCTACACCGCCGAACTGGCCGGGGCCGGCGCGGCCGAACTGCACCTGTACCACCTCGGCCTGGCCGGCGCCGGTCGCTGGGCCGACCTGCGGGCCGCCGTGCGCGGCGGCCGCACCGTTTGACGAGGAGCTCGCTGTTTTGTCTGCCGAACTTGCCCACGAGACCGAAGCCGCCGAACTGGACCGGGTGCTCGCCGCCGCCGCGCAGGCCGCGCCCGCGCTGGCCGGGAGCACGCCGGCCGAGCGCGCGGGCTGGCTCACCGCCGCCGCCGACGCGCTGGACGCGGCAGCCGACGAACTCGTCGTGCTCGCCGCCGAGGAGACCAACCTGCCCGAGTCGCCGCGCCTGCGCGGTGAGCTGAAGCGCACCACCTTCCAGCTGCGGCTGTTCGGCCAGGTGCTGACCGACGGCGCGTTCCTGCGCGCCACCGTGGACCACGCCGACCCGGACTGGCCGATGGGCCCGCGCCCGGACATCCGCCGGGTGCTGACGCCGATCGGGCCGGTGCTGGTGTTCGCCGCCAGCAACTTCCCGTTCGCCTTCAGCACCGCGGGCGGCGACACCGCCTCCGCGCTGGCCGCCGGCTGCCCGGTGGTGCTCAAGGCACACCCCGGCCACCCGCGCCTGTCCGACCTGACCGGCCGGATCCTGCTCACCGCGCTGCGCGAAGCCGGTGCGCCGGAAGGCGTCTTCGCGGTGGTCCACGGTCGTGAGACCGGGGTGACCGCGCTGAAGGACGCGCGCATCTCGGCTGCTTCGTTCACCGGCTCGGTGCCCGGCGGGCGGGCGCTGTTCGACATCGCCAACGCGCGCCCGGTGCCCATCCCGTTCTACGGCGAGTTGGGCAGCGTCAACCCGGTGGTGGTCACGCCGGGCGCGGTGAGGGCACGCGGCGAGGAGATCGCGAAGGGCTACGCCGCTTCGTTCACCCTGGGCGCCGGTCAGTTCTGCACGAAGCCCGGCCTGGTGTTCCTGCCGGACGAGCACGGGCTCGACACCGCGTTGAAGTCCGCGCTGGACGGCGCCGCCACGCAGCAGATGCTCAACGACCGCATCGCCGGCGGGTACAGCGAAGGGGTGGCCGCGCTGCGGTCCGCCGAGGGCGTCGAGGTGGTCTCCGAATCGGAGGCCGCCGGTGCCGGGTTCACCCCGACCCTGCTCAAGACCACCGCCGAGAACTTCGCCAAGGGCGCGGAGGTGCTGCGGCACGAGTGCTTCGGCCCGGCTTCGCTGGTGATCACCTACTCCAGCCAGGAGGAGCTGATCGGGCTGCTCGACGGGCTCGAGCCGGGGCTGACCGCCACCCTGCACGCCGAAGAGTCCGAAGTGGACGACGTGCGCCCGCTGCTGGCCCCGCTCGCCAGGATCGCCGGGCGGGTGCTGTTCAACGACTGGCCGACCGGGGTCACGGTCACCTGGGCGCAACAGCACGGCGGCCCGTACCCGGCCACCACCGCGCCGACCACCACCTCGGTGGGCACGGCGGCGATCGACCGCTTCCTGCGCCCGGTGGCCTGGCAGGGCTTCCCCGACGCGCTGCTGCCGCCCGCCCTGCGCGAGGACAACCCGTGGCGGCTGCCGCGGCGGACGGACGGTTCACCGCAGATCCTCTGACTGGGAGACACGCATGCCCGAACTCACCCGCAGATCAGCGTTGCTCGGCGGGGCGGCGGCGGTGGCCGCGTCCACCACCCTGCCCGGGGTGCTCGCCCCGGGCACGGCGGTGGCGCAGGCGCCGCAAGATGATCCGGCGAAGATCATCGCCGCCTACCGGTACCTGCAGGTGGGCGCCGGGCGCACCTCGCCCGAGCGGACGCGGGCGGTCCAGGCGCTCGACGAGGTCGCGGTGGCCTACCACGCGGCGATGGACACCGGCGGCGACCAGCTGTGGCCGGATCTGCCGGTGGGTCCGGGCAGCACCTACTTCCAGAAGATGTACTACCGGCTGCGCACGATCGCGGTGGACTGGGCGACCCCCGGCTCGGCGCTGTCGGGGAAGCTCGGGCTGCCGCAACGGATCCACACCGCGCTGGAGACGCTGTACCGGGTGCAGTACAACGAGCACACCGACGAGCTCGGGAACTGGTACAGCTACGAGATCGGCACCCCGTTGTGGCTGGTGCAAACGCTTGCGTCCACTATGGACATCATCCCGGCGGCTGATCGTGAGCGGTACCTGCGGCCGGTGCTGCGGTTCATCGCCGACCCGAACCGGCGCACGAACAACCCGAACGTGGTGGAGACCGGCGCGAACCGGGCCGACAAGGCCACGCTGACCGTGGTCTCCGGCGCGATGATGGCGGACCCCGCCCGCATCCGGTTGGGCGTGGAGGCGGTGACCGACGTCGCCGGCGGTGGCGCGGCCAGCCTGATCGCGAAGGTGACCGCGGGCGACGGCTTCCACACCGACGGGTCGTTCCTGCAGCACGAGGTGGTCCCGTACCCCGGGCACTACGCGCTGGTGCTGGTGCAGGCGGTGGCCGGGCTGATGGAGGTCACCCGCGGCACGGCGTGGGAGCTGCCGGAGGACGTCCGCCGCGCGATGTGCGCGACCGTGCCGGATTCGCTGGCGCCCTTCATGTTCGACGGCGCGATGATGGAGCCGGTGCGCGGCCGGTTCCTGTCCCGGCAGGGGGAGACCGGGCACGACGCCGGGCACCAGCTCACCTCGGCCACCGCGTTGCTGGCGCGCAACGCGCCCGAGCCGGAACGCGCGCAGCTGACCGGCCTGGTCGCGGCGTGGATCCAGCGCGGCAAGTGGGCGCCGTACCTGGAAGTGACCGACGTCGGGCGATTCTCGGGCGGGCTGCAGCCGGTCGGTGTGCCGGAGGTCGAATACGCTCAGGAACTGCTGGCCGCGAACCCGGTACCGGCGCCGGTCGTGCCGCAGCACCGCGTTTTCGGGCAGCAGGACCGGATGCTGCACGTGACACCCGCGTGGTCGGCTTCGCTCGGTGTCAGTTCGACGCGGATCTGCCGCTACGAGGCGATCAACTCGATGAACCTGCGTGGCTGGTACACCGGCGACGGCGTGTTGTACGTGTTCCAGCCCGGCGCCGAGGGGCACTACAGCGACGCGTACTGGCCGACGGTCGACGCGACCCTGCTGCCGGGCACCACGGCGAAGGACTCGGCACCGCCGAAGCTGGAACAGATCCCCTTGTCCAGCAAGCCGTTCTCCGGTGGCGTGCGGTTCGACGCCCAGCACGGGGCCTACGGGGTCGATTTCGTCTCGCAGGACGGCACGCTCACCGCGAAGAAGTCGTGGTTCTTCACGCCCGAGGGGGTGGTGTGCCTGGGCGCGGGCATCACCGACGCTTCGGGGGCGAAGGTGCGGACCACGGTGGAAAACCGCGGCCTGGGCACGAATCCGCGCAACGCGCTGCGGGCGGACGGCCGTCTGCTGCCGGTCGAACTCGGTAAATCGACATCGCTGCGCAAACCACGCTGGGTGCACCTGGACGGTGTCGGGGGCTACGTGCTCCTGTCCGATGTGGACGTTTCGGTCCTGCGTGAGGACCGGACCGGGGCCTGGGCCGACGTCGACAAGGGCGCGAACACCGGTGGTACCACCACGCCGTACACGCGGCGGTACCAGAAGGTGGTGATCGAACACGGCGCCAACCCGTCCGGCGCGAGCTACGGGTACGTGGTGCTGCCCGGTGCTTCCGCGGCGGCGACGGCGGCTTCGGCGTTGTCGTGGCGGGTGCGGTCGAACACCGCCGAGGTGCAGGCCATCCGGTTGTGGGAGGGCACGCTGCTGGCGAACTTCTTCACCGGCGGCACGATCGACGACCTGACCGTTTCGGGGCCCGCGTCGATCGCCGTGGAACGGGTGCGCGACGGCTGGCAGGTCGCGGTCGCGGACCCGACGCACCTGCAGCAGTCGATCCGCGTGACGATCCTGCGCAAGTCGGTGGACGTGGACGTTTCCGGCGCGCAGGGCGCGACCAGAACGGTCAAGATCGGCCGTTGACCCGGCGGGCTTCGATCAGGTACCGCCGCGAATGGGACACGAACGAGCCTTCCACCACGATCTTCCGGTGCAGCTCGGCCAGTCGCGGCCGGTACTTGGCCACGGTGAAGTCCGGCACCGTCCAGACCACCTTGCGCAGGAAGTAGACCACCGCGCCGACGTCGTGGAACACCACGCGCAGCCGCTCGTGACGCACATCGAGCACTTCGAGCCCGGCCGCGCGCGCCTTGTCCGCCGCCCGGTCGGCCGCGGCGTCGTCCGAGCGGTCGTCGCCGCGTTGCGGGCCGAGGAAGAACTCGTACAGCTCGCGGTTCGTGCCGCTGCCCACGCCTTGGGTGAGGAAGGTGCCGCCGGGCCGGAGCACCCGCGCGATCTCAGGCCACGGTTCCACGATCAGGTGCCTGCCGGTGACCAGGTCGAAACTGCGATCGCGGAACGGGAGCAGCCCGTCCTCGGCGGCGAGCACCACCGTGCCGCCGAGGCGGCGCAGGCACTGGGCGGCGATCGCGGCGTTGGGCGGCCAGCCCTCGGTGGCGACCAGGCGAGTGCCGTCTCCGGCCGCCTCCGCGAGCACCTCACCACCGCCGGTTTGCAGGTCCAGCGCGATTTCGGCGGCGGAAAGGCGATCGGCGAGCAGGCGCGAATACCCCCAGGACGGCCGTTCCTCGGTCGCGCGCCCGTCGAACCACGAGAAGTCCCAGCCCTCGACGGGCTCGGCTTCTCCTTCGGCGAGCAGGCGCTCGAACTCGTCCAGATCCACGGCCGCCACGGCTTCCGACGCTAGGTGAGCGCCGCCCGGGCCGTCCAGCGGATTCGCCCGGTCAGAGCTTCCAGCGCTCGCCAGGGGGCGGCTCCGGCACCAGGCCGTTGTCGAACGCGGCGGCGATGTCCGCCACCTCCCACCGCGGGCTGGTCAGCACGGGTTCCTTCACCGCGTGCTGCCGCACGATGTGCAGCTTGTCCCCGCGCAGGCGGATCAGCTGCCCGGTGAGGCCGGCGGACAGGTCGCTGAGCAGGTAGGTGACCAGTGGCGCGGCCAGCGCGGGGGTGAGGTCGCGGCTCATCCTGGCCCGCTCTACCTCGTCCGCCTCGACCATCCGGGTCCACGCCAGCGGGCTGATCGCGTTCACCCGGATCCCGCGCTCGGCGAGGTCCGCCGCCCACGAACAGGTCAGCGACGCGACCGCGCCCTTGGACGCCGAATACGCGGCACCGCCGGGCTTTCCCAGCAGCGAGCCGGAAGCCACGTTCACCAGCACGCCGCTGCCGCGTTCGCGCATCACCCGCATCGCGGCCAGGCCGGTGTACACCACGCCCAGCACGTTGACCTCGACGAGTTCGCGGATGCGGGCGGGATCGTCGTCCCACGGCGGCACCTGGTAGTTCAGCCCGGCGTTGCCGACCAGGCCGTCGATCGTGCCGAACGCGCGCACGCACCGGCCGACCATCGCGGCGGCCTGCCCGCCGTTCCCGGTGATCAGCGCGGCGGCGTGCAACGCGTACGCGCGCCCGAGGCCGCGCCCGGCGCCGGTGATCACCACGGCCTTGCCTTCGAGAACTCCCATGGCGCCCAGTTCGGGCCATGTCCGCAACTTGCCAACCCGGGACCGCTCCCGGAGGACGTGGCTAGGTTTTCCCTTGAGCGGAAGGGGCGGGGATGCCGAAGCTGGTGTGGGCGGCGCTGGGACTGGTGCTGGTGGCGAGTGGCTGCGCAGGGGAGGAGGCACCGCCGCCGGCTGCCGCGCCGCCCACACCGTCTCCTGTGTCGGCACAGCCAACACAACCTTCGCCCGAGTTGATCACCTGGATGGGCGAGCTGTGCGAGGCGACTTCCTCGCTCGTGGACGAACAGGCCGAGTTCGAGGGTCTCGACGTGGACGCTTCACGGCCGGACACCTTCGCGGAGGTGAGCCTGTCCCAGTTCCTCAGCGGGGCCGACCGGTCGGTGGCGCAACTGGCTGGCCAGTTCACCCGACTGCCGCCCTCGGGGGTGCCCGCCGCCGACGAACTGGCCAAGAGCCTCGGGGCCGGGCTCGAACGCATCGTGCCGGAAGTCCAGGCACTGGCCGGAGACTTCGGCAGCAACTTCGGCCAGGAGTTCGGACCGCTCCACGACCGGGCGCGCAAGCTCGACGAACTGGTCGATTCGGTGAAACCGGCCGGGCCCGATCTGCCGACGTTGCTGGCCGCCGAGCCGCGACTGGCCGCCGCGCACGACCTCTCGCCGAACTGCCGGCCGGACGCGGAGTCGAGCACCCCGGCGCCGGACGGTCCGCTGCCGCCCGCCGCCGACGGCACCGACTTCGGCGCGTGCGCGGACGGCACGTGTCAGATCCTGGTCACCGGGGAGTCGAAGGTGAAGGTGGGCGACCTCCGGTTCACCATCTCGGTGACCGACAAAGCGGTGACGCTCAAGGATTCCCGCTCCGGCGGCGGGTCGAGCGAGATGCGCACCGGCGCGGGCGGCGAGGCGAGCTGGGGCAGGGCCGGGGGTCAACAGCTCAGGATGACCGTCAGCGGGCTCAACGCCGAGGGCGCGGTGCTGGACTTCAAGACGCAGTAGTCGCGTACTCGTCCGGGAAACGCACGGCGGGTCCGTTGGCTTCGAGCCCGAGCGGGAGGGCGCGGCCCTTCGGTTCCTCCCAGTCCTCCTGGCGGCCGAGCGCGGTGAGGTCGAGGTAATGGTTGCCGCCGACGAACAGGTCGAGGCCGCGGGCGTAGGTCGAGTAGGTGTGGAAGACCTCGTCACCGACGCGGAGGAAGGTGCTGATCCCCGGCCAGTCGCCGCGGTCGTCCGCCGTCCACGGGGTGCCCGCTTCGGCGAGTTCGGCCTCGGTCCGGTAGTTGAGCAGCACCGGGGCGACGCGTTCGTCGACGGTGGCGTGGAAGTCGTGGTTGAAGGTGCTGCCCTCGGCGGAGTACCAGGGGAAGGTCCAGCCCATGCGCTCGCGGAACGCGGCGATCCGCGGGTACGTGCCCCGGGAGATGGCGACCAGCGTGGTGTCGCGGGCGTGCAGCTGGGAAAGCTTGGTGATGCCGTCGGCGATGCCCGAGCAGCTCGGGCACGTCGTGCCGGCGTCGTCGAGCCACATCAGGTGGTGGACGATCAGCTGGGACCGGCCCTCGAACAGCTCCGCGAAGCCGACTTCGCCGTCCGGGCCGATGAAGGTGTACGGCTGGTCCACGCGCACCATCGGCAGGCGCCGCCGGTCCGCGTTCAGCTGGTCGCGGGCGCGGGTGAGCGCCTTTTCCTTGGTCAGCAGCTCCTTGCGGGCGGTCAGCCACTGTTCCCGTGACACCACCTCGGGCTGGTTTCGCATTTCTGACGCCTCCTCGACTGCTCTCTTTTTGCAACTAGTTCGACGGTAGGGCAGACTGGTGCGGAAACGCAAGCGGTAGGGAGAGTGGATGCGCAAGGACGTCCGATCGGGGTGCCCGGTCAACCTGTCGCTGGAGCTGTTCGGGGACCGCTGGACGCTGCTGGTGCTGCGGGACGTGACCTTCACCGGCGCACGGCACTTCCGCGAACTGCTCGCCGGGCCGGAACGGATCTCGTCGAACATCCTCGCCGACCGGCTCGCGACGCTGGTGGAGCACGGCCTGCTCAGCCGCAGCGGCGATCCGGCGCACAAGCAGAAGGTGACCTATTCGCTGACCGAACCGGCGATCCAGCTGGTGCCGGTGTTCGCGCAACTCGGGTCGTGGGGCCTGCGGCACCTGCCGGTGGGACAGGAGTACGCCGCGCGGATGCGGGTCCTCGAAGAGGGCGGTCCGGCGAGTTGGGCGGAGTTCATGGACGACCTGCGCGAAACCCATCTGGGCCCGGCCGCCCGGCTGGCTCCGCGACAGCCTGGACCCTCGATGAGGGAACGAATGGACGCCGCCTACGCCGCCGCCGTGCACTGACCGGTTCAGGGACACAAATGTGGCTTTGGGGGCGGATTCGGCCCCCAAAGCCACATTCGTGACACTGCTCCGGGGTGTCAGGGGGACGCTTGGGTGATTTCGGCGATTTTTGCTTCCTGGCCTTCGACGATCTCCTGCGCCAGTGCCTTCGTTTCCTGGTGGGCGCCGGTGAGCTGGACGTTCTTCGCCATCGCGACGCCTTCGCGCAGGTGTTTGGCCAGCGTGGTCAGCCACATCTGGTCGAAGTCCGCGCCTTTCGCGTTCTCCAGCGCCGCGATGTCCTGCAGGGTCAGCATTCCCGGCATGGTGTGGCCGGCGTGCGCCCCGCCCGCCGGGACTTCGACGTTCCAGCTCCGCAGCCACCCGGCCATCTGCTCGATTTCGGCGGTTTCGGTGGCCGCGATCTCCTTGGCGGTCTCCTTGACCAGTGGCATCGTCCCGCGCTGCTCGGCGAGCGCGGCGATTTCCAGCGTTTGCTGGTGGTGCGGGATCATCTGCTGCGAAAAACGGATGTCCGACTCGTTCCCGGCGCCCGTGGCCGGGGGGTTCTCCTCACCGGACGCCGAGCACCCGGCGAGGAGAACGGCGGCGAACAGACTGGCGAGCAAGGCAAACGACTTGGTGCGCATCGATCCTCCTGGTGCGGCTGCGTCAGGGGATACGGTCCGCACACGGCGGCGGTTCACCGTGGACGGTGGATCAGTGGATTCCCTGCACACCCCGCCGTGCGCACTCAGCAGGTGATGGTCAGGTCCGCCCAGTCGGCGTGGTCGCCCGCGGTGCCGTTGCCACCGTCGGTGACCACCAGCCGGACCGCCTTCGCGCCGGAGATGTCGGCGTGCAGCGGCGCGGCCGGGTCCGCCTGGGTGAGCACCCCGCTGTCGTGGATCCGTTCCCCGTCGGCCCACACCTCGAAGGTGACCGCGCCGGTGCGGCCGTCGTCCACGCCGACCACCGCCCGCACCTGCGAGCACGAGCCGCCGGTGAAGTACTCGACCGACGCGGGCGCGTGCGTGCCGAGGCCCTTGGCGTAGGTGACCCCGCGCAGGGTGAGCGGGCCGCCGTCACCGGCGATGCGCTGGCCGTTCGCGCGGTCCTTCTCGACCGGCCCCCACCCGTTCGACGAGCGCAGCCACAACACGTCGCTGAGGTACCGGGTGCCGAGCACCGGCAACTCGGGGACCACGGCTTCGGACTGGTAGGTCGTCGTCGCCGGCGTGCCGTGCTGCGGGGTGAGGTAGGTGAAGGTGGCGGTCACCGGATAACGCCCGGGCGGGGTGCCCGGCGGGGCCGACACCTGCCAGGTGGTACGGAACTCCTCGGACTCGGGCAGCAGCGGCGTGCCCGGTTTCGAGGTCGCCCGGATCGACCAGTCCGGCGGTCCGGTCAGGTGCGCCTGCACCCCGTGGACCGGCGCGCCGCCGAGGTTGGCGAGGGTGGTGGTGTAGGCGGCCGGGGTGCCCGGCGCGACCACCGGCAGCGCCTGCGCGTAGGACAGTTCGACCTCCGCGGCGCCGTCGAGCGCGGGCGGCTGCTGGAACCAGTGCCGGTCCGCGCCGATCCGGTACATCGCGGTGCCGTGCCCGGGGACCAGCGCGCTGACCCGGCCCGTGGTGTGCCCGTCCGTGTGCGCCCAGAGGTCACGCAATTGGTACCCGCTCGCCTGCGGCAGGCCGATTTCCGCCGCGGTGGTCTCGATCCGCGCGGGCGTCTCGTTCTCGTTGAACAACGCGACCGCCTTGTCGCCGTTGGCCAGCGGTTTGACGAACACCGTCAGCCCGTTCGCCGAGCGGATCGGCACGCCCTGCACGCCGAGCGGGTCCTGGTCGATCGCGATGACGTCCCGGTTGCCCAGGATCTCGAAGGTTTCCGGCGACACCTTCCGCAGGTCGGCGCCGATCAGCAGGGGCGCGGCCATCATCGACCACAGCGAGAAGTGCGAGCGGTACTCGGTGGCGGTCATGCCGCCGTTGCCGACCTCCAGCATGTCCGGGTCGTTCCAGTGCCCCGGCCCGGCGTGCGCGGCGTGCGCGGTGTTCGACTTCATGATGCTGACGACGCTGGCCCAGCTGTCGTTGATGTCGATGGTGGTGCGCCACAGGTGCCCGACGCCCTTGCCCCACTGCCACGGGTCGTTCGTGCCCCATTCGCAGATCGCGAACACGATGGGCCGCCCGGTGGCGCGCAGCGCGTCGCGCATCTTCGTGTACCGCTCGATCGCGCCGACGCCCTGGTTGTTGCAGTTGTCGTACTTCAGGTAGTCGACACCCCAGGAGGCGAACAGGTTCGCGTCCTGCTGTTCGTGGCCGAGCGCGCCGGGGAAACCGGCGGGGTTGCAGGTCTTGGTGCCCGCGCTGGAGTAGATGCCGAACTTGAGGCCCTTCGCGTGCACGTAGTCGGCGACCGCCTTGATGCCGTGGGGGAACCGCACGGGATCCGGCACGAGGTCACCGCTGGGCGCGCGCTGGGGCAGCGCCCAGCAGTCGTCCAGGTTGACGTAGGTGTACCCGGCGTCCTTCAACCCGCGGGAGACGAAGATGTCGGCGATGCCGCGGATCAGCGCGTCGTCGAAGTCGGCTTCGCAGTGGGTGCTGTTCCAGTTGTTGAAGCCCATCGGCGGGGTGAGGGCCAGGCCGTCGCCCAGTGGGGACGCCGTGGCCGTGCCGGGTGGGGCGAGGACGGCGGTGGTGCCGAGCAGCAGCGACGCGGCCAGGACCTGGCCCCAGCGGCGCGCCGGTGTTCTTCGTTTCGCGGACACGGGAAATCCTCCTCGGTTCGGCGGAAAAAACCGGGCCGGACGCGGCGGAAAGCGCGAAAATCGCTTACCATGTAGCCGCCCGGGCGGGGTGAGCGCGCCAATCCGAACACCCGCCACGCGGGTGGACAACCCCCTGCGTTCTTCCGCCGGAATACCCCTCATCATCTGCATCACCCCTAGTCGAACGGATAAAGGAGAAAAGCCGTGGGTGATTTCCCGTCCGCCTACCAGGGGCCGACGCTCGCCGTGGACCGGGAGTTCTACACCGGACTGGCCGAAGGCGGGCGTGAGCTGGTGGAGCGGTTCGAGGTGCCGATCCGGTCGGGTCGCGCGTGGACGGTGCCGCGCGGGCACCTGTGCCGCCTGGTGACCGTGGACGGTCCACAGGTCGGTGACCTGAACCTGTGGAACGCCAACGATCCGCGTGAACGGCTGTGGGCCTCACGCACCCGGCAGTTGCAGCGCGCGCACGTGAGCACCTTCGACCGGTTGTGGTCGAACCTGCCGTTCCTGCGCCCGCTGGTCACCGTCACCGCCGACACACTGGCGGGCTACGGGCCCGACGAGCACGGCGGCCGGGTCCACGACCTGCTCGGCACGCGCTGCGATCCCTACGTGAACCGGCTGCTCACCGGCGAGGACTTCGATTTCCACTGCCATTCGAACCTGGTGCGCGCGGTACTGCCGCACGGGCTCACCGAATTCGACGTGCACGACGTGCTCAACGTATTCCAGTGCACCGGGCTCAACGACGAGGATCGCTATTTCATGAAAGCGTGCCCGGCGCGGCCGGGCGATTTCTTCGAATTCTTCGCCGAACTGGATCTGCTCTGCGCGTTGTCCACCTGTCCCGGCGGTGATCTGTCCGTGCCGCTGTGGGGGCCGGACGCACGCGACCCGCTCGACACCTGCCACCCGATCGGCGTGGAGGTGTACCGGCCCGCCGCCGGACTGCTCGAGGGCTGGCGCCCGCCGGAGCGGGCCGCCTACCGCAACCTGCACGGCCTGCGCGCACCCGTGGCGTCAGAAGGGAAAGATCGATGACCGACCGGCGGTTCGCCGACTTCTGGTTCGACCCGTCCTGTCCGTACACCTGGCTCACCTCGCGCTGGATGACCGAAGTGGAGCGGGTGCGCCCGGTGCGGGTGCGGTGGCACGTGATGAGCCTGGCCGTGCTCAACGAACACGCCGAAGTGGACCCGGAGGGTGACACCGACGGGTACCTCTGGCTGCCGGTCCGGCTGTTCACCGCGGTCGAGCGGCGTTACGGGCAGGAGGCGCTCGCCAGGCTCTACACCGCATTCGGCACGCGCGTGCACCGCGACGGCCAATGGGGTTTCGAGGGCGTGCTCGCGGACGCGGGATTACCGCCGGAATTGGCCGCGGTGGCCGAGTCCGCCGAATACGACCAGGCCGTGCGGACTTCGCACGCCGAGGGCATCGCGAAGGTGGGCGACCACGTCGGCACCCCGGTGATCTCCTCGGGTGGGGTGTCCTTCTTCGGGCCGGTGATCTCCCGGGTGCCGCGCGGGGAGGACGCCGGGCGGTTGTGGGACGGCACGCTGCTGGTCGCCGCCGTGCCCGGTTTCCACGAGCTCAAGGGCCGTCGTCACGAGGAGCCGGAGTTCTGAACCCGGCCAGCTTGGCCAGCGCGGCGACGGTGTCGTCGAAGCCGTCGCCGAGCAGTGCGTGCAGTTCGGCGTTGAACCGGTCCATCTCCGGCCGGATGCGCTCCAGCGCCGCGGCACCTTCGTCGGTCAGCGTCAGCACCACGGCCCGGTGCTGGTCGGGGTGGCGGTCCCGGGCGAGCAGGCCCGCGCCGGTCAGCCGCTGCACCATCGCGGTGATCCCCGATTCCCGCTGACCCAGCGTGCGAGCCAGGTCCCGCTGGGTCAGCCCGGGCGTCTCCCGCACCGCGAACAACGCGCCGAGCTGGGCGGTGGTGAGCCCGGCCGCGGCGAGGCAGCGGCGATCGGCGTCCACGCGCAGCTCGTGGGCGGCGCGCTGGAGCAGGAAGTACAGGCGCTGCTCGGGCATGGCCCCGATCTTGACAGGCCGCGGGGCCACGCGCCATTCTCGCTTCACTAGTGAAGTGAGGTGGTCGCGATGGACCTGGCCGTCGCCCGTGCGGGACTCGACTCGCAGCCGTTCAGCAAGCTGCTCGGTGCCCGGCTCGCCGAGTTCGGCGACGGCGTCGCCGTGCTGGAGCTGGACATCCGTGACGAACTGCGGCAGCAGAACGGGTTCGTGCACGGCGGGGTGCTCAGCTACGCCGCCGACAACGCGCTGACCTTCGCGGCCGGCAGTGTGCTCGGGCCGGAGGTGCTGACC
The DNA here is from genome assembly GCF_017875555.1 of Amycolatopsis magusensis. GTDB lineage: Bacteria > Actinomycetota > Actinomycetes > Mycobacteriales > Pseudonocardiaceae > Amycolatopsis > Amycolatopsis magusensis. The sequence goes on along the minus strand of NZ_JAGGMS010000001.1, from coordinate 8,140,708 downwards.
AGCGGGTTCACCATCGACTACCTGCGCCCGGCGACCGGCCGCCTGCTGCGCGCGGAAGCGAGCGTGGTGCGCGCGGGCCGGTCCGGGGCGACCTGCCGGTGCGATCTGTACACAGTGGACGATCAGCGCCGGTTGTGCGCCATCGCGCAGGGGTCGATCGCGGTGGCCCGGGGGCTCAGCTCGCCTTGAGCAGTTCGGTCACGTAGGGCCGCAGCCGGTCGGTGAGCCAGTCGTGCGCACCGGCTTCCCGCAACCGCGGTGGTTCCAGCAGGCCGGGCCGCCCGGCGAGCACGTTCGCGGCGAACCGGGCCACCTTCGCCGGGCGTGCCAGCAGGTCGTGCCCGAGGTAGGCGACCACCAGCAGGTCCTCGGCGGAGTGGGTCTCCACCGCCATCGCCCAGCCGAACCGCTCGTCCCAGATCAGGGCCACGTCGCGGTCGGGGTAGCGGGGCAGCCGCCCGTCCAGCGCGATGTAGGCCGACGCGGGGGTGCCGGCGTCGACGGTGCAGGACTCCGGTCCGGCACCGCACGCCGAACCGACGGCGGCGGTGTACGCGCGCAGCGCGCGGGTCAGTTCGAAGTTGGTTTCCAGCAGGGGCACCACGGTCGTCGCGAGCCTTTCGCAGTCTGGGGCCGCCGCCCCGGGCCGGGGCGGCGGCAGCCGTCCGGGGATCAGGCCTGGATCTCCTTGCGGTCGGAACCGCGGCTGGAGATGGCGATCTTGCGGGGCTTCGCCTGTTCGGCGATCGGGATGCGCAGGGTCAGCACGCCGGCTTCGTAGTCGGCGTGGACGCGCTCGGTGTCCAGTGAGTCACCGAGGAACAGCTGGCGGGAGAACACGCCGAGGGGTCGCTCCGCGACCTGCATCTCGACGTCACCGTCGGTCTTCGCGGGCCGCCGTTCCGCCTTCACCGTGAGCACGTTGCGCTCGATGCCGAGCTCGATGCCGTCGGGGTCGACCCCGGGAAGGTCGAACATGACCACGAACTCCTCGCCGGCGCGGTAGGCGTCCATCGGCATCGCGGCCGGCTTCGACCAGGTGCCCGCGGCGGTGCCGAGCATCTGCTGGGTCAGGCGGTCGAGGTCGCGGAACGGATCGGTGCGCATCAACATCGGGATCCACCTCCTGGGGTTCGAGAACAAGGGGTGTCAACACGCACTGGATGTTCTACCATGTCGTCACAAGGATGACAAGACGAATGTCGTCGAGAGGATGACACGTGGACCCAGAACAACGATTGCGGCAGGTCAGCGCCGCTTTGGCGGAGTCCGGGGCGACCCCGGAGAGCCTGGTGGAGGCGCTCATCGCGTTGCGGGAGCTGCGCGAGGAGATCTCGGGCTGGGAGCCCGAACTGATCTCGGCGGCCCGCGCGCAAGGCGTCAGCTGGGCGGCACTGGCGCCCGCGCTCGGTGTCGCGAGCCGTCAGGCGGCCGAACGCCGGTACCTCCGGCTCAAACCGTCGGCCTCGGGTGAAGCCACCGGGGAAGGCCGGGTGCGGGCCCAGCGCGACCGGCGTGCGGGCGAACGCGCGGTCGCCACCTGGGCGCGGGAGAACTCCGGCTCACTCCGGCAACTGGCCGGGCAGGTCAGCGCGGTCGGCGGGCTCGACTCGGCAAGCGCCGGCCGGGTGCGCCAGGCACTCGGCGACGACGACGCGGCGGCCCTGCTGTCCCCGCTGGCGGAGGCGAACCAGCAGCTCCAGGCCGGTCACCAGCAGCTCGCCGCCGAGGTCGCCGCCGTCACCGAGCACACCGCGCGGCTGCGCCGGGACGCGATCGATTCGCGGCGGCTGGTCAGCGAATGACCACGACCTCCGGGCACCGGCTGAGCGGGCCGTCGAACAGCCGGGTGGCTCGTCGGCGCAGGTGCAGATCGAAGAACGCGCGCAGGTGGGTCCGCGTCGCGGTGACCACCCGGCCCGGGGACGTCGGGCCCAGCCGGGCCGGGTCGTGCGGGAGCAGCGGTTCGTAGTCGGTGAACGACAGGGGAGTGGTGCCGAGCACCTTCAACTCGCGTTTCCAGCCGCGGTGACGGGCCCAGAACGCCTCCGGGGTCTGCGCTCCTTCGCTGCCGAGCAGCAGGATCGGGCGGTCGTGGCCGCCCGTCGAAGGCAGTGGCGCGCCGTCGAGCACCACGCCCGCGCGCAGCCGGATGTCGCGGTACATCGCCTCGGCGGTGGTGCCGCCGCCCGCGCCGTGCCCGAACACGCCCAGACGCCCCAGATCCAGGACCGAACCGAGCCACGGCGGCAGGACCCCGTCGCCGGGTATGCGGCCTTCGGCCAGTGAGGTCAGCTTGGCCAGCACGGTTTGCACGTCTTCGACCCGTGCCTCGAGGTGGGCCTGCTTCGCCGCCCGCCGCCCGGCGATCCGGCCACCGGGGAAGTCGACCGCCGTCTCGTAGGTGTGGTCGATGGTCACCACCACGTACCCGTGGCTGGTCAGGTCCTCGACCAGGCTCGTGTGGAAGTCGCGGGGTGAGCCGAGATCGGGCGAGAACACCAGCACGGGCCGCTTCTCCCCGCGCAGCACGGCCGCGCCGTCGACGCTGTGCAGGTCGATCGCGGTGAGGTCCAGGTCGTCCGTGCTCGCCGTGGCGGCGGCGCCCTGGCCGAGGTACCGCGCGGGCCGGCCACCGCCCGCGGACGGGTACCAGAGGCTCACCATGAGTTCGCGGAACGGCTGGTCCGGCACCCAGGGATCCGGCCGGGACCAGTCGACCAGCCGCAGCGCCACCCGCCCTGGGGTGTGCGGCCCGCTCGGCCGGGGCAGCGCTCTTTTCGTGATTACGCTCGTCATGACCGTTCCTCCTCGAACCCGCCTGGGGGCAGTTTCGAGGAGGAACGGGGCCGCGGCTTCCCCCGCGGGACGGAGATGCCTCCGCCTAAGGGAGGAGTTCCTGCGCCTTCGTCTTGAGGCCTTCCTTCGCCATGTGCCAGGCGTTCGGGTCCCCGCGGAGCACGGCCTGCGTGGTCGACTTGATCTGGTCGAAGGTGGCGTGCGGCGGGATCGGCGGCACTTCCGGGTCGCAGCGCACGTCGAGCACGGTCGGGCCGTCCGAGGCGAGCGCCTGCTCCCAGGCCGGGCCGACCTGATCCGGGCGGTCCACGGTGATGCCGCCGAGGCCGATCCCGCGGGCGAAGTCCGCATAGGACACTTCGGGCAGGTTCTGCGACTCCTCGAACTTCGGCGCGCCACCCATCGCCCGCAGCTCCCAGGTGACCTGGTTGAGGTCACCGTTGTGCAGCACGCAGACGATCAGCCGCTGGTCCGCCCACAACGACCGGTAACGCGCGATCGTCATCAGCTCGGCCAGCCCGTTCATCTGCATGGCGCCGTCACCGGCCAGCGCGATCACCGGCCGGTCCGGGTGGGCGAACTTCGCGCCGATGGCGTAGGGCACCGCGCAGCCCATGGTGGCCAGCGTGCCGGAGAGCGAGCCGCGCATCTCACCGCGCATGCGCAGGTTGCGCGCGTACCAGTTGGCGGCGGACCCGGAGTCCGCGGCGATGATCGCGTTCTCCGGGACCCGCGGGGAGAGTTCGTGCACCACGCGCATCGGGTTGACCGGGTCGGCGTCGACCATCGCCTGCTTGCCGACGGTGTCCCACCACTGTTCGACGTTCTTCTCGATCTTGCCCCGCCAGCCGTCCGCGTTCTTGCGCGTGAGCAACGGCAGCAGCGCCCGCAGCGTGCTCCGCGAATCGCCGAGCAGGTTGACCTCGGTGGGGTAGCGCAGGCCGAGGAACCGGCCGTCCAGGTCGATCTGCACCGCCCGCGCCTGCCCGAACTCCGGCAGGAACTGCGAGTACGGCAGGCTGGAGCCGACGATCAGCAGGGTGTCGCACTCCTGCATCAGCTCCCAGCTGGGCCGGGTACCGAGCAGTCCGATCGAACCGGTCACAAAGGACAGTTCGTCGGAGAGCACGTCCTTGCCCAGCAGCGCTTTCGCGATCCCGGCGCCGGTCAGGTCGGCGAACTGCAGGAGTTCCTCGACCGCGGGCCGGGCGCCCTGGCCGGCGAGCACCGCCACCTTCTCCCCGGCGTTGATCACCTCGGCCGCGGCTGCGAGCTGGTCCGGCGGCGGCACCATGGTGGCCTGCGGCAGGTCGGGCGGGCTCGACGGCACGTGCTTGAACTCGTGCTGCGGTGGCGTGTACTTCAGGTCCTGCACGTCGGCCGGGATGATCAGCGCGGTCGGTGCGCGCTGGGTCAGCGCGGTCCGGAACGCACGGTCCAGCGCGTTCGGCAACTGCTCCGGCACGTTGACCTCGACCAGGTATTCGCTGGCCACGTCCTTGTACAGGGCCTGGAGGTCGACCTCCTGCTGGTAGCTGCCGCCCATCGCGCTGCGGGCGGTCTGCCCGACGATGGCGACCACCGGCACGTGGTCCAGCTTCGCGTCGTAGAGGCCGTTGAGCAGGTGGATCGCCCCGGGACCCGAGGTCGCCATGCAGACACCGACGCGGCCGGTGAACTTGGCGTAGCCGACCGCGGCGAACGCGGCCATCTCCTCGTGCCGCGCCTGCACGAACTTCGGGTCGTCGTCCGCTCTGCCGAACGCGGCGACCAGTCCGTTGATGCCGTCACCGGGGTAGGCGAAGACCTGCTCCACCCCCCACTGCCGCAACCTGTCCAGCACGAAATCCGCGACCGTGTCAGCCATACCGTCTCGGGTACCGCGCCGGATCGGCCGTTAAACGGAAGTTTGCCGAGCGGGTGGGCGGGCACCCGGACGGGCAAGAAGTCTTTACGCGGACGGAGGACGAGATGAAGGCGGTCACCTGGCACGGCAAGCGTGACGTGCGGGTCGACACGGTCGACGACCCGAAGCTGGTCGAACCCACGGACGCGATCATCCGGGTCACCTCGAGCGGGATCTGCGGCTCGGACCTGCACCTGTACGAGGTGCTCGGCCCGTTCATGGGCGAAGGCGACATCCTCGGGCACGAGCCGATGGGCGTGGTCGAGGAGGTCGGCCCCGAGGCGAAGGGCCTGAAGCCGGGCGACCGGGTGGTGGTGCCGTTCAACATCTCGTGCGGCCACTGCTACATGTGCGACATGGGCCTGCAGTCGCAGTGCGAGACCACCCAGGTCCGCGACCAGGGCAAGGGCGCGGCGTTATTCGGCTACACCAAGCTCTACGGCCAGGTCCCCGGCGGCCAGGCGGAGTACCTGCGGGTCCCGCAGGCGCAGTACGGCCCGATCAAGGTGCCGGACGGCCCGCCGGACGAGCGGTTCGTCTACCTCTCCGACGTGCTGCCGACGTCCTGGCAGGCGGTCGAGTACGCGGCCGTGCCGAAGGGCGGCAGCGTGGTCGTGTTCGGCCTCGGCCCGATCGGGCAGATGTGCTGCCGGATCGCGCGGCACCGCGGGGCGGGCAAGGTGATCGGCGTCGACCTGGTCGACGAGCGGCTGACACTGGCCGAGCGGCACGGCGTGACCACTGTGGACCTGCGCACCCAGGCCGAAGTCGGTGGCGTGATCCGCGACCTGACCAGCGGACGCGGCGCCGACTCGGTGATCGACGCGGTCGGCATGGAGGCCCACGGCGCGCCGGCGGGCAAGGTGGCCCAGCAACTGGTGGGCCTGCTGCCGAAGCCGATCGCGGCGAAGGTGACCGAGAAGGCCGGGATCGACCGGCTGAGCGTGCTGTACGCGGCGATCGACGCGGTCCGGCGTGGCGGCACGATCTCGCTGAGCGGCGTCTACGGCGGCATGCTCGACCCGCTGCCGATGATGGAGCTGTTCGACAAGCAGATCCAGCTGCGCATGGGCCAGGCCAACGTCCGGCGCTGGATCGACGACCTGATGCCACTGGTCACCGACGACGCCGACCCGCTCGGCGTGGAGGACCTGGCCACCCACCGCCTGCCGCTGGAAGACGCGCCGCAGGCCTACAAGATGTTCCAGGAGAAGCGCAACGGGGCGATCAAGATCCTGCTCCAGCCCGCCTGACGAGCAAGGCCGTGCGAGGTCGCGCCGGTCACCGGGCTGGGGTGCGTCGGGCCGCCCAGCGGCACGGCGTGCCCCGGCCCGGGGAGCGGCTCAAGAGCGACCTCGCCGCCCTGCCGGAGGCGGGGCCAAAGACACGGCGCGCGCTGTACATGCCGATCTGGCTGTGCAGCGTGCGCCGTTTCCACGTTCTAGGGAATGTCTTACGTCCGCTTCGGCTGGGCGGCGCGGGCGGTTTCCATGGCCAGCTGGAGTTCTTCACGGGACTGCACGGTCAGCACCGGCACCCCGCCGCGGCTGATCACGGCGTCCTCTTCGCGGGCGGTGTCGAGTCCGCCCCGGAACCCGAGCACGCCGAGTCCGGCGGCGATGTCCTCGGCGACCTCCGGCTGGTCCCAGCCGATGTCCCCGGTGAGCACCAGGCCGTCGATCCGGTCCAGGCTCGCCGCGACCCCGGCCAGTTCGCGCCGGGTGCGATGGGTGAACACGTCCAGCGCGAGCTGCGCGCGGTCGTTTCCGTCACGAGCGGCGCGCACCAGCTCACGGGTGTCCTCGGACAGCCCACCGGACAAGCCGAGCAGCCCGGATTCGTGCTGCAGCCCGTGTTCCAGCTCCTCCAAGGTCAGCTTCTGCTCACGCAGCAACCACACCAGCATGCCGGGATCGACCGTGCCGGAGCGCTTGGCCATCGCCAGGCCCTCCAGCGGGGTGAAACCCATCGACGTGTCGACGCTGCGGCCACCGCGCACCGCGCAGACCGACGAGCCGCCGCTGAGGTGCGCGATCAGCAGGTTCAGTGACTCCGCGGGCTTGCCGAGCAGCTCACTGGCCCGCAGCAGCGCCCAGGCGAAGGAGATGCCGTGGAACCCGTAGCGGCGCAGGCCCCAGTCGTCCCGCCACTGCCGAGGCAGCGCGTAGGTGCGGGCGACCTCGGACAGTCCGTGGTGGAATGCCGTGTCCGGGCAGAGCACGTGCGGGCGTTCCGGGATCTCCGTCCGCAGGAAGTCCAGCAACGCCACCGTGTTCGGCACGTGCAGCGGGGCCAGCGAGGTCAGCCCGCGTACCTTCTCGCAGAGTTCGTTGTCGACGGCCACCGCCTCGGTCAGCTCCGGGCCGCCGTGCACCAGCCGGTGCCCGACCGCGGAGATCGCGTCCGTCGGCATCCGGTCGAGCAGCTCGCGCAGCTCCTTGCGGGCTTCGTCGGAGTCGGCCGGGTGCCCGATCTCGGCGGCGTCCACCACGCGGTGGTCCGTGGTGTCGACCAGATGGGCCCGCAGGCTCGACGAGCCGGGATTGACGGTGAGGATCAACATCACGACCACCTCCACTGGGTGAATTCGGCCGGGTCTTCGCCATCCCGGTAGGCGCGGTGCCGCAGCTCGTCCCGTTCGCGGAGCAGGGCGTCGGCGAGGTCGCCGCCCCGCGAACTCCAGCCGCCGGCGTGCGACAGCGCCGCGGCGGCCAGGTCGTACCGGCTCATCCGGTTGACCACCAGCAGGTCGAACGGCGTGGTGGTGGTGCCCTCTTCCAGGTAGCCGTGCACGTGGAAGCGGTTGGGCCCGGCCCGGCCGTGCAGCACCTCGTGCACGGCCGACGGGTAGCCGTGGAAGCCGAACACCACCGGCACGTCCTCGCCGAAGCAGGCGGCGAACTCCTCGTCGCTCATGCCGTGCGAGTGCCGGTCACGCGGGGCGAGCGCGAGCAGGTCGACGACGTTGACCACGCGCACCCGCAGGTCCGGCGCCGACCGGCGCAGCAGCCACGCGGCGGCCATCACCTCGGTCGTCGGCGTGGTCCCGGCGCAGGCCAGCACCACGTCCGGGCCCTCGCCGCCGTCGGTGCTCGCCCACGACCACACCCCGGCGCCCGCCTGGCAGTGCGCCCTGGCCTCGTCCAGGCCGAGCCACACCGGGCTCTGCTGCTTGCCCGAGACCACCACGTTGATCAGCCCGGTGGTGTCCAGGCAGCGGCGCAGGGTGACCAGCAGCGTGTTCGCGTCCGGCGGCAGGTAGACCCGCGCCACCGAGGACTTCTTGTTCAGCATCGAGTTGATGAAACCGGGGCCCTGGTGGCTGTAACCGTTGTGCTCCTGGCGCCAGCCGTCGCTGCTGAGCAGATAGTTCAGGCTCGGCACCGGGGTGCGCCAGCCGACCTCGGCGGAGATCTTGAGGAACTTGGCGTACTGGTTGGCCATACCGTCCACCACGGAGGCGAAGGCTTCGTAGGTGGCCAGCAGCCCGTGCCGCCCGGTCAGCAGGTAACCCTGCAGCCAGCCCTGGCACAGGTGCTCCGAGAGCACCTCCATCACCCGGCCACCGCGCCCGAGGTGCTCGGCGTACCCGGGGGCTTCGCGGGCGAACGCGCGGGGTGTCGCCTCCAGCACCGCGCCGAGCTTGTTGGACTCCAGTTCGTCGGGACACATGATGCGGAAGTCGCGGCGTTGTTCGGTCTCGCGCATCAGTTCGGCGAGCCAGACGCCGAGCACGCTCGTCGGCCCGGCCTCGCTGCCACCCGGTTCGTCCACGGGCTCGGCGAAGCGTTCGAGCTCGGGCAGCGGCAGGGGTTCCCGCAGCTGACCGCCGTTGGCCTGGGGAACCCGGCCGAGGCGCAGATCGCCCTCCGGTGGCACGGCCAGCAGGTCGTCGGCCGGGCGGCCGTGCTCGTCGAACAGTTCCTCCGGCCCGTAGGAGCGCAGCCACTTCTCCAGCAGCGCCAGCTCGCGGGGGTCGTCGGCGGCACCGGTCAGCGGGACCTGGTGCGCGCGGAACGTCCCGGCCAGCGGCTTGCCGTCGGCGTCCTCCTCCGGGGCGCCGGCGCCCTTGGCGCTGCGCAGCACGATCATCGGCGGCCGCTCGTCCTCGAGGCCCGCGTACGCCGTGTCCAGCGCGTCGGCCAGCAGCTTGTCCGGGTCGGCCGCCGTGGTCACGTCGACGATGAGCGGGGCCCAGCCGCAGCCGCGGAAGTAGTCGGTCAGCTCCTCGTCCGACATCGTGCCGTAGATCGTCGGCGACGCGATCTTGTAGCCGTTGAGGTGCAGGATCGGCAGCACCGCGCCGTCCACGCCGGGGGTGCGGAACTTGGCGCCGTGCCAGGAGCCCGCGGTGGGCCCGGTCTCCGCCTCGCCGTCGCCGACCACGCAGGCGACCAGCAGGCCGGGGTCGTCCAGCGCGGCGCCGAACGCGGTGGCCAGCGCGTAACCCAGCTCGCCGCCCTCGTGGATCACCCCGGGCACCTCGGGGGAGAGGTGGCTGGGGAAGCCGCCCGGCCAGGAGAACCGGCGCACCAGCTCGGTCAGCCCGCGTTCGTCCAGGCTCAGCCGCGGGTCGTACTCCGCGTGGGTGCCTTCGAGCCAGAGGTTCGCGTGGATGGCGGGCGCGCCATGGCCGGGCCCGGTGACGAGCAGGGTGCGCCTGCCGGTCTCGCGCACCAGCCGGTTCAGTCCACTGTAGACAAGGGTGAGGCCGGGGCAGGTGCCCCAGTGGCCCAGCGGCCGGGGTTTCAGGTGCTCGGCCCGCAGCGGTTCGCGCAGCAGCACGTTGTCCCGCAGGTAGATCATCGCGGCGGCCAGGTAGTCGCAGGCCCGGCGGTACCGGGCCGGCGGCGTGGCGTCGGGCAACGGTTCAGCCTTTCCTCGGGTGCCCCCACCGGTTACCCGAGGTGGAGCTGGGCAAACGCGGGCCGGGGATTGACCGCGCGCCGAGCGGGTAGTCCTGCGGGGTGACCGTGGCGGAGAAGGACCTGCTCGACACCCTCACGCGGGTGGCGAACACGTTGACGCACCAAGGGATCCGGTTCGCGGTGGCCGGCGGCTTCGCGGTCTACGCGCGGGGCGGGCCGCCCTCGGACCACGACGTCGACGTGCTGATCAAGGAGTCGGACGCGGAGAAGGCGAGCCGCGCGCTCACCGAGACCGGCATGGTCCCGGTGGACCCGCCGGAGGACTGGCTGACCAAGGTCTACGACGGCGACATCCTCGTCGACCTGATCTTCCGGCCGAACCACCGCGAGGTCACCGACGAGACGCTGGACCGCGCCGAGTCGATGCGCATCGGCGCGACGATGGCGCCGGTGGTGACCGGGACCGACCTGATGACCGACAAGCTGCTCGTGCTCGGCCCGCACCGGTGCGACTTCACCGGGCTGCTGCCGATCGCCAGGGAACTGCGGGAGCAGGTCGACTGGGCGCGGGTGGCCGACCAGACGCGCGAATCCGCGTACGCGCGCGCCTTTCTCATGTTACTGCGCGAACTCGATGTGGTGGAGGGCCAGCGATGAGCACAGAACACCCCGAAGACGTGCCCCAGTACTGGGCGGCCCGGTTGCGCCGGGCGATCGCCGAGGACGAGCGCACCACGGAGATGGGCGTGCGGGTGGACATCCGCGCCGACCACGTGCACCTGTCCGGCGAGGTCGCCTGCGACGCGCGGCGCGCCGAACTGGAGCAGGTGGTCCACGAACTCGCCCCGGACCTGCGGGTGCACAACGACCTGCGGGTCGCGGCGGTGGGCGAGCCGACGGCGAGGGAGGAACTGCGGTGATCCGGATCGCGGCCATCGGGGACGTGCACCTGGGCGAGGACGCCCGCGGGCGGCTCCGACCGGCCTTGGAACAGGCCGGCGAGCACGCCGACGTGCTGCTGCTGGCCGGGGACCTGACCCGGCACGGCACGGTGGACGAGGCGAAGGTGGTCGCCGAGGAGTTCGCCGACCTGCCGGTGCCGGTGATCTCCGTGCTGGGCAACCACGACTACCACAGCGACGCCGAGGAGGAGATCACCGAACTGCTGGAGCAGCACGGGATCACCGTGCTCGAGGGCAACAGCGTGACGCTGGAGGTCGACGGGCAGACGCTCGGCGTGGCCGGGATCAAGGGCTTCGGCGGCGGGTTCGCCGGCAAGTGCGCGAGCGCGTTCGGCGAGCCGGAGATGAAGAACTTCGTCCGGCATTCGGTGGCGCTGGCCGACCGGCTGCGCGAGTCGCTGGCGGCGCTGCACACCGACGTGAAGGTCGCGCTGACGCACTACGCGCCGATCCCGGGCACGCTGCGCGGGGAGCCGCCGGAGATCTACCCGTTCCTCGGCGCCTACCAGCTGGGTGAGGCGATCGACGCGACCGGTGTGGACCTGGCCGTGCACGGGCACGCGCACTTCGGCTGCGAACAGGGCGTGACCCCGGGCGGGGTGCGGGTGCGCAACGTGGCCCAGCCGATCATCCGGTCGGCTTACGCCGTCTACTGCGTGGAAGGTGCCGTCCAGAGAGTGCCGAGTGGCTGATCACTGGCGCCGGACGGCGGTGCTCCAGTCGGTCAAGGCCGCCGTCGCGGCGGTGCTGGCGTGGTTGGTCGCGGCGGAGTGGTGGGGGCTTCCCCAGCCGTTCCTCGCTCCGTACGCGGCGGTGTTCCTGGTGGAAGCCACCGTGTACCGCTCGGTGCGGACGGCGTTGCAGCAGGTCGGGGCCGTGGTGCTCGGGGTGGTGCTGGCCGCGTTGGCCGGGCTCGTGGTGCCGTGGCAGGCGGTGGCGCTCGGCCTGGCGGTGGTGGTCGGCCTGCTCGTCGGGCGCTGGCGCGGGTTCGGCAGCAGCGGCGTGTGGGTCGGCGTGACCGCGTTGCTCCTGATCACTTACGGCAGCACGAACAACCTGATGCTGAGCCTGGACCGGATCGGGGAGACCGTGCTCGGCGCGGTCATCGGGGTCGCGGTCAACGCGCTGATCTTCCCGCCCGTGTACACGCGGAGCACCGCCGCGGCCACGCACGCGCTGGCGGAAGAACTGGCGGCCCTGCTGGACGACATCGCCGCGGGGCTGAGGAAATCCGGTAAGCCCGACTCTTCGTCCTGGGTGGCCCGCGCGCGCAACACCGAGCAACTGCTCCACCGCGCCGAGGAAGCCAGCGGCTGGGGCGCGGAAAGCGTGCGCTTCAACCCGCGTTCGCGCTCGGGTGGCCGGGCGGCGCACGTCGCGCGCTGGCACGACCTGATGGTGCTCCTGCGCGCGGCGTGGCCACACGTCCGTGAACTCACCGAGGCCCTCGACCACGCCGTGCGCAACGAGGACGCCTACCGCTACCCGAACGAGGCCAGCCGAGGGCGGCTGGCGGCGCTCATCGAGGCGACCGCCCGGCTGGGCCGGGCCAGATCGGCGGGTGACCACGAGGACCTCACCGCCGCCACGGAAGCGGGCCGGACGGCGATGTCGGACCTCGAAAACGACATGGTCTCCAGTCAGGCGCTCGACCTGACCATCGGCCTCGCCGGGGTGCTGCTCCCGGCCAAGAAGGCGTTCGACCAGTTCGCGGCTAGCTGATCGCGCGTTCGAGCGCGGCCACCACGTCCGGGTGACCCAGCGGCAGCGGCGGCGGAATCCGATCGCGGGGACCGCCCTCGCTGCGGGCGATCACGCGCCCCTGGTCCGCGGCGTCGTCCGGTGGATCCACCAGCAGCAGCGCTTCGGCGCGGTCCGGGTGCTCGGCCAGCAGCCGCTGGACGGGGTACGTCGCCCGCCCGCTGGCCAGCACGTACACCGGCGCGGTCGTGCCGCCGTCGTCGGAGAGCAGTTCGCTCGCTTCGGTCAGCGCGCCGTCGGCCGGGACCCGGCACCAGATGATCCGGTAGCGCTCGGTCAGGGGCCGCCAGGTGGCCGGAAGTTCACCGTGTTTGGCCAGTCCGTCCGGGTCGAACACGAGTATCGTGGACTGCTGCGGATCACCGCCGGTGACGATCGGCGGGCCCTCCGCTTCGGGAGTTGCCGTCATGGTCCGCGAGTACCCGCCCACCGGCGTGTCAACCGGCCCGGGTGCCCGCACGTGGTGTCGTGTGGAGGTGCCGTCGTGGCCGCACTGCGGGAGACGATCCGGCCGAGGCCGGTCGAGCGCCGGCCGCGGTACCAGGGCACCAAGGGCGGGCTGCTGCTGAACCTGCTGCGCACCACCGACCACAAGCAGATCGGCATCCTCTACCTGTCCACCTCGTTCGGCTTCTTCCTCGTCGGCGGGCTGATGGCGTTGCTGATGCGCGGCGAACTCGGCTACCCCGGGCTGCAGTTCCTCTCGCAGGAGCAGTACAACCAGCTGTTCACCATGCACGGCACGATCATGCTGCTGCTCTACGCCACCCCGAACCTCTTCGGGTTCGCCAACTTCATCCTGCCGCTGCAGATCGGCTCGCCGGACGTGGCCTTCCCCCGGCTGAACGCCTTCGCCTACTGGCTCTACCTGTTCGGCGGGCTGATCGTGGTGTCCTCGTTCTTCACCCCCGGCGGCGGCCCGGACTTCGGCTGGACGGCCTACACCCCGCTGTCCAGCGCCATCCACTCGCCCGGCATCGGCGGCGACCTGTGGCTCTGCGGGCTGATCGTGTCCGGCCTCGGCACCATCCTCGGCGCGGTCAACATGACCACCACGGTGGTGTGCCTGCGCGCGCCCGGCATGACCATGTGGCGGATGCCGATCTTCACCTGGAACATCCTGTTCACCTCGATCCTGGTGCTGGCGGCGTTCCCGATCCTCACCGCGGCGCTGTTCGGCCTGCTGGCCGACCGCCACATCGGCGCGCACGTGTTCGACCCGGCCAACGGCGGGGTGATCCTGTGGCAGCACCTGTTCTGGTTCTTCGGCCACCCCGAGGTCTACATCGTCGCGCTGCCGTACTTCGGCATCATCACCGAGATCGTGCCGGTGTTCAGCCGGAAACCGCTGTTCGGCTACAAGCAGATGGTGTGGGCGACGGTGAGCATCACCGCGCTGTCGTTCGCGGTGTGGGCGCACCACATGTACGCCACCGGCGCGGTGGTGCTGCCGTTCTTCGCGTTCATGACCTTCCTGATCGCGGTGCCCACCGGCATCAAGTTCTTCAACTGGATCGGCACCATGTGGCGCGGGCAGCTGAGCTTCGAGACGCCGATGCTGTGGGCCATCGGGTTCATGGTGACCTTCCTGCTCGGCGGGCTGACCGGGGTGCTGCTCGCCGCGCCACCGCTGAACTTCCACATCACCGACTCGTACTTCGTGGTGGCGCACTTCCACTACGTGCTCTTCGGCACGATCGTGTTCGCCACCTTCGCCGGGATCTACTTCTGGTTCCCGAAGTTTACCGGGCGGATGCTCGACGAACCGCTGGGGAAGCTGCACTTCTGGACCACGTTCATCGGCTTCCACACCACTTTCCTGGTGCAGCACTGGCTCGGTGACGAAGGCATGCCGCGCCGCTACGCCGACTACCTGGTGACCGACGGCTTCGTGGTGCTGAACATGATCTCCACGGTGGGCGCGTTCGTGCTGGGGCTGTCCGTGCTGCCGTTCCTGTGGAACGTGCTGCGCAGCTACCGCTACGGCGAACCGGCCGAAGTGGACGATCCGTGGGGCTACGGCAACTCGCTGGAATGGGCGACCACCTGCCCGCCACCGCGGCACAACTTCACCGAGCTGCCGCGCGTGCGCTCGGAGCGGCCCGCGTTCGAACTGCACTATCCGCACATGTCGCAGCGCTGGCGGGAGGAGAACCACGTGTCGCCGTTCCGCAAGAAGGCGCAGCCCACCACCCCGTCGGAAAAGCTCGCCGACGTGACGAAATCGGCGGAAGGCTGACACGTGTGTAGGTGGCTTCGCGCCGGGTATGCCGGGGGCGAGGGAACCGATCTGGAGGTGACTGATGACCAAGGCACGAGAGATCATGAGCGGTGGTGCCGAGTGCGTGCGCACCTCGGAGACCGCGCTGGACGCCGCGCGCAAGATGGCCGACCTCGGGGTGGGCGCGGTGCCGATCTGCGGTGAGGACAACCGGCTCAAGGGCATGCTGACCGACCGGGACATCGTGGTGAAGGTGCTCGCCGAGGGCAAGGACCCGCGTGCCATCCAGGCGGGCGACCTGGCGCAGGGCGAAGCCGTCACCATCGGCGCGGACGACGACGCCGAGGAGATCCTGCGGACCATGTCGGAGCACCAGGTGCGCCGCCTGCCGGTGATCGACGGCCACGACCTCATCGGCGTGGTGAGCCAGGCCGACGTGGCCAGGGCCCTGCCGAACCCGGCGACGGGTGAACTCGTGGAAGCCCTTTCGTACTAGGGGGTAGACGGGGTTCCCGCCCCGGTTTTTCAGTGTGACTACGGCGGGGGCACCGATGTCAAGGCGGGAATGATGCCTTGACATCGGTGCCCCCGCCGTGTTTTGGCTGTGGACCGGGGTGGGGTGGGGTCTGGGCGGGGTCGTCTGAAGGGTGCCCGGGCGGCGGTTGCGCAGGAGGTGGTCCTCGGGGAGGTGCCGTGAATGTGGCTTTCACGGCGGAATTCGCCGTGAATGTGGCTTTCACGGCACCTCTCGCGGCCCTCGAGCCCGTAACACGTTTTCCGGCCCGCCCGGGCGGGTAACCCCGGTTCCGTGGCTACCACGGCGAAATCCGCGGCCGAATTCGTGCCCGCGTCCCAGGATCTGGCCCGTCTCCGAGAAGCCGCCGCCGGCTGCCGGGGTTGCGACCTCTACCGCGACGCCACCCAGACCGTGTTCGGTGAGGGCACGCGCAAGGCTCGCACGATGATGATCGGCGAGCAGCCCGGTGACCAGGAAGACCGCCGCGGGGAGCCGTTCGTCGGACCTGCGGGGCGTCTCCTCGACCGCGCGCTCGACGAGAGCGGGATCGACCGCGAAGGCGTGTACGTCACCAACGCCGTCAAGCACTTCAAGTTCCGCCGCGACGAGCGGGGCTCCCGGCGCATCCACAAGAAGCCCGGCCGCACGGAAATCGTCGCCTGCCGCCCGTGGCTGGACGCCGAACTCGCGTCGGTGCAACCCGATCTCGTCATCCTGCTCGGCGCCACGGCGGCCCAGGCGTTGTTCGGCCCCGACTTCCGCATCACCGAGCGCCGCGGCGAAGTCCTCGAGCTGCCCGGCGACCACGACGCCAAGGCCGTGGCCACGGTCCACCCGTCGTCGATCCTGCGCTCCCGCGAACGCGACGAGGCCTACGCCGCCTTCGTCGCGGACCTCAAGGCCGCGGTCGCCGTGCTGTGACGTCGAATTCCAGGCTGAAGTTGTCGAAAGTGGACGGCAGCTGCTGAGCCGGGTCCAGCCGCGGCCGCGAGACCATGGTGAAGTCGGCCCGCTGCAACAGCGCCGAGAGCAACGTGCTCGTCACCAGCAGCACCAGGTTCCGCCCCGGGCATTCGGCAGGGCCCGCGCTGAACGGCACGAGCGCGGGGTGCTGCTTCGCCCGCCCGTCGAGCCAGATCTCCGGGACGAACTGGTCCGCGAACGGCAGTTCCTCCTCGTCCCGGTGGAAGAACGGGGCGAAGATCACCACGGTGGACCCGGCGGGCAGCGTGCCGCCGTCCCACTCGGTGTCCTTTGTGGAGTCACGCAGGATCATCGGCGTGGTCGGCCACAACCGCACCGATTCCAGCTGGCAGCCACGCAGGTACGGCAGCAGCGGACCCTGATCCTGGCGTGCCTTCTCACGCTCGGCGGCATGCGTGGCGAGCAGGGCGAGCGCCCGGTACGAGGTGATCCCCGCCGCGTCGAAGGCGAACAGCCAGTGGGGGAGCTGCCCGACCGGATCGGTCTCCGGCTGCGCGGGCGCCTGCGCCACCACCCCGGCGAGGCTGTCCTTCTCGGCGCGGGCCAGGTGCGCCCGCAGGCGCTGGTTGAGTTCCTCGCGCACCGCCTTGTTCTTCTTCAAGCCGTAGGCGAGGTTCGCGCGCAACCGCAGGCGCGCGAGCAGGTCGGTGGTGCGGTGGTCGTCGCGGGCGGCGTCACCCAGCGCCACCCGGCGCACGATCCGCCACCACGCCAGGTTGAACGCGTCCCAGTCCAGCCGTCCGCCGACTTCCGCCAGCTCCAGCATCCGGCCCGCTTCCTCGTGCACCTTCTCCGCCACCGCGGGCGCGATGTGATGCAGCGGTTCGCCGGTTTCCAGCACGTTCTCGTTGAACTGGCGGCGGACGTCCCGCTCGGCGCCCCGTGAGATGAGCACGCCGTGGGGCTGGAAGTGTGAAAGCGCCGCGTTCTTCTCCAGGTTCGCCGGGGTGAACGGGGACGGCGATTCGTCGAGCACCCGCCCGGCGTCGGCGGAGGACAGCGGGAGCACGAAGGTCCGGCCGGGCGCCTTGATCAGCAGCGGCCCGTCGCCGTGCCGGTCACGCAGGCGCCGGAGCACGCGGTCCGCGCCTTCGTCCACGCGCAGTTTCTCCGCGGCCGCCATCATCGGCGGCAGGCGCTTGATCACGCCACCGGCGATCGTCGGCAGCGCGACCCCGCCGAACACGCGCAGTGCTTCGGCCGTGGACAGCGTGCTGAGGCCGTGGTCTTCCGCAGTGGGGCGTGGCATCGTGTGGTCCTCCCTCGTGGCGTTTCCGCTCCTAGATCGACTACCCAGGTGGAGGCGGCCGAAAACTGTCGGTGCCCACTGGCATGATCCATCCGGGTCGGAGGGGAGAGGTGGCGAGTGGGGTTGGGAGGCGTGGTGTCGGTGGGGTCTCGGGCGCGATGGAGCACCGAGCGGGTGATCGGGCTGGCGCCGGACGCGGCGTCGGCGCGGGCCGGGCGGGCTCAGGCCGCGCCGGTGCGCTGGTCCGGCGCGGGCGCGTCGCCGGTGGCGGTGTGGGGGTACTGCCAGGGCAGCGGCAAAAAGCCGTACCAGACCTGCGTGGAACTGGACGGCCCGGCGTTCCGCTGTTCGTGCCCGAGCCGGAAGTTCCCGTGCAAGCACGCGCTGGGCCTGCTGCTGCGCTGGGCCGGTGGCGAGCTGCCCGAAGAAGGTGAACCCGAATGGGTCACGGCGTGGCTGGCCGAACGCGCCGAGCGGGCGGACCGCGCGGAGCAGCACAAGGAAACCACCGGTCCACGCGATCCGGAAGCCGCCGCCAAACGCGCCGAGCGACGGGCGGACCGGGTCACCGCCGGGTCGGCCGAGCTGCGTGAATGGTTGCTCGACCAGGTGCGTGCCGGATTGGCCGGGCTGGAACGCGGCGGTGCCGAGGAATTGCGGCGGGTCGCCGCGCGCATGGTGGACGCCCAGGCGCCGGGCCTGGCCGGTGGGTTGCGCCGGGCCGCCGGGCTGGTCGGCCGCGGCCGGGATTGGCCCAGCCGGGTGCTGTCCGAGTTGTCGTTGCTGTACCTGCTCGCGGAGGCGGGTTCGCGGTTGGACGAGCTGCCGCACGCGCTGGCCGAGACGGTCCGCACCCGGCTGGGGTTCAACACCGAAACCGCGCGGGTGCTGGCCTCCGGCGAGCGCGTCTCGGACCACTGGCTGGTCGGCGGCGTGCTCGACGAGGAACGCGAGCAGTTGATCACCCGCCGGTCGTGGTTGTTCGGCGAGCGGACCGGCCGGGTGGCGCTGGTGCTGGCGTTCGCCCCGCCGGGGCAACCGCTCAGCTCCGTACTGCCCGCCGGGCACGTGATCCCGGCGGAGCTGGCCTTCCACCCCAGCGCGCTGCCGTTGCGCGCGCTGGTGGCCGAGCACGGTTCCCCGGTGCCCGCGTCACGGCCGGACGGCGACACGATCCCGATCGCGCTCGCCGCGCACGCGAAGGCGCTGGCCGCCGACCCTTGGCTGGACCGCTGGCCGGTGCTGCTGTCCGGCCTGCGCCCGGCCCGGCACGGCGGCGAGCTGGTGATGTCCGATGTAGACGGTCAGGTGCTGCCGCTGGTCACCGGGTTCGACCCGTGGCGGCTGCTCGCGGTGTCCGCGGGCGCGATGGTCACGCTGGCCGGGGAATGGGGCCCGGCCGGGTTGCGGCCGTTGCTGTGCTGGGACGGGGATCGGGCGGTGCGGTTGTGACGGCTTGGGCGGATCTGGTCGGGGTGGCGCTGCTCGGCACCCGGCGGCGCGCGCCGGATCTCGGCGCGCTGCCACTGGCGGTGCGTGAGCTGGCCGGTGCACGCACCGAACCGGCGGACGCACTGCTCACCGCGGGTGCCTTGCTCACCGCGTACCGGCGGGCGGGCTGGGTGCCGGAAAGCGCGGCGGAACCGTTGCCGGTGGCCGAAACCGACAAGCGGCCCTACCTACCGGACGCGGCCAGGGAACGCTTGGCCCGCCTGCTGACCGCGAGTCGTCCCGAATTGCTGGCCGAATGGCTCGGTGTGGTGGCCGAGAAGGGCCTGCGAGTCCCGCCGGAACGGCTACCCGCGCTGGCCGAGGCGGCCCGCGCGAAGCCGGTCCTGCGTGGCCCGGTCGCGTTGATCGCCGGTCCGGCCGGGCGCTGGCTGGCCGGGCTGAACCCGGAATGGCGCTTCCTGACAGCCGCCTCGCCCGAACCCGGCACCGACGCCTGGCGCTTCGGCTCACCGGCACAGCGGCGGTCGTGGCTGGCGGTCGCGCTGGTGGCCGATCCCGACGGTGCCCGCGCAGCCTTCACCGCCAGCTGGGACAGCGAACCCGCCGAGGTCCGGGCCACCGTGCTCGAACTGCTCGGCGAGCACCTGCGGGCCGAGGACGAACCGTTCCTCGAAGCCGCGCTCGGCGACCGGGCCGCCTCCGTCCGCCAGCAGGCGTCCGCGCTGCTCGCCAGGGTGCCCGGGTCCGCGCTCGGCCGCCGGATGGCCGAGCGGCTGCGGCCACTGATCCGGGTCGACGGGGACGTGCTCGAGGTCGAGGTGCCCGATGGCGACACCCGATGGCTGCGGCAGGTGGTCGCGGCGACCCCGCCGGAGTTCTGGGCCGAGTTCGGCTCACCGGCGGAGCTCGTGCGCATGGCCGTCAGCGGCGCACCGGCGTCGGTCCTGCGTGAGGGCTGGACCGTCGTCGCGGTGCGGCACCGGGACACGCGCTGGGCCAAGGCGCTGTTCGACGCCGACCCCGGCCGGGCCGACGCGGGCACGCTGATCCAGGTCCTGTCCCCACCCGAACGGGCGAAGGTGCTGGCCCGGCTGATCCGCCAGGCCCGGCCGGAGGCGGTCGCGCGGCTGGTGGTCGACCTGCCCGCGCCCTGGCCACCCGAGGTGGGCACGGTGCTGCTCGACTGGCTCGCCGGCCGCGAGGACACCCGTGCCGTGGCGCACGCCGCGGTCACCATCGCCCGCACGGTGCCCCCGCAGTGCCTCGGGCACCCGCTGGCCACCACCGCCCCCGAACCCGGCTCGGCGCCCTGGCGGCGGGCGCTGGCCGAAACCCTGAACTTCCGTCGTGAGATGTACGAGGAGCTGGCATGACTTCCACTGTGCTGCGGCCGCACGCCGAGCAGGACCACGCCGACGAGCTGGCGGCGCTGGCCGCGGCCGACGACCGGCCGCGCCCGCCGTCGTGGCGGCTTTCGCCGTGGGCGGTGGTGAAGTACCTGCTCGGCGGCACGCTGCCGGACGGCACCGAGATCACCCCGAAGTACGTCGGGCAGCGGCGGCTGATCGAGGTGGCCGTCTCCACCCTGGCCACCGATCGCGCACTGCTGCTGCTCGGCGTGCCGGGCACGGCGAAGACCTGGGTGTCCGAGCACCTGGCGGCCGCCATCAGCGGCGACTCCACGCTGCTGGTGCAGGGCACGGCGGGCACCGCCGAGGAAGCCATCCGCTACGGCTGGAACTACGCGCGGCTGATCGCCGAAGGGCCGAGCGAGCAGGCGGTCGTGGAGAGCCCGGTGCTGCGGGCCATGCGCGAGGGCCGGATCGCGCGGCTCGAGGAGCTGACCCGCATCCCGGCCGACGTGCAGGACTCGCTGATCACCCTGCTGTCGGAGAAGACGCTGCCGGTGCCGGAGCTGAACACCGAGGTGCAGGCCCGGCCGGGGTTCAACCTGATCGCCACCGCGAACAACCGCGACAAGGGCGTCAACGAGTTGTCCAGCGCGCTGCGGCGCCGGTTCAACACCGTGGTGCTGCCCCTGCCGGATTCCGCCGACGCGGAGGTCGAGATCGTCAGCAGGCGGGTGGCACAGCTGGGCGCGTCGCTGGAACTGCCGGCCGAGGTCGCCGACCTGGCCGAGATCCGCCGGGTGGTCACGGTGTTCCGCGAACTGCGCGAAGGCCGCACGGAGGACGGCCGCACCGCGGTGAAGTCGCCGTCGGGCACGCTGTCCACCGCCGAGGCGATCAGCGTGCTCACCGGTGGCCTGGCGCTGGCCGCGCACTTCGGCGACGGGGTGCTCCGCGCGCACGACGTGGCCGCGGGCATCCTCGGCGCAGTGGTCAAGGACCCGGTCGCCGACCGCGCGATCTGGGTGGAGTACCTGGAGACCGTGGTCCGCGAGCGCGAGGGCTGGGAAGACTTCTACCGCGCCGGGCAGGAGATCGCCGGGTGAGCGTGCATCTGCTCGGCATCCGGCACCACGGCCCCGGATCGGCCAGGGCCGTGCGCACCGAGCTGGCCGAGCTGGCGCCGGACGTGGTGCTTATCGAGGGCCCGCCGGAGGCCGACGCGCTGGTCCCGCTGGTCCGCGACCTGCGGCCGCCGGTGGCGCTGCTGGCCTACGCGACCGACGACGTCTCCCGCGCCGCGTTCTGGCCGTTCGCCCTGTTCAGCCCGGAATGGCAGGCGCTGCGGTACGCGGTGGACCACGAAGTGCCGGTGCAGTTCTGCGACCTGCCCGCCGCCTTCCAGTTCGCCGAACCGGACGACCGGGGCGGCGCGGGCCGGTCGGCCGACCCGCTGGCGCGCCTGGCCGCCGTCGCCGGATACGACGATCCGGAACGCTGGTGGGACGACAAGATCGAGCACTGGCGCACCGGCGTCTCACCGTTCGAAGTGATCGCCGAGGCGATGACCGTCCTGCGGGAGAACGAACCCGAGTCGCCCCCGCGGGAGCAGCGGCGTGAGGCGTACATGCGCACGGTCCTGCGCCGCACGATCAAGCAGGGCTACGAGCGGATCGCGGTGATCTGCGGGGCGTGGCACGTCCCGGCGCTGGCGAGCCCGCTGCCACCGGCGAACCGCGACCAGGCCGTGCTCAAGGGCCTGCCCAAGCGCAAGGTGGCCTGCACCTGGGTGCCGTGGACGCACGGTCGGCTGGCGGGGGCCAGCGGTTATGGCGCGGGCATCCAGTCGCCCGGCTGGTACCACCACCTGTTCACCACCGACGACGACGTCACCGCCCGCTGGATGACCGAGGCCGCCGGGGTGCTGCGGGCGCAGGACCTGCCGGTGTCCACCGCGCACGTGATCGAGGCCGTCCGGCTCGCCGACACGCTGGCCACCCTGCGCGACCGGTCCTCGGCCGGGCTGGCGGAGGTGTCGGAGTCGATCCAGGCGGTGCTCTGCGACGGCGACGAACTGCGCGGCAAGCTGGTCGTCGAGAAGCTGATGGTGGGGGAGCGGCTCGGCGCGGTGTCCGAACAGGTGCCGCAGGCGCCGCTGGCCGCGGACCTGACGGCCACCGCGCGGCGGCTGCGGTTGCGCCGGGATCCGGTGGTGCGCGAACTGGACCTGGACCTGCGCACCGAGTCCGGGCTGGGCAAGTCGCGCCTGCTGCACCGCTTGCGCATCCTCGGCATCCACTGGGGCGTCAGGGAAGTCTCCGCGATCCGCAGCAAGGGCACGTTCCGCGAGACCTGGGAACTGGCCTGGGAACCCTCGTTCGAGGTGGATCTGATCGCCGCCGCGGTCTACGGCACCACGGTCCCGGCCGCGGCCACCGAGGTGGTCCGGAAGGTGGTCGCCGCCCGGCCACCGCTGCCGGAGATCACCACGGCGGTGGAGGACTGCCTGCTCGCCGATCTCACCGACGCACTGCCCGAGGTGCTGGCCGCGCTGGACGAACGCGCCGCCGCGGACGCCGACGTGGCGCACCTGATGGCCGCGTTGCCCGCGCTCGCCAGGGTCACCCGCTACGGCGACGTGCGCGGCACCGACGTCGGCGCCTTGCGCGTGGTGGCCGATCGCATGCTGGCGCGGGTGTGCGCGGGCTTGCCGCCCGCGGCCCACGGTCTCGACGACGACGCGGCCGCGCGCCTCGGCGAACTGGTCGACGACGTGCACGAGGCGACCACGCTGCTCGAAGACAGCGCGAAGGAGCGCTGGATCGACGCGCTCGCCGGGCTGGTCGACGCACCGGGCCTGCCCGCGCTGCTCGCCGGGAAGCTGACGCGCCTGCTGCTCGACGCGGACCGCCTGGACACCGCCGAGGTGGAGGTCCGGCTCGCGCGCGTGCTCACCGCGGGCATCGAGCCGGTCAAGGGCGCGGCCTACGTGGAAGGTTTCTTCGCCGGTGGCGCCCTGCTGCTGGTGCACGACGACCGGCTGCTCCGGGTGATCGACACCTGGCTCGCCGCCATCCCCGCCGAGCAGTTCACCGAGGTGCTCCCGTTGCTGCGCCGCACGTTCGGTGCCTTCGCCGGGCCGGAGAAACGGGCCATCGGGGAACGCGCGGCCGGCCTGTCACGCGGTGGCGGCCTGCGGAAGGCCGTGGTGGCCGAGGAACTCGACGAGCAGCGGGCGGAAGCCGTGCTGCCCGTGCTCGCGACTTTGCTGGGGGTGGGCGCATGACCGAGGAACGGTTGCGGAAGTGGCGGCTGGTGCTCGGCGGGGAGGACGACGGCACCGGCGCCGGACTGTCCGATGAGGACAGTGGGGTGGACGGCGCGCTGGCCGCGTTGTACGACACGCCACCGGACGAGGCCCGCGGCGGCCGCCGCACCGGCGGGCTGGCCGGTTCGTCGCCGCGGGTCGCGCGCTGGCTCGGCGACATCCGGCGGTACTTCCCCGGCACCGTGGTCCAGGTGATGCA
The DNA here is from genome assembly GCF_017875555.1 of Amycolatopsis magusensis. Lineage (GTDB taxonomy): Bacteria > Actinomycetota > Actinomycetes > Mycobacteriales > Pseudonocardiaceae > Amycolatopsis > Amycolatopsis magusensis. Next base: position 8,117,113 of record NZ_JAGGMS010000001.1, on the reverse strand, counting down.
ACGCGACGCCGTGGACCGCCTCGGCCTGACCCGCATGCTGCTCGAACCGGAGCTGCTCGCGGCCGTCGAGCCGGACATCCACCTCGTCGGCACGCTGCTCTCGCTGAACAGCGTGCTGCCGCAGGAGACCAAGGAGACCGCGCGTGGCGTGGTCCGCGAGGTGGTCGCCGAACTGGAAGACCGGCTGGCCGAGCCGACCAGGGCCGCCGTGCGCGGCGCGCTCGACCGCGCCGCCCGCACGCACCGGCCCCGCCTGTCCGACGTCGACTGGTCGCGCACCATCCGCGCCAATCTCCGGCACTACTCACCCGAGCTGGGCACGGTGATCCCGGAGCGGCTGATCGGCTACGGCCGCCGGGCGCGGCAGGTGCGGCGCGAGGTGATCCTCTGCGTCGACCAGTCCGGGTCGATGGCCGAGTCGGTGGTGTACTCCGGCGTGTTCGGCGCGGTGCTGGCGTCGATGCACTCGCTCAGCACGCGGTTCGTCGCCTTCGACACCGCGGTCGCCGACCTGACCGAGCACCTCGCCGATCCGGTCGACGTGCTGTTCGGCACCCAGCTCGGCGGCGGCACCGACATCAACCGCGCGCTGGCGTACTGCCAGAGCCTGATCACCAGCCCGGCGAACACGTTGCTGGTGCTGATCAGCGACCTGTACGAGGGCGGGGTCCGTGCGGACCTGCTGCGCCGGGCGGCCGAGCTGACCGCGTCGGGCGTGCAGATGGTGGCGTTGCTCGCCCTGTCGGATTCGGGTGCGCCCGCCTACGACCGGGAAAACGCCGCCGCACTGGCGGAACTCGGGGTGCCGGCGTTCGCCTGCACGCCGGACCTGTTCCCGGAACTGATGGCCGCCGCGATCCGCCGGGACGATCTGGGCCAATGGGCGGCTCGCATGACCGGATCGGAGCGCTAAGGTCGCGGATGTGAAATCCTCCGCCCGCCGCGTCCTTTCCAGTGTGTTGTCCACGTTGCTGCTGGCGGCTCTGGTGACCAGCCCGGTCGCCCAGGCGGGGCCGGTCCCGATCGTCGAGCAGACCGGGTTCGACCGCGTTCTCGGTCAGCGGATCGCCCGCGCGGAGTTGTACGCGCGCACCCGGCCGGGGTTCGCCGGGCTCGTGGTGCACGACCGGAAGACCGGGGCCGCCTGGCGCAACGCCCATTCGGACACGCTGATCTGGGCCTGCTCCACGCCGAAGCTGGCGATGGCCGTCGACCTGCTGCTCCGGGACGACTCCGGCGCGATCGAGCTGACCGACGAGGACCGCTCGCTGATGCACGCGATGCTGAACACCAGCGACAACGACGCCGCCCACACCCTGTGGAACCGCTACGGCGGTGAGGACTTCGCCAGCCGCTTCCCGTCGTACGGCATGACCGACATGCGGTTCACCGACGAGCACCCGCACCACTGGGGCTGGATCCTGACCACCGCCAACGACCTCGACCGGCTGATGAACTTCGTGCTGGAGAAGCTGCCCGCGCAGCACCGCGACTACCTCGTCGGCGAACTGCGCGCGGTCGACGCCAACCAGCAGTGGGGCGTGTGGGGCGCGGGTCCGGCGGCGAAGCCCGGCAACAAGAACGGCTGGTCCGACGACAACGACGACGGCTCCTGGCTGGTGAACACCGTCGGCTTCGTCGGCCCCGGCGAGCGCTACACCGTCGCCGTCATGAACAACACCCAGGTCGTCGACGGCGGTTTCGAGACCGGCGTGGAGACCACCACCCGCATCAACCGGATCCTGTTCGACGGCTACTTCGGCTAGGGCACGTTCAGCGTGGGGTTCCGGTCGAAGAAGCCGGTCGGCTTGAGGGTGAACTTCGCGTGGTCGACCGGCATGATCGGCCAGTCCTCCAGCCGAGGCACGTGCGTCGGGCCGAAGGTGTGCCAGAGGACGATGTCCTGGCCGTCGATGTCCCGGCCGGCGGCGGTGTACGCGGGCAGCCCCTCGCCACCCGGGCTCTGGTTTACGAAATCGCCGGCCGCATAACGCTCGCCGGGTGCGTACCGCGTGACCCACAGGTGTTTCGTGGCGAAGGCGGCCCGTGACGCGATCACCGACTTCGGATCGGCGAGCAGCGTCGGCGACTGCTGCACCGAGAGCGTGTAGCCGACGGGCTCGCCCATCCGGTTCAGCTTGTCCGGGTTGACGATGCGCCAGACGCGATTCGGCGCGGCGTCGCGGGCAGTCTCATTGGTCAGCCGGGTCGTCTTCGTGGTGAACGCGTTGCCGTGCGGATTGGCCTCGTCCATCGGCCGCGCCACCACGTCGATTTCGTCGACGGCGTTCAGGTCGCCGTCGATCGTGAGGTCGAGGCGCGCGCAGAACAGGTGCTGGTGGTACGGCGCCCCGAGGCCGGGCGCGACCTGCGTGGCGAATACGGAGCCCTCCTCGGGGTAAGCCGAGGTGAACAGGAAGCCGGTGAGCTTGACCTCGCATTCGATGGTGCCGTCGAGGTAGAGGTACCAGTAGAAGCCGTAGTCGTAATTTCCGACGGTGGTGAAAAAGCTGATCACCAGCCGCCGCTGCCTGCGTGTCTCGGCGATCCCGGTGAACAGGTCGGTGTGCTTCCACAGCGTGCCGAAGTCCTCCTCGTGCACGCAGATGGCGTTCTCGATGACGCGCGGGTTGCCCAGTTCGTCGGCCACGGTGACGTCGAGGTAGGTGATCTCGCCGAGGCAGTCGCAGCCGAGCTTCAGCGAGTTCGCGTACCGCCCGAACAGGTACTCGCCGGTGTCGAAGTAGTTCTGCCAGAACCGCACCGGCGACGGGTCGGCGTACGGCACGACCATTTCGGCGATCGACGCGCGCTGCACGATCGGCCGTCCGCTGAACGCGATCTCGCGGAGGACCAGTCCTTCGCGGGTGTCGAAACCGACGTGCAGCGACCAGTTGGCCCACCGCAGTTCGTCGCCGTCGAACCGGAAGGACGGCCCCTCGGGCTGCCGGATCTCGATCGGCTTGAGCCCTTCGAGCGGCGGCCCGGCCACTTCGGGATCCTGGTAGTTGCCGGATTCCTCGGGGACTTCGTGGACGCGGTGGTCGATCAGCTTGTGCAGCTTGCGCGCGACCAGGTCGACATAGGCACAAAGGCCGTCCACCGGATGCGCCCAGCAGTGGTCCTGCGGGTGGTCCTGCAGGAAGGCGAGCACCCGCAGCAGGCGCTTGCCCTCTTCGTCCAGATAGCCGTAGTTGCCCGCCGACAGCGGCGCGTAGATCACCGAGTCGGGCTCGACGCCACGCTTCTCCAGCGCCGCCAGCCAGTCCGGCGACTCGTTGAGGATCGGCCCGATGATGCCGAATTCCTCGTCGAGAATGGGCAACTGGCCGATCGCGCCGTCCACGGGCGTTATTTCGACGGCCTCGGTCGTCAGCGAAACACGCGCGTCGTTCGCGGCCCCCGTGCCGAGGTCGAGCAGCAGCACACGTGCCCGTCGTTCCGGTGCACGCTCCCGCTTGTCGGGTTCGTCCAAGCCGACGTAGGCGAACCGGGTCTCGGTACCGACGTGCCCGGCGTCGGTGAGCACGCGCCGGGCGACGGTGATCTCGTCGGCGGTGAGCGCGGAGAGTGGGTGCGTCGTCATCGGCGGTCCCTTCGTCGGCTCTACCGTCGAACACGGCTACCACCGCTGTCACCACCGGCGCCGGGGATTTGACCCGAATGCCTCGCGTGGACCGAGTGTCCAAGCCCTGGACAGTTTGTCTATAGTGAACGGCATGGGCACTCCGTACCTCGCGCTCGACCGGGCCAAGCTCGAAGCGAACATCCACCGGCTGCGCAGCCGGCTCGGCGGCACCGCGCTCCGCCCGCACCTCAAGACCGCGAAGTCGGTCGAGGTCGCGCGCCTGCTCTTCGACGGCGGAACCGGCCCGATCACCGTCTCCACCCTGGCCGAAGCGGAGGCCTTCGCGGACGCCGGTTTCACCGACATTCTCTACGCCGTCGGTTTTTCGCCCGACAAGCTCGACCGCGTGCGCGCGCTGCGCGAGCGCGGGGTCGACCTCGTCGTTCTGCTCGACAGCGTGGACCAGGTCGTGCCCGGCATCCCCGCGCTCATCGAGGTCGACTGCGACGGCCACCGCGGCGGCATCGTTCCGGGCGATCCCGTCGCCCTGGACATCGCGCGGGCCCTCGGCGCCGATCTGCGCGGCGTGCTGACCCATGCCGGCGAGTCCTACTTCGCGGACAGTCCCGCAGCCCTCGCCGCCGCCGCGGAACAGGAGCGACAGGCCGCGGTCGCCGTGGCCGACGAACTGCGCCGCGCCGGGCACGAAGTCCCGGTGGTGAGCGTCGGCTCCACACCGACCGCGCACTTCGCCGACGACCTCACCGGCGTGACCGAGGTCCGCGCGGGCAACTTCGTCTTCTTCGACCTGGTGATGGCGGGCATCGGCGTCTGCCGGATCGACGACCTCGCGCTGAGCGTGGTCACTACGGTGATCGGCCACCGCCGCGACAAGGGCTGGATCCTGACCGACGGCGGCTGGATGGCGACCTCCCGCGACCGCGGCACCGCCCGCCAGCGCGTCGACCAGCGGTACGGCCTCGTCGCGAAAATCGACGGCGGGCTCTACCCCGATCTCCTGATGACCGACGCCAGCCAGGAACACGGCATCCTCGCGCTGCGCGACGGCAGTACCGAAACCCTCCCGGACCTGCCGATCGGCACCCGGGTCCGCATCCTGCCGAACCACGCCTGCGCGACCGCCGCCCAGCACGACGAGTACCAGCTCGGCAACGGCGAACGGTGGCATCGCGTGCGCGGATGGTGAACCATGTCGCGGTGACCAGGTACCGGATCTTGACCCTGCTGGCCGCCGCACTGCTCACCGCGACCGGCCTCGTCGCGCCGATCGCCCAGGCGAACCCGGCCCCGGCACGCCTCGCCACCCCGCCGATGGGCTGGAACCACTGGAACAAGTTCCGCTGCCAGATCGACGAGGGCATCGTCCGCGAAATCGCCGACGCGATGGTGTCGACCGGCCTGCGCGACGCGGGATACCAGTACGTCAACGTGGACGACTGCTGGCAGGCCGCCGCCCGCGACACCGACGGCCGGCTGACCTCGGACCCGGTCACCTTCCCCAGCGGCATGGCCGCCCTCGCCGACTACGTGCACGCCCGCGGGCTCAAGTTCGGCATCTACACCGCCGTCGGCGAGAAATCCTGCGAAGGACGACCGGCCAGCGGCGGCCACTACGCCCAGGACGCGGCGACCTTCGCCGACTGGGGCGTCGACTACGTCAAGCTCGACTGGTGCGGCGCCACCGGCGATCCGCACGCGCTGACCAGTGAATTCCGCGCGTCGCTGGATTCGACGGGCCGGTCCATGGCACTCGGCGTCTCCCGGCACGGCTCGCCGTGGTTGTGGCCCGACCGCCCGGCAGATCTCTGGCGCACCTCCGCCGACATCGACGACGAGTGGCACAGCATGCTCCGCAACGCCCAAGAGGAAGCCGGGCTGTCCGGCGCCGCCGGCGCGGGCAAGGGCTGGAACGACCCGGACATGCTGCAGATCGGCAACGGCAAGATGAGCCCGGTCGAGTACCGAGCGCACTTCAGCCTGTGGGCCGTGCTCGCCGCGCCCCTGCTGATGGGCAACGACCTGCGGCGGATGGACCCCGAGACGCTGAGCATCCTGGCCAACCGCGAGGTGATCGCCGTCGACCAGGACCCGCTCGGCGTGCCAGGGGAGCGGCTGCGAACCAACGGTGGCGAAGAGGTCTGGGCGCGTCCCCTCGCGGGCGGCGATGTCGCCGTCGTTCTGTTCAACCGAGGCCCGCACTCCACGGAAATTCGCACTTCAGCCCACGAAATCGGCCTGCGCCCAGCCCACGGCTACCGGCTGCGCGACCTCTGGACCGGCCAAGAAGGCACCACGCCGGGCAGCATCTCGGCCGACGTGCCCCCGCATGGCGCCGCGTTGTTCCGGGTCACGCCGAACGCGCACGGTCCCGCCTGGCCAACCCTCTCCGCCGAAGCGGACTACCTCGAGCCAGGCCGTCCCACGACGGTCCGGGTGTCGCGCGGCGCTTCGCTTGACGCCCCGGAAGGCTGGCAGATGCGCCGGTTGTCACCCAGCCGCTACGAGGTCACGGCCCCGGCCGACGCCCCCATCGGACCAGCCACCCTGAAGCTGAGCGCGGGTCGTCAACAAATCGAACACGTCGTCGTGGTGCCGCCCGCGCCTCCGCGGGGTGCCGGCGTTTTGTCGAACCACCCCCGGCTGGAGACCGACAACGGCTGGTACCTGCCGATGAAGATCAACCAGTCCTTCGGCCCCGACGACTTCTGCGGCGACTGTCCCGGCGGCCCGCTGACCATCGGCGACAAGACCTTCGAAACCGGCCTCGGTACCTACGCCTCGGCGCAGGTCAGCTATTACCTCGGTGCGTCGTGCCGCAGCGTCGACCTCGCCGCCGGAATCGACCGCGAGGTGCTGGCGATGAACTGGCCGGGCGCGCACAACGTGAAGGGCACCGCGAAGTTCGTCGTCTACGCCGACGGCAAACCGATCTTCGAAACCGGTCTGCTCAAGGCAGGCGAACCGGCGAAGCACGCGAAACTCGACACCCTTGGCGTGCGCGAACTGAAGCTCGTCAACCACAGCGGCGGCGACGGCAATTTCGCCGACCACGCCGACTGGGGCGGCCTCCAGTTCGACTGCCGCACCTAGCCGCAGGCGGTTCGTCCCCGCTCAACTCGCCGAACCAGCTCAGCCGATGCCCAACTTGCCTGCCAGCCTGCCCAGCCACGCGACGACCTCGCCGGGCTCGCGGTCCGGCAAACCGAAGATCAACTCGGTGACCCCGATCGAGGCGAGGTGCGCGATCCGGTCCGGGTCGGGCTTCCCGCTCAACGCGGCGACCTCCGGTGCGCCGGATCGCCCGGCCTCCTGCCAGATCCGCCGGAGCAGGGCCACCTTGTCGTCGATGTCCACATCGGACGGAGTGGTGAGCCAGCCGTCGGCCGACTTCGCGATCCACCGGAACGTCCGCTCGGTGCCCCCGGCGCCCACCAGCACCGGGATGTGCGACTGGACCGGCTTCGGCCAAGCCCAGCTCGCGCCGAACGAGACGTACTCACCGGCGTAACTCGCCTCGTCGTCGGTCCACAGCGCACGCATCGCTTCGAGGTACTCGCGCAGCACCGTTCGCCGTTTCGACCCGGGCACGCCGTGGTCGGCGAGTTCGTCGACGTTCCAGCCGAACCCGGCGCCGATCGTGACCCGGCCGCCGGACAGGTGGTCCAGACTGGCGATGGTCTTCGCCAGCGTGATCGGGTCGCTTTCGACGGGCAACGCCACCGCGGTCGCCAGCCGGATGCGCGTGGTCACCGAGGCGGCGGTCGCCAGCGCGACCCACGGATCGAGGGTGCGCAGGTACCGGTCGTCCGGCAACGCCGCGCCGCCGGTGCGCGGGTGCGGTGCCTCCCGCTTGACCGGGATGTGCGTGTGCTCGGGTACGTAGAACGTGTCGAAACCGGCTGTTTCGGCGGCCTGGGCCGCGGCGGCGGGCGTGATGCCCCGGTCGCTGGTGAACAGCACGATCCCGTGTCTCACCCGGCGAACGGTATTAGAACGTGTTTCAGTTTGCAACCTTGCCCCGGGCGACGGCGACCGCGTGACCGGCGCCGGATCCGTCGGCCCGGGCGACGATCCGCCCACCCTCCACGCGGATCGCGACTTCCGTGTCGTCGTCGACTTCGCCCACACCCGCCGCCGCGGCGAGCGTGCCCGAGGCGTCACAAACAATCTTCAGCCGAGGCCAGGCCGACACGGGGAAGGCAGGCCGCAGGCAGTTGGCCAGTTCGGCGATGGTCAACCGGGCCAGTGGCATCAGTTCCTCGGGCGAGCTGGTGACCAGCACGACGGTGACCTCGTCGCCGAAACGAACGGCCTGCTCCACGGCAGCCAGCCGATGCAGCCCGAGAACCGCCACGACTCCGTCGCCATCGAGCGCGACGTGTTCGCGGCGCACGAGGTCGACGGCGTCCGGCGGCGCCCACGGCTGTTCCACCTTTTGAGCCGCCTTCGTCCGCGGAACCGCCCACCAATCGCTGAGTTCGAGCCCCGCCAGTTGCTCGCACGCGCTGACCACGTCGAACGGCTCGACGAACCCCGGTGCCGACGCGGCCAGCCGGCTCGCGCCCTGCAACGTCGTCCAAATCGACTCGGCCACCCGGACCACTCGGGGCGGCGGTGCGCCCGCCGGTCGCTCAGGTGGCTGCAGTCGCTCCATCGCCAAGCCGAGCAGCAACGCGTTGAGCTTCGTCAATTGCGCGAACGGCTTGCGCAACCGCTCGTCCGAACTCACCTCGGACACCAGGTCCATGCCGAGCCGGGCCGCATCGAGTGCCGACCCGTCGTCCGCGAGCGGCAGCCGGGTCACCCAGGTCCGAGCGAACGACCCCACCGCCTCGCGCAGGTCGCGGCCGGGCGTGGCATGGGGTGGCTCGGTCGCCTGCTCGGCCAGGTCCGCCAGCACCGCGAAGTACAGAGCCCGCTTGCCGGGGAAGTTCGAGTAGACGGCGCCCCGGGTCAACTCGGCGCGCTCGGCGATCGCGTCGACCTTCGCGTCACGGAAACCTCGCTCGGTGAACTCCTCGCGCGCCGCCGCGAGCACCTTCGCCCGATTGCGTTCCTGCAGCTCCACCCTGCTGAGCCGGACCATCGTGCCCTCCCGACGACGCGTCTCAGATGACGCTAACATCTGAAGCTCCCGGAAGCGCGTCCGCACTCGGCGATGTGCCCGACAGGCTTTTCCCGCGGGCGCCGGATGGGTATATCGGTAGGTGTGGTGACCAAAGGCCCGAAGAACGACCGGCTGGCCAAATACCAGTCGATGCGTGACTTCACGCGAACCGCCGAACCGGCGGGCGACGGCAAGGTCCGGTCCAAGGGCAACCGGTTCGTCGTCCAGCGGCACCGCGCCCGCCGCCGTCACTACGACGTGCGGCTGGAGATCGACGGCGTGCTGGTCAGCTGGGCGGTGCCGAAAGGCCCGACGCTCGACCCCAAAGCCCGCCGGATGGCCGTGCACGTCGAGGACCACCCCATCGAATACGCCGACTTCGAGGGCGTGATCCCAGCCGGCGAGTACGGCGGCGGTGACGTGATCGTCTGGGACCGCGGCACCTGGGAGCCGGTGGACACCGACGACCCGCTGAAGGCCATCGAGAACGGGAACCTGCACTTCAACCTCTACGGCGAAAAACTGCACGGCCTCTTCGTGCTGATCCGCCCGCGTCGCGCGGAGTCCGAAAAGGACCAGTGGTTCTTGCTGCACAAGCAGGACGAATACGCGGAGCCGGGCTGGGACGCCGAGGACCACCCGAAGTCGGTGAAGACCGGCCGCACGAACGACGAAGTGGCGGCCAACCCCGACGCGTTGTGGCGCAGCGACCTGCCCGCCGCCGAGGCCGAAGTTCGGATGGGCACCCAGCAGTGGGAGCCGCCGACCGAGGACGAGATGGCCGCGCTCGAGGACTTGGGCGCGAAGGGCACCTGGGAACTGGCCGGCCGCACGCTCAACCTGACCAACTTGGACAAGGTGCTGGTGCCCGGCCGCGACGGCGAGGACCCGCTGACCAAACGCGACCTGATCCGGTACTACACGCTGGTCGCGCCGGTGATGCTGCCGTACCTCGCCGGTCGTCCGCTGAACACGCACCGCTTCCCCAACGGCACCGACAAACCCGGCTTCTGGCACAAGGAGGTTCCCGGCCACGCACCCGAGTGGCTCAAGCGCTGGCACCACGAGCAGGCCGAAGCCGGCGATGTGCAGTACTACCTGGTCCCGGACAGCCTGCCCGCGATGGCCTGGCTGGCGAACTACGGCGCGATCGAACTGCACGCGTGGACCTCGCGCGTGCCCGACGTCGAAAAACCGACCTGGGCGCTGTTCGACATCGACCCCGGCCCGGAGACCTCGTTCGACGACCTGCTGGTGCTCGCCCGCCTGCACCGGACGGCGCTGCAGCACCTCGGGCTCGAAGGCCGCGCGAAGGTCACCGGCCAGCGCGGTATCCAGGTCTGGGTGCCGGTCGAACCGCGCTACACCTTCGCCGAAACGCGGGCCTGGACCGAAACCGTGTCGAAGACGATCGGCCGCGCCGTGCCCGACCTGGTCAGCTGGAAGTGGACCAAGGACAAGCGCAAGGGCCTGGCGCGGCTGGACTACACACAGAACGTGGTCAACAAGACGCTGGTCGCGCCCTACAGCGTGCGGCCCCAGCCGGGCGCGCCGGTTTCGGTGCCGATCGAGTGGGACGAGCTGGACGACCCCGAGTTGACCCCGGACCGCTGGACCGTGCGCACCCTGTTCGACCGGCTGAAGTCCACCGGCGATCCGTTCGCCGCTCTGCTCGGCATCCAGCAGCGCCTGCCCAACCTGTAGGCCAAACAGCCGTCGAAAAATGTCCTTGTTGCAGCCGGCGAACACCTGCTGTGGATGATCATGGGCCTCCTGGGGTCAGCTTCGGCAGATGTGCGGCCGGGCCCGGATGTACAACGTGGGCTTCGCGATCTCGTTGGTCCTGCTCATCATCACCTGGTTCGGCGGTGACGCCGTCGCGCTGTAGCTGTTCGGCTGGCGCCCTCGCCGAAACGGGGTATGCGCTCACGGTCGAAACTGTCGTCCCGGCATCTTCGTCTACATGACCTTGGGCGGAAGTTCGACGACTCCACCTCACCCCGCCTCTCTCATCGCCGTAGCCGGTCTCGCCGCCCTCATCGTTGGCGGCGCTTTGCTCGCGTGGCATCCGACCCATCACTGGTAGTGCCATCAAGGCTTGCCATGGCTCCTTTGTGGTGCCATAGTGGCACAACGGGCTTGAAAGCTCACTAGTCCCGCTAAATCACCGACGCTCCCGGGGAGCAACTGGGTCCTGCGACCTGGGTTGACTCGTTCGACGACGTCGGCATTCACCGTACTTGGCCACAATGGCGCCATCGTGGCGTCACGAAAGGGGAGTAGACATGACCACACTGGCGGACCGATGGGGAATCCATCCCAGCCAGTCCTGGTTGCACGGGCGCCAGCCCGAGCACCCGGTGTCCTTCGATGAGGAACACGGCACCTGGGACGTCTACGGCTACGCGGAAGCGGTCGAGATCCTCGGTGACCACAAGCGCTTCTCGTCGGATTTCTCAACGGTCTTCCCGGGGATGGCCGACGAATCCCAGTCCGCAGGCAACATCCTGCAGATGGACCCGCCCGACCACCGCAAGCTGCGCACCCTGGTCAGCCACGCCTTCACCCCGAAGATGGTGGCCGACCTCGAACCGCGGATCGCCGAGCTGACCGGCGAACTGCTCGACAACGTCGCCGGTCGCGACGAGTTCGACCTGGTCACCGAACTGGCCTACCCGCTGCCGGTGATCGTCATCGCCGAACTGCTCGGCGTGCCCGGCAGCGATCGCGAGCTGTTCCGGAAGTGGGCGGACCTGCTGTTCACCGACCCGGAACCGCTGTCGCTCAACGACGAAGACGGCGAGCAGATGCGCAGGTTCGAGAAGCAGCAGGAAGAGCTGCAACCGATGCTCGACTACCTGCACGCCCACGCGGCCGAACGACGGCGGCACCCGCGGGAAGACCTGCTGAGCAAGCTGGTGCAGGCCGAAGTCGACGGCGAACAGCTGACCGACCTCCAGGTCGTCAACTTCGCGAACATCCTCCTGCTCGCCGGTCACATCACCACCACCATGCTGCTCGGCAACACCGTGCTGTGCCTCGACGGGAACCCGGACCAGGCGGAGCGCGTGCGGGCCGACCGCAGGCTCGTGCCGTCCGCGATCGAGGAGTCCCTGCGCCTGCTCAGCCCGTTCGCACAGGTCGCCAGGGTCACCACGATCGAGGTGGAGCTCGGTGGCCGGAAGATCCCGCCGAACCAGGTGCTCATGGTGTGGCTCTCGGCGGCGAACCACGACGTGCGTCAGTTCGACCGGCCGGACGTGTTCGACCCCGCCCGCGATCCCAACCCGCACCTGGCGTTCGGCCGCGGCGTGCACTTCTGCCTCGGCGCCCCGCTCGCCCGGCTCGAAGGCCGCATCGCGATGAACGTCCTGCTGGACCGGTTCCCGACGCTGCGCACCGATCCCGCGAACCCGCCGTCCTTCATGGTGGCGCCGAGCACGCTGGGCGTCCGGCACCTGCCCCTGCGGACTCAGGCGTAGTAGGTCTGGATCTCCGTGGCCTTCAGCGCCGCCCACAGCCGGGCACCCGGCACGATCCGCAGCTCGGCGACCACCGCGGGGGTGATGTCGGCCTGGACGGCGGGGTCGCCGTCCAGGTGGACGCGGATCGTGTGCGCGTGCTGTTCCAGCCCGAGCACGGTGACCGGCCAGGTGTTGCGAGGACTGCCGGTCGGCCGGTCGAGGTGCAGGCTGACGGCGGAGGGGGAGAAGGCCACGTGCACGGCACCGGTGGCGGGTTCGGCGACGATCAGCTCGCCACCGGTGTCCAGTGCGACTGTCGTGCCTTCGGCCTTGCCGCGGTGCAGGTTCAGTCCGACCAGCTGCGCGATGTAGTCGGTGCGCGGGCGCCGCGCGACCTCGGCGGGCGCGCCCTCCTGCACCACGTCGCCGTTTTCGACGATCACCAGCCGGTCGGCGAGCACCATCGCGTCGAGCGGGTCGTGCGTGACAAGCAGCGTGCGGCCCGGGTAGTCGGCGAGATGACGGCCGAGCTCGGCGCGAATGTGCAGCCGGGTGCCGGCATCGAGGGCGGCGAGGGGTTCGTCCAGCAACAGCAACTCGGGGTTCGTGACCAGCGCCCTGGCGAGCGCCACCCGCTGCGCCTGTCCGCCCGACAGCGAACGTGGCCGGGTGCCTTGGTGGGCGTCCAGACCGACCTTGTCGAGCCAGTCCGCGGCGAGACGCCTCGCCGTGGCGCGATCGGTGCCGCGGGCACGAAGTCCGAACGCGACGTTTTCCAGCGCGGACAGGTGATTGAAGAGCAGGTAATCCTGGAAAACGACGCCGATCGGCCGATGCTCGGCGAGCATGAACTCGCGCGATGGCTCGTCCCAGATGCGATCGTCCAGACGCAAGGTGCCTTCGCTGATCGGCAGCAGGCCGGCGAGCACACGCAACGCGGTCGTCTTACCCGCGCCGTTCGGCCCCAGTAGCGCGACCACTTCGCCAGGTGCGACGGCCAACCGCAGCGCGAGGCGGAACCCGTTGTCCCGGCTGACCCGGAAGTCGGCGTGCAGCGTCACGACACACCTCGGATCCAGCGGTCGCGCAAGCTCGCCAGCACCACGACCGACACGATGAGCAGCACCATGCTCAGCACGATCGCCGCGTCCGGATCGGACTCGAGCGCCAGGTAGACCGCGAGCGGCATCGTGGTGGTCTCGCCGGGGAAGTTGCCCGCGAAGGTGATCGTGGCGCCGAATTCACCGAGCGCACGCGCCCAGCACAAGACCGTGCCCGCGACGATGCCCGGCGCGATCGAGGGAAGCGTGACCCGCCGGAACGTCAGCCAACGCGACGCCCCCAAGGTCGCCGCCGCCTCTTCATAGCGGGGATCCGCAGCACGAAGCGCACCCTCGACCGAGATGACCAGGAACGGCATCGCGACGAACGCCTCGGCGATCACGACGCCGGCCGTCGTGAAGGGCAAGGAAATGCCGAACCAGGAGTCGAGATACTGACCGATCGGCCCCCGCCTGCCGAGCACGAGCAGCAGGGCGACGCCCCCGACGACCGGGGGCAGCACGAGCGGCACGGTCACCAGCGCACGCAGAACGCCGCGCCCCGGCAGGTCGCCGCGGGCCAGCACCCACGCCAGCGGCACGCCGAGCACGAGGCAGATGACCGTCGCCAGGCTGGCGCACACCAACGACAGCCGCAGCGCCTCACCGACTTCCGGGCTGAACAGCTGACTGGGCAGCGTGCTCCACGGCGCCCGGACGATCAACCCGGCCAGCGGTACCACCAGGAACGCCAGTCCGATCAGCGCCGGGATGAGCAGGATGAGGGGCAGGCGCCCGCGGGCCTTGCGGCGTGCCGTCATGGAGTGTCGAAACCTGCCTCGCCGAGCACGGCTCGCCCACGCTCCGAGAGCACGAACTGCACGAACGCGCCCGCGGTGGTGGCGTTGGGCGCCTTCGCCAACGTGGCGATCGGGTAGTCGTTGACCGCCTTGTCGGCCTCCGGAAACGCGATGCCGTCGACGTCGCTGCCTGCGGCTTTCACGTCGGTCCGGTAGACGAGCGCGGCGTCGACCTCGCCGAGCCGGACCTTGGTGAGCGCGGCCTTGACATCCTGCTCGAGCGTGTCGGGCGCGGCCGTGAGCCCGGCTGCTTCGAAGACCTTCTTGGCCGCCGCACCACAGGGAACCTTCTCGTCGCACAGCGCGATCTTGCGCCCGGCGTTCGCGAAATCGACGAGGCCGGTGATCCCGGCCGGATTGCCCTTCGGCACCGCGATCTCGAGCCGGTTGCGAACGAAGGTGACCGGGTCGCCGCTGACGCCACCGGCGTCGCTGACCTGCTTCATGTTGGCCGGCGCGGCGGAGGCGAACACGTCGGCCGGTGCTCCCTGGTCGATCTGCTGCGCGAGTGCGGAGCTGCCGGCGAAGTTGAAGGTGACCTTCGTGCCCGGCTTCGCCGCCTCGAACTCCGAGCCGAGCTTGGTGAACGACTCGGTGAGCGACGCCGCGGCGAACACCGTCACGGCGCCGCCGGTGTTCCCGCCATCGCCTGACGGTGCCTCGCTGCCGCAACCGGCCAGCGCGAGTGCCGCGACCACCAGTGAGACGCGACTCCGCAAGTTCGGCATGTTCCGCAGTCTAGCTACGCGATCGCGGAAGAAAACTCGCGACGCGGTATCTACTGCGGATCGGCTGTGAGCCCACGCCCGAGGTCGCGTCGGGGCAACGGGCTCGAATACACGACGCTGGTGGTGACCGAGCCGAGCCCGGCGATGCGCCCGGTGACCGTCTCGAGGTGCCGCATCGAGCGGGCGAGCACCTTCAGTACGAAGCAGTCCTCGCCGGTCACGTGATGGGCTTCCAAGATCTCTGGCGTGGCCGCGAGCAGGTCGCGGAAAGGCTTGTAGTTGCCGGTCGGATACCGCAGTCGCACCAGCGCGGTGATGGACAGGCCCAGCCGCTCCGGATCGACCACGGCGGAGTAGCCGGTGATGACCCCGGCCTCCTCGAGCCGTCGTACGCGCTCGGTCACCGCACTCGGTGACATAGAAACGATCCTGGCGAGGTCCGCGTAACTGGCGCGGCCATCGGCCTGGAGTGCCTCCAGGATGCGCCAGTCGGTGTCGTCCAGTGTTTCCACGGTCATGACTCACAACTACCAGGGAAACCCCGGCGTCTCCAGCAGTAGGCCGTGGAACGTCAGTTCACTGATATCCCTCGTCGACCTAGCGTTTTACCTATGACGAACACCTCCTCGGACGCTGTCTCCTACTTCACCGCCCAACTGGAATTCCGCACCGATGTCGCCGACGTGCACACCGCGCTGGAGTCCGGCGCCCCCGGCTTCACCCTGCTGGACTCCCGAGGCGATGCGGCTTGGGCACAAGGACGCATTCCCGGCGCGCTGCACCTGCCCACCGCCGAAATCGCTCGCCGGGGTGCAGCACTACTGGACCCGGCACCGCCCGTGGTCACCTACTGCTGGGGACCGGGTTGTGACGGTGCGACCCGGGCGGCGCTGGCCGTGGCGAAGCTCGGCTACCGGGTCAAGGAGATGATCGGCGGCATCGAGTACTGGATCCGGGAAGGCTTCGGCGTCGAAACCGACGACGGCGTCGCGCGACGGCCGGCCGACCCGCTGACCTCGCCAGTCGCCGGGATCACCTGCGACTGCTGAGCCTGCGGAAAATGCGTGGACAGTGCTCGGCGGGGCTGGCTAACCTGCCGGCATGTCCAGCCCCGAGGCGTCCAGACGGTAGCCATTCGCGATTTGTCCGATTCGGACATCGCTGAACGCTGCCGTTTTTCCGACGTCTTCCAAGGGGTTCATTCATGCCTTTTGCTGTCTACCTGCTCGGGCTGGCCGTTTTCGCCCAGGGCACTTCCGAATTCATGCTGTCCGGGCTCATCCCGGAGATCGCCGGTGACCTCCGGGTCTCTGTGCCCACCGCGGGGCTGCTCACCTCGGGGTTCGCGGTGGGAATGATCGTCGGCGCGCCGTTGATGGCGGTGCTGAGCCTGCGCTGGCCGCGTCGGCGCACGCTGGCGATCTTCCTGTCCGCCTTCGTGGTGGTGCATGTTCTCGGCGCGCTGACCACGAGCTACGAAGTACTGCTGGCCACTCGCGTGGCCGGCGCGCTCGCCAACGCGGGCTTCTGGGCCACTGCGCTGGCCACCGCCAACGCCATGGTGGCGCCGAACGCGAAAGCTCGCGCGACGTCCATCGTGGTCGGCGGGGTCACCGTGGCGTGCGTCGCCGGCGTACCCGCCGGTGCGTGGCTGGGCCAGCAGTGGGGCTGGCGCGCGGCCTTCTGGGCGGTGGCGTTGATTTCGTTGCCACCGCTGATCGCGATCCTGCGAACGATTCCGGCCGGCCGTCCGGAGAATGCTGACGAGGGCGTTCGCGGCGAACTGCGGTCGTTGCGTGATGCCCGTTTGCTGGTGATCCTGCTGGTCGCCGCGCTGGTCAACGGAGCGACGTTCTGCGCCTTCACCTACCTGGCGCCGTTGTTCACCACCGACACCGGACTCGGCGAAGGCTGGGTGCCGGTGCTGCTGGCGTTGTTCGGCGTGGGTTCTTTCCTCGGCGTGACGATCGGTGGCCGGGTCGGCGACACCTACCCGGTTCAGTTGCTGGCGATCGGCATGGTGGCACTGATCGTGGGCTGGTCGTTGTTCGCGATGACGGCGGGCAATGCGTTCGCCACCGTTGTGCTCGTGCTGCTCCAGGGCACGCTCGCGTTCGCGACCGGTTCCACGCTGATCTCGCGCGTGTTCTACGTCGCGGACCAGGCGCCGACGCTGGCCGGTGGTCTCGCCACCGCCGCTTTCAACGTCGGCGCCGCCGCGGGGCCGTGGCTCGGCGGCATCGCCATCGGCACTGGATCCAGCTTCCGCGCGCCGTTGTGGGTCAGTGCGGCGTTGATGGTCGTGGCGTTGATGGTCGCCGTGGTCGCGCGGGGAGTCAGGAAGCGGTCTCTCCGCTGACCTGTCCTCGTTCACTCGGTGCGGGAGTCGTCTTCTGTGTACGTCGTGATTTCACCGCGGTGGCGACGATTTCCCGCACCGAGCGACCGCCGAACAGGCACCAGGTCGCGATCACCGGATCGCAGATGGCGCAGCCGAGAGACGAGTGCTCCGCGAACGGCAGGATCGGTGTGCCTTTCCAGTGGTGCAAGGCATCCCACGCGGTGTGGAGCAGCCAGCCGATGCCGATGAAGGTCCACGAATCGAGCCCTCGGTAGGCGACATAGGTGACCACGGCCGTGAACGCGAGTTCCCACGGGCCGAAGCCGCCGCCGCTGAGGTAGGCGGCTCCGGCTCCAGCGATCATCACCGCGTTGAAGCGGCGGCGGTTCGGTTCGCGGATGAGTGAGTTGAGGCAGACGTAGGCGATCCCGATCAGGATCGGGGCGATGATGAGCACCCGTCGGACGTTATTCCGGCGGGTGTTCTTCCGATACCGGCCGGATCGCCAACTTCCTCCGGATTATCGCCAACACTCCCGATGCGCCGCGGCGAACTCGGCGAAGGACCGCGCGGGCCGCCCGGTCACTTCTTCGACCGTCGTGGTGACACGGTCCTCGGAACCATGCCGGATGTTCTCGTCGAGCCCGGCGAGGACCGCCGCGTACTCCGGTGGCTGGCCTGTTGCGGACAGCATCGCGGCGAGCTCGTCGACGCCAAGTGACCGGTGGTGCACCGGCTTGCCGATGACCTCGGTGAGGATGGCGGCCGCGTCGGCGTAACTGAGTGCCTGCGGGCCGGTGATCACGTGATCCGTGTTGTGCGGCACCGGGTCGAGCAGCGCACGGGCGGCGACCGCGGCGATGTCATCGGCGTCCACGAAAGCGACGCAACCCGCTCCGGTGGCGGTGACGATCTCGCCCGAAGTCCGGATACCCTGCGCCACAGGGTGTTCACCGCTGAAGTTCT
The DNA here is from genome assembly GCF_017875555.1 of Amycolatopsis magusensis. Classification (GTDB taxonomy): domain Bacteria; phylum Actinomycetota; class Actinomycetes; order Mycobacteriales; family Pseudonocardiaceae; genus Amycolatopsis; species Amycolatopsis magusensis. The sequence continues at coordinate 8,099,018 of NZ_JAGGMS010000001.1, read as the reverse complement.
GCATGAACCAGGACGGCCGCAACACCGTCCATTCGGCGAACTGCTCTCGCACCAGCCGTTGTAGGCCACCCAGCCCAGGTGTGTCCTCGGTGACCGCGGACGAACTCAGCAGTACGACCCGGCGAACGTCGTGCTCGCGTGCCTCGACGAGGAAAGGCTCGACGATCGGCACCGGGTCGGCGACCCCGAGCGGCGCGACCAGATACACCCCGTCGATGCCTGCCAATGCCGGACCGTGGGTCTCCCGAGCCAGCCAGTCGAAGCGGACTTGGTCCGCCGCAGCCGGTTTGCGCGTGGCCACGCGTGCATGCGCACCGAGTAGCGTGGCTACGCGACTGCCAGTCGTGCCGGTACCGCCGATGACCAGCGTCTTCACGCCTTCGCCGCCGAGTTCGCGAACGACGTCAGTGCTTCGGTTCCGCCCATGGCCTCGGCTGCGGCCAGAGGGCTCCAGTAGTCGCGATAGTGGACGATCTCGCCGTCCTTCGCGGTGATGACCGCGATGTAACGCATGCTGTACGGCTTTTCGCTGGCCACGATCGTGCCGGCTACCTCGAACTCCACGATGATTCGCCCGGGGTCGGCGGTCTCGTGCACCTCCTGAGCCACGATTCGCTCCGGCGCTATGTAGTTGTTGTAGTCGCGAAGGTATTCGCGCACTGCGTCGCGACCGTCGAGGCGCGCCGGGGAGTCGGCCGAGGCGAAGGGGAACTCGAGGACTCCGTCGGCTGCCCACAACTCGGCGAAGCCGGTCATGTCCTTGGCAAGGAGTCGGCGGAGACCTTCTTCTACCAGGTCAGAGGCAGATCTGGACACAGTTGCTCCTGTCATTGACGACTGGACGATACGGAACCGTCCCGACGTAAACCCTACGCGGGACGGGTCCGTCCCGTCCAGTCGTATACTGTGTGCCATGAGTTCACGTCGCACCCCGACCGGCGCCGCCGTCCTCCAGTCGCGGATCACCTCCGCCATCACCGAAGCCGTCTGGGACGAACTCGCCGCTCATGGCTACGGGCGCCTGTCCATGGAGGCGGTGGCCAAGCGGGCCGGTGTCGGCAAAAGCGCGCTCTACCGGCGCTGGCCGTCCAAGCAGGACATGGTGATCGCCGTGTTGTCGGAGTTCAGCGTGCCGCGTGCGGAGGTGGCGGACACCGGCTCATTGCGTGGCGACCTGCTGGCCACTGTGCACGCGCTGCGTGACTGGTTCACGCACCCGCGCTTCTCGGCGGTTCTACCCGACCTTACTGCTGAAGCCGGTCGGAACGAGGCTCTTGCGGCGGCCATCCAGGAAACCATCGGGGGACCGCGGCGGGAACACGGCGCCGCGATGTTGCGGAGAGCGATCGCGCGCGGTGAGTTGCCGGACGAACTGAACATCGAACTCGCCCTCGATTTCGTTCCTGGGCCACTGTATTGGCGGCTGAACGTGCGGAAGATGGCTCTGGATCCCGGATATTCGGAAGAGTTGGTGGACTTTTTGTTGCGAGGACTGGGATACGTGCACTCGGCCAGAAGATAAACAAGAAACACCCATTCGTGTTGGGAACACCTGTTCGATTCGGCTGTATCGTAGCCTGCGTGAGGCAATCCAAATTCTTTTCACTCAGTCCCGCTGTCGTCGGAAGATTCGATGACAGCTCCGTTGTCGAAGCCCTGTGCACCGCGAGGAGGTTGAGCGCTCAGCTGGAAGCGATCGAGCTGCGCGTGGTGCATCGGCTGACCGAACTGCGCAGTGACCTGCGGTCGGTCGTCGACGAGGTGGCTCTCGAGCTGTGCTTGTCGAAACGTGCTGCGGAGGACCTGGTCCGCTTGGCTCGTGACGTGATGAACCGTCTACCGAACGTGCTCGGGGCGATGGAGGCAGGTACGCTGAGTCGCCTGTCCGCCGCCAAGATCTCCGATGTGGTGGCGCCGCTGCCGGACGAGCTGGTCAGCGAGGTGGACGTCGCACTGGTCGACCGGATCACTGACAAGAACGCCGGTCAGATCCGTCGGATCACCCGCGATCTGGTGCACAAGGTCGACCCGGAGGGTGCCGAGGCGAGAGCGCGAGCACGAAGATCGGAGCGAAGAATCGAGATCCGCCATCGCGAAGATGCGATGGCGCAGTTGCTTGCGGTGTTGCCCGTGGAGGTCGCTTCGACGATCTACGCTCGCGTTAATCGCATCGCGCGAACGATGCGTTCTCGTAAAGGAAAGCGCACGGCGGACCAGATCCGTGCTGATGTGTTCGCCGAGCTACTGCTAGGTGAGCGGACTGGCGCGCCTCGGGCCGAAGTGTTCATCCATGTGGCAGCGGACGCGGCGCTGGGCATCACCGACCGCGCTGCCGAGTTGGTGGGGCACGGCCCGATCCCTGCCTCGGTCGCCCGCGACATCATGAAGCAGCCGAACAGCGTGTGGCGGAAGGTGATCACCGATCCGGGCAGTGGCGCGCCGCTGGACGTAGGGCGCTCACGCTACCGGCCACCCGCCCACCTGGCCGACTATGTGCGTGTGCGGGACCGGGTATGCCGGATGCCTGGTTGTCACCACCCTGCCCAGTGCGCTGACCTCGATCACCATCGCGCGCGGGCAAAGGGCGGCGACACCAGTTGCCAGAACCTCTGCGTGCTCTGCCGTTCACATCATCGGCTCAAAGACGCTCCCGGCTGGAAATTCGACCTCGACCGCGAGACCGGCGAGCTGACGATCACGACGCCGGCCGACCGTACCCGCACCACCAAGCCGACCCCGCTCTTCCCGCCCGCTGAGCACGCCGATGCAGCCTGATCGGAATGTTTATCCATGGCGCTCTTCGCGCATGGCTGCTTGGTCAAAGTCCCGTCTGTGCACCCGCTCACGAAGGTTCTCCCGTTGTGATCGATACGGGAGCTTGCCCAATACACGATCAACCGTCGGAACGATACCCGTGGCAACCACTACCTCGCTGCACATGCGAGACGTCGACCGGTGCAATGGCCTGCTGACGGCGGCCGTGATTCGGGTGCATTGCGATGACTGCCCCGCAGCGTCGGGAGAGTGTCCCGACGCTCAGGCATCTCGGCGCCGAACGAAGAGCGATGCGACTCCGAGGGCCACAGCCATGTACAACAGCATGACGACGGCCGCGGCTGGCTGTGACAGCTTCAGGGGCGGGCTCATCCCGAACGATTCAGCGCCGGTCAGTTGCACCGGAAGATGGGTGAGCATCAGTGACGTTGCCCAGGAGGCCCATTCTCCTGGCAGTTTCTGTGCGATCAGTGGGGTGATGTACCAGTAAGCAACGAGTGCGGTGATCGCGCCAGCAGCGGAGCGCAAGAGAGCGCCGAGGCCCAAACCGAGTATCGCGTAGACGGCCACGACCGTGCCAGAAGCCAGCATTGCCGGAGCTTCTTCCACGAGAGAGCTCGTGTGCCCGACGATCGTGCGGTTGCCCATCATTGCCCGACTGAGGAAGAACGAGCCGAACTCGACGAATTGCCCTGACACGAAAGCGACGACTGTGAGCACGATGGCTTTCCCTGCGATCACTCTCGTGCGTAGCGGCACCACGGTGTAGGTCGTGCGTATGAGACCGGTGGAGTGCTCGCTGGTCATCGTCAGGACACCCAAGATCGCCAGGCCGACGCCGGCAATCCATGAGGTGAACCCCGTGAATGGCGAGAGGATGATCGAGTCCCGCCGCGAGGGCGTGGCGTCCCAGAAGTTCGCGGCGGTCATGGTCAGCAATGCGACCAACCCGAAGATTGCCGGAACCAGGGCCAGCACGATGTAGGTGGAGCGTACCGATCGCAGCTTGATCCATTCCGAACGCAGGACGCCGATCATCCGACATCACGCCGCTGGATCAGGAAGAGCGCGACGCCCAGTGAGATAGAGGCGAGACAGAGGGCGCTGATCGGGTTCGTCAGTAGTACCGACTCGATCCGTTCCCGCCACGGTTCCGGTAAGAAGCCGCTGATCATCGGAAGGACGAACAGCAGCACGACGAGGAGGGAGATCGCCCCTGCGGTCGAACGCAGCACTGTGCCGGCGCTGAAGCCGATCAGAGCCACCAGCGCGACCGTGGTGCCCGCTCCGAGTAGGCCGGGTGCCTCGCTGGATAGATCGGTGTACCCGGGAAAGTCGCGGTTACCGAGCACAGCCCGGCTGACTAGATGGATGGCGAAGGTCGCGGCAACTCCGACGACGAGGGCGAGCACGCCGATCGTGGCCGCCTTGGCGAGAAGGAGGGCAGGTCGGCGGGGCATGACGGTGAGGCTGGTACGGATCAGGCCGGTCGCGTATTCGGCGGTAATGGCCAGCGCACCCAGAATGCCCAGACATAGCTGGAGTACCGGCAGCATGATCTCTTCAATTGATCCGCCCGAGAGCGAGCTGCGGCGTTCGGCTGGCATTGAGTCCCACGTCTGACCCCATGCCCACGCGAGTGCCGCACCGATGAACAGGCTCAACAAGACCATGCCCAGCACGTACTGGGTCGATCGGACCGAACGGAGTTTGTGCCATTCAGAAGTCAGTGCGGAGGTCATCGCACCGCCCGGTAGTCGACGCTGTCGGCGGTCAGTTCCAGGTAGGCCTCTTCCAACGAGGCGCTCCGCGGAATGACCTCGTACACCGGAATGCCTCGCGCAGCGGCCAGGTCGCCGATGCTATCGACGCCCATGCCGTGCACCGTCACCGCTTCGTCGTTCTCCGCGGCAACTTCAGCTCCGGCCGCTCGCAGTGCGTCAGACAGCTCGACGGCTCGTGGCGAGCGGACGAAGACGCCCCGTTGGAAGCGTTCTTCAAGCTCGCGCACGGACGTGTCAGCGATCAGCCGTCCTCGGCCGATCACGATGAGGCGGTCAGATGTGAGGGCCATCTCGCTCATCAGATGGCTCGACACCAGCACCGTTCGGCCCTCGGCGGCGAGCGATCGCAACAGTTCACGGATCCAGCGCACGCCGTCCGGATCGAGTCCGTTCACCGGTTCGTCGAGCAGGAGGACGGCGGGGTCGCCGAGCAAGGCGCCGGCCAGGCCCAGCCGTTGTTTCATACCCAGCGAGAACTTGCCTGCCCGCTTCCGTGTCACGTCCGCCAGGCCGACTTGTTCCAGCACCTCCCGCACCCGCGACCGGCCGATACCGTTCGTCAACGCGAGCGACAGCAGGTGGTCGTAGGCACTGCGTCCGGGGTGCACCGCGTTGGCGTCGAGAAGGGCGCCGACTTCGTGCATCGGCCGTTCGATGGTGGTGTACCGGCGCCCATCGGCCAGGGCTTCACCGGCGTCGGCCGCGTCCAGCCCGAGCACGATTCGCATGGTGGTGGACTTCCCGGCCCCGTTCGGGCCGAGGAAGCCGGTGACTCCGCCCGGCCGCACGCTGAAGGTCAGGTTGTCGACGGCCGTAGTCCGGCCGTAGCGTTTGTTCAGTTCGCGAACTTCGATCACGGTCGCAGGTTAGGAAGGCCTGGGTGGTCGGCGCTGTCCTCGAAGGTCGCTCCGTGCTGTTCACCAAAGTCGCTAGCCTCACCGCATGGGCCGAGTCTTGATAGCTGTGCTCGCGGTGCTGGTGGATGTGGTCTGGTTGGCGCCGGACCGGGTGGTCGACGCTGGTTGGTGGGCCGCCCCGGTGTTTGCCGCGGTCATCGCGTTGATCCTGCTGTGGCGGCGGGCGGTGCCGGGCTTCGCTGTGGCGACGGCGCTCGTGTGCGCCACCGGCGGTGGGTACGCCCTGATGCTGTGCACGAGCTACCGCGCCGGTCAGCAGGCCCGTTCGAGGCGCGACTACCTGATCGCCGGCCTCGCGACGGCGGCCTACCTGGGAGTGCAGTTCGTGGGTGGACCGCAGCTGGCGCCGAAGGTGCTGGTGCTGGTCGGGTTGCCGTTGGTGGTCGGCCGGTACATGGCCCAGCATCGGCAGCTCGTCGCCGCGCTCGACGAGCACAATCGCCGGTTGCGTGCCGAAAGGGACCTGCTGGCGGAGCGCGAGCGGCTCACCGAACGACTCCGGATCGCCAGGGACATGCACGATTCGCTCGGGCATCGCCTCGGGTTGTTATCGGTGCAGGCAGCGGCGTTGGAGGTCGGCGATTCACCGGACCGCGAGGCCGTGCGCCGACTTGCGGGGATCGCGCGACAGGCCACCGCCGAACTCCACGAGCTGGTGGGCACCTTGCGTAGCCCGGGAGACGTCGAAGCGCGCGAACCGACCCTCGAGCAGATCGGCGGGCTCGTTGACGAATTCCGGGCGGCCGGAATGCGCGTCGATTCGTGCGACGAAGGCGAACCGCGGCAGGTTGAACCGGAGGTTGAGCAGGCAGCGTACCGGGTGGTCGAGGAGGGGCTGACCAACGCGGCCAAGCACGCGCCCGCCGCCCACGTGCGGGTGTCGCTGCGCTGGGAGGACGACGCGTTGCTGGTGACCGTCCGCAATGCGCTGCCGATGTCCACCGGATCGACCGGCGGGCACGGCCTCGCTGGGCTGGCTGAGCGAGTGGCGCTGGCCGGTGGACTGGTGCACCACGACCGGTCGGCGTCGGAGTTCCGGTTGACGGCGATGCTGCCGGTCGTCACGCGGAAAGAGGCGGAACCACGTTCGCTGAGCCGGGTGCGCGTGGCGGCGTTGATGCTCGCCGTGGTGTCGATGGTGGCCGTGATCGGCCCGGCGAGCGCGTTCGGCGGCGCGGGATGATCCGGGTCCTGATCGCCGACGACGAGCCGTTGATCACCGCCGGCATCCGGACGGTGCTCGAATCCGACTCCGGCATCGAGGTCGTCGCCGAGGCGGCCGACGGGCGGACGGCGGTCGAACGAGCGCTCGCGCATCGGGTCGACGTCGCCGTGCTCGACCTGAACATGCCCGAGCTGGACGGGCTGTCAGCCGTGCGCGAGCTGGCCGGGGTGCCGGTGGTCATCCTGACCGCGTTCGGCATCGAGCCGAACGTCCGTCGGGCGATCAGGCAGCAGGTCGCCGGGTTCGTGTTGAAGAACTGCACGCCCGACGAGCTGATCCGCGCTGTCCGCGCCGCGCACGCGGGTGAGGCCTACCTGTCGCCGCAGGTGACGCGGCTGGTGCTCGACATGGTCAGCCCCGATGACACCGATCGCCGGGACACCGCCGCAGCGCGGCTGGCTGTGTTGTCGCCACGCGAGGCGGAGGTGCTCCAGTTGATCGCTGAAGGGCTGTCGAACGCCGAGATCGGCACCCGGGTGCACATGAGCGAGGCCACCATCAAGACCTACGTCAGCCGGATCCTGTCCAAACTGGACTGTACGAACCGGGTGCAGGCGGCGCTACTGGCTCGCGACGGGCTCGGCTGAGCGCTCCAGGCGGCCGGTGCGCGTGGCCCAGCGCTCGAACAGCACGGTGCCGAAGGGCGGGATGCTGGCGATCAGCGCGAGCACGGTGGTGCGGCCGTCCCAGCGCAGCGGCCCGCGGGCCAGCAGTGCGGCGATCACGTAGGCGACGAAGACCAGGCCGTGGATCGGGCCGAAGATCTTCACGCCGATCTCGTTGCCGACCACGACGTACTTGAAGAGCATGCCGATCAGCAGGCCGGCCCAGGACACCGCCTCGGCCAGGGCGAGCAGGCGGAAACGTCCGGCGGGGCTGGTGAGCACGAGGCTCTCCCTTCGGTGGGGGATATGTCCCCATTGTGGAGATGGTGCTCCGGGCGTCGCCGGGTGGGTCACCTCAGTGACACCAAGATCATGGTGTTCCACCAGGTGTCGAGCTTTTCCAGGGCGTCGGGGCTCGTCGCGCCGGGGGCGATCAGTGCGCCGATGGTCAGCGTGCGGGTGTCGACCCACCACAGTTGGCCGGTGCCCTCTTCGGCGAAGCAGGTGCTGAACTCGCCGGGGATCGGCCCGCTGGTGTTCCGGTAGTACAGCGCGTAGTGGGTGTCCTGGGTTTTCGGGCGGCAGCCGCTGGATTCGTCGCGACGCGGGATGTGCCGGTCGGTGACCAGTTTGCGGAAGAAGGCGTCCTGGCTCGTGCGGTCGGTGAACAGGTGGAAGACGGCTTCGCCGGGGGTCGGCAGGCGCGAGTCCTCGTCGTTCGGCTGGGTGCAGGTCATGGTCGAGAGGGCGCCGTCGGCTGGTTCGCTTGCCCGGCACGAGGTGTTGCCGCGGTAGACGGTGGGCAGCAGCGCGGCGAGGCCGTTGTCCGAGGGCGGTCTGGAGTCCACTGTGGAGGGAGGGCTCGGGCTGGGCGGGAATGGGGGAGGGGATGAATGGGGAGTGGAGGGAAGAGGCGAGGCGGATGCGCCGGTGGCGGAGGAGCCGTACACCAGGCCGCCGCCGGGTTGGACGAGCAGGATGGTGGCCACCACGGCGGCGATCACGAGCAGGGCGAGGACGATCGGCAGCATGGGCAGGCTCGGCCGCTGGTGGGTGGCGGTGTGGGCGGTGACTGGTTGGGGGAAGGTGGGATCGGCCTGAGCGGGGATCGATGGGGCGGTGGGGGAGAGGGAGGCAGGTGGGGTTGTGGCGGGTGGGACGGGGGTAGGTGGAGAGGCGGCGGGGTGAGTGAGGGCGGCTTTGTGAACGGGGCCTGCCTTGGGGGTGGCGGGGTGGGCACCGGAGGTTGTGGGAGCGAAGGCGCGGGCGGCGGCTTGAGCCTCGGCGGGTTGGGCACCGGCGACTTCGGGGGCGGGGTGCTGGACGAGGGTGGCCTTGGGCTCGGGGGAGTGAGGACCGGCGGGAGGTTGGGCGTCGGTGCGGGATTGAGAGTCGTCGGCGGGTTCGACGAAGGTGGCGTGGATGAGGGTGGCTTTGGGGGCGACCGGTGCGGTTAGGGCGGTTTTGGCTGCTTCGCCGAGGGCGGTGGCGGTGGGGTAGCGGTGGTCCGGCTCCTTCGCCATGCCGCGGGCGATGACCTCGTCGAGAGCCGCCGGGACGGCGGGGTTCCAAGTCGACGGGCGTGGTGGGGGTTCCTGCAGGTGCGCCCAGATCTGCGCCGCGGTGCCTTCGGCGGTGAAGGGGCGCCGGCCGGTGAGGCTGGTGTAGAGAACGCACGCGAGCGCGTAGACATCGGTGCGTCCATCGACGACCGTGCCGGTGCCGAAACGCTCGGGGGCCATGTAGTCGAGGGTGCCGACGACGGCGCCCGAGGCGGTGATCGCGGTCGCCGTGGGGGAGGAGCTGCGGGCGATGCCGAAGTCCGCCAGGTAGACGAAGTCGCCTGGGGCGACCAGGATGTTCGACGGTTTGACGTCGCGGTGTACGAGGCCATCGGCGTGGGCGGCGTCCAAGGCGCTCGCCACCTGCTCGACGATCCGCACCGCCCGCTCCGGCGCCAGCGGCCCGGTGTCGGTGAGGTCCTTCAGGTCGCAGCCCTCGACCAGGCGCATGTCCAGGTACAGGCGCCCGTCGATCTCCCCGTAGGCGTGGATCGGGATCACGTGCGGCTCACGCAACCGCGCGACGATCTGCGACTCGCGCCGGAAGCGGGCCCGGAAACTGGGGTCACCGGCGGCCGAAACGGAGAGCCGCTTCAGTGCGACGATCCGGTCGTGCGTGGTGTCGTAGGCGCGATGCACCTCGCCCATGCCGCCGCGGCCGAGCAGTTCCTCGATGCGGTACGGCCCGAAGGTCTCACCTGCCATGCCCCATCGACGCTGGGTGCGGCCGCCGGGTTCCCAGGTCAGGCGTTGAAGTCGGCGGCGAATTCCGCCGACGGTTCGATCTCGGTGATCACGTCGACGAGCACGCCCGCCGGGTCGGTCAGGATGAAGTGCCGCTGCCCGAACTCCTCGCTGCGCAACGGCAGCGCCGGCGTCAGCCCGGCTTCCTCGACCAGCCGCCGGTGCTCGGCGTCCACGTCGTCGACCTCGAAGTTCAGGATCAGCCCGGCGACCGGTCTGCGGCTGCCCTCCGGCACCGACGGGTGCGTGTGGTCGACGATGCCGAGTTCGTACCCGCCTTCGCGGCGCAGGCTGACGTACCAGCCCGAGTCGAAGACGACCTCGAAGCCGAAGTGGGTGACGTAGAAGTCGCGCGTGGCGGCCACCGCTTCGGTGCAGAGGACGGGGTAGAAGCTCGACAGTTTCATGAACGCTCCAGAGTAAGATGCGTACCGGCGGTCGGTATGTATCGAGCACCATAGATACCGACCGCCGGTACGTCAACTAGACTCCCGGGCATGGCGACGAAGGCGCAGCAGCGTGAGGAGACCACCAGGACGCTCGTCGCGGTGGCCCGTGAGCTTTTCGCCGCGAAGGGCTACGGCCAGGTCAGCCTGGCCGAGATCGTCGCCGCCGCCGGGGTGTCCAAGGGAGCGCTCTACCACTACTTCACCGGCAAGGACCAGCTGTTCCGCGCGGTGCTGGAGCAGGTCCACGCCGACGTGGCCGCCAGGGTGGACCGCGCCGCGCCGGACGCCGATCCCTGGACGCAGCTGGTCGCGGGCTGCACCGCGTTCCTGACCGTCACCACCGAGCCGGAGATCCAGCGCATCATGCTGGTCGACGCGCCCGCCGTGCTCGGCTGGGAGACCTGGCGCGAGCTCGACGCGACCGCCTCGATGCACCACCTCGTTGAGGCGCTCACGCAGCTGATCGACGAGGGGGTGCTGCTCCGCCAGCCGGTGGCCCCGCTCGCGCACCTGCTTTCCGGTGCGATGAACGAGGCCGCCGCCTGGCTGGCCGGGTCCGCCGACCCGGGCCGCGACCTCGCGGACACCGTGGCCGCGCTGACCCGCATGCTCGAGTCGATGAGGGCCTAGCGGCTCGTCGCGGCGCTCAGGCCGGTGCCTTCGTGGTGTGGCCAGCGCGGTGCCTCACCCTCGGGCTTGTCGCCGAGCACGGTGACCCGCTGCCCGATCCGGCGGCCGGTGTAGTCGTTGACCGCGTAGTGCTGGGTGGCGCGGTTGTCCCACAGCGCGATCGCGCCCGGCGCCCAGCGGTAGCGGCAGACCCGTTGCGGGCTCTCGGAAAGCCCGAACAGGTACGCCAGCAGGGCTTCGCTTTCGCCGGGGGCGAGCTGCGGGATGCGCCGGGTGAACATGCGGTTCACATACAGCGAGCGGCGCCCGGTCTCCGGGTGGGTGCGCACGACCGGGTGCTCGGCTTCGCTGCGGAACGAGCCGTTCGGGTGCTTGAACACGTGGACCGCGGTGAGGCCTTCGAGCAATTCCCGCAAGGGTGTCGAAATGGCGTCGTAGGCCAGGTACTGGTTGCTCCACATCGTGTCGCCGCCGGCGGGCGGGCATTTCACCAATTGCAGGATCGACGCGATCGGCGGCGACGGGCTGAACGTGACGTCGGTGTGCCACACGTCGGCCTTCGCGCCCTGGTCGGAGTCGAGCACGACGAGTTCGTCGTGGCCTTCGAGCTTCGGCAGGAACGGGTGCACCTCCAGCTCCCCGAACCGGCGCCCGAAAGCCTTGTGCGCCTCGGGATCCAGCCCGGCCGCGTCCGGGAAGAACAGCACCAGGTGTTCCAGCAGCAGCTCGCGGACGGTCGCGAAGTCCGCATCGGACAGGGTGGCGATAGGCACCCCGCGCACCTCCGCGCCGAGTGCGCCGGAAACGGGGTTGACCGTGAATCGTGCAGCCATTTTTGTCGCCTTTCGGGCAGGTCGGAAACGCGATCGACGAAAAGAGAAAATGCTTGACCGGAATTGCCGGTGAATGCGAATCTCGAGGTGGACCGAGCGCCGCGACCGGCGGTGCCCTGCCGACTGGAGGACCCGGATGGACCCCGCCCCAGACCCCGCCGCGGACCCGGCCGCCGAGCTGGCCGGCCTGGTCGACCTCGCCACCCCGTTCGCCGTTCGCGCGGCGGTGACGCTGCGCCTGCCGGAGCTGATCGCGGACGGCACCACCGGGCTGGCTGAGCTCGCGAAAGCGGCCGGGGCGCACGAGGACTCGCTCGCCAGGCTGCTCCGCCACCTGGTCGCCATCGGCCTGTTCACCGAGACCGAGCCGGAAACCTACGGCCTCACCTCGGTTTCGCGGCAACTGCTCGGCGAGGACCACCGCTGGCAGCGCGGCTGGCTGGACCTCGACGGTCCCGGCGCGAAAATGGACCTGGCCTACAGCGGCATGCTGCACTCGGTGCGCACCGGCGAATCCGCGTACGGCGCCGTGCACGGCGTGCCGTTCTGGGACGACTACCAGCGCGACGAGCGGCTGCGGGTGTTCTTCGGCGCCATCATGGCCGCGCACGCCTGGCAGACCGGACCGGCGGTGGCCGCCGAGTACGACTGGGCACCGGTCCGCCGCGTGCTCGACGTGGGCGGTGGCATCGGCGCGCTGCTGTCCGAGGTGCTGCGCCGGCACGACCACCTCCAGGGCGCGGTGCTCGACCTGCCGCCGGTCGAACCGGAGGCCAAGCAGGCGCTGGCCGACGCCGGACTGGCCGAGCGCGCGCAGTTCGTCGGCGGCAGCTTCTTCGACCCGCTGCCCGGCGGTTACGACGTGCTCATGGTGTCGCGGGTGCTGACCGACTGGGGTGACGACGACGCCGTGCGCATCCTGCGGCGGTGCGCCGAGGCGGCGAGCACGGTGCTCATCGTGGAGGTGCTCGCGGGCGAGGAGCACGCGAAGAACAACTCCTCGTTCGACCTCCAGTCGCTGACCCTGCTCGGCGGGCGCGAACGGTCCCTTGAGGACTTCCGGGCGCTGGCCGCGGCCGCCGGGCTGGCCGTGCGCACCGAGCGGACCGCGCCGGGCGGCCTGGTGCTGATCGAATGCGGGGTGGGCTGACGGGCTCATGCCCAGGCCGGGAGCCGCCGGGCCCTCGGGTCCGGCAGCAACCCGATCTGGTGCAGCCGGTCCAGCGGCGTCAGCGGGTGCGCGCCGAGGCCGGACATGTTGTGCATGACGGTGTAGCGCAGCCGGTCGTTCGCGCCGGTGTGCCGCAGCGCGCGGCGGCCGAGCGTGCGGCCGGGCCACGACAGGTCGGTGATCATGCGGGCCGCGTTGTGGCTGGTGCGGCCGATCTGCTCGAGGTCGGCCGCGCGCCGCCTGCCGTACTCGGCCAGGTCGCCGGAGCCGGTGAGCACCCCGGCGAGGCAGTCGGCGTCGGCGATCGCGCTGTTCATGCCCTGCGCGGCCATCGGGTGCACGGCGTGCCCCGCCTCGCCGACCAGTACCAGGCCGGGGCTCCACAGCCGGGGCGCGAGGAACCGCGCGACCGGCAGCACCTGCCGCCGGGGCAGGCTCGCCAGGATGGCGTCTTCCAGCGGCGCGAGCGCGGGTGTTTCCCTGGCCAGCGCCCGTCCCCAGGCCGCCAGGTCGCCGCCGCGCAGCTCGTCGGGCTCGACCTGCGCGTACAACCGGACGCGGCCGCCGGGCAGCGGATACCGCAGTCGCAGGCCGCGTTCGGTGACATAGGCGGAAAAGTCGGCTTCGACCTCGGGCACGTTGTGCAGTTCCAGTGCGACCAGCCGGTGCGGGTACTCGGCTCGCTCGATCTCGATGCCCGCTTCCTTACGCAGCCGTGAGGAAATGCCGTCGGCGGCGACCACGAGCGGTGCTTCGATCGTGCCGTCCGCCAGGCGCACGCCGGTGACCTGACCGCCCGAGTCCCGCAGCAGTCCCTTCACCAGTACACCCCGCCGGAATTCGACCACGGACGGCAGGGAATCGGTGAGCGCGGTGAGGATGGCGGGGTAGTCGTGCGCGAGCAGCCAGCGGTTGTTCCCGGGTAGCGTTCCGTAGTCCAGCGCCATTTGCGGCGTTCCGGCGGCGTCGCGCGCGACCAGGCGTGCCAAGCGCAGCGCACCCGCCGAGTCCAGTCGTTGCGCCACGCCCCACGACTGAAGGACGCGCAGCGAGCCCGGCTGGAACACCTCACCCTTGGCGACCGGTTTCGGCGCGTCCTGCTTCTCCACCAGCGTCACGCGCAATCCGGCCTGCCCCAGTGCGCAAGCCGCCGCGAGACCGCCGACTCCGGCACCGCAGATGGCCACGTCCGTCCTCATCGGACTGCCTCCCGGTAGCGAGCCAGTGCTCGCAAGGCCAGGCCGTTCGCCAGCGCCGGATTCGCGTATCGCGACACGTGGCGGACGTATTCGTTGACGCGTGCGGCGGGCCAGCCGCCATCGCGCTCGCGTTCGGCCAGCAGCCACCGAACGCCGGGTAGCACGGACTCGGCGGGCGCCCCGGCGGCGAGCAAAGCGCTTACCGCCCAAGCGGTTTCCTCGACGGTTCCGGCGTCGGCGGGCGCGCCGGTGCCCCACGAACCGTCCTCGTGCTGCGTGCGTTCGAGCCAATCACGCGCTCGTACCGCCGCCGGTTCGCCGGACAGCCCGGCCTTGGCGAAGGTCTGCAGCACGGCCGACGTGCCCGCGGTGTGCATCCGGTACCACACGGATTCGAAGCTGCCGTCCGGCAGTTGTGCCGATGCCAGCCAGCGCAGGCCGCGGCGCACCCGCCGGTCGTCCACCGGCACACCGGAGTCGAGCAGCCCGTCGAGCGCCTGCGCGGTCATGTGCGGGCACGGGCCGCTGTTCGCCACCTTGGTGTTGCGCACGCACAGCCCCCAAGAGCCGCGCGTGTCCTGTTGCAGCGTCAGCCAGGTGACCCCGCGCTGCACGCTTTCCGCCTGGTCCTCGCCCGGCAGGTGGCACAACGCGGAGACGATCTCGCCGGTCTCCAAGGTGGCCGGCCAGCCCTTCGTGCCCGACCAGCCCCAGAACCCGGGCGGGCAGCCGAACGCGACGAACGGCTGGTCCTGTTGCAACCGCAGAAAAAGCTCCTTGGTCAGGCCGAGGCGGGCGTCCTCGCGGTAACCGGCTTCGAGCAGCCCGGCCGCCGCGTACATCGACCACGTCAGGTCGAGCGGGCCGCTGTTCCACGAACCGTCCTCGTTGACGGTCTCGCGGAACCAGCCGACCGCGCGGGCGACCATGTCGTGCCCGAGGTCGGCGCGCGCGAGCCCGGCGACGATCAGCCCGGTCACCCACGCGTCCTCGCACCAGCCGCCCGTGCTGCCTTCGTGCTCGTAGACCTGCCGGATGACGTCGAGCGCCTTCGGTTCGGCGAGTTTCGAGAGCTTGCGGTGCACGCGGCTGAGCGGTTTGTGCCGGGTCTGCGCGAGTCCGAGCGCGGAGACCATCGGCGCGCGGAGGTCGAACAACTTCCGGTAGAGCCCGGGGAACAACGCCAGTTCGAGGGGGAACCGTCGCATCTCCTGCGGTTCGAGCCAGCCCGCGAAGCCGTAGTACTGGCGGCACCAGGCGACGACTTCGGCGTGCGGGATCGCTTCCAGGCCGCCGAAGTCCTCCAGCCAGCTTTGTCCCTTATGGACAAACGGCCCGTGGTCGCCGAGCAGGTGCAGCGTGGCCGTGGCCACCGCGGTCGGTCCCGCTTCGGACGCCTCGCCGGGCACCATGCTCCAACCACCGTCGTCGGCCTGCGTGCGTTCGAGCCAGGCCGCGCCGCGGGCGATCAGGTCCGCCGACCCGGCCGGATCGGCGAAGTGCAGCGCGCTCACCGCACCGACCGTGCCGAGCGTCGAGGTGAGCGCGTGCTCGCCGTAGTCGAACACGCCGTCCGGCCGCTGCGCCGAGAACAACGCCTCGGCCCCACCAGCGATGGCTTCGGAGATCTCGTCGGCGCGCAAGGAGGTCATGCGACGGTGTCCTTTCGTCGGAGCAAGGCCGGAGCTGGCGGGATTTCGTGACGGGCGCGCATGACGGCCTGCGCGGTGAGGGAAAGCACGAGCACCGGGATCAGGACCGCCAGTGCGAACGCGGGCCCGGCGCCGCCGGCGATGACCGCTGCGGCGAGCACGAGCCGTTCACCGACGAGGACCTCGTGCGCGCGCAACGCGGCCTGGCGGCTGACGACCGAACCGGCACGCAGCAACGGAGCGAAGGCCGCCACGCCCGCGACCGCGGCGACCGCGGTGAGCGCGAGGTGAGCAGATCCGTGGAATGCGGTCAAAGCGCCGGAGGTGACGAACAACACGCCCACGAGGTAGAGACCGAACGCGAGCCGGACCGCGTGCCGGACGCCGTGCCGCACCGGGACCGAGCGATAGCCGCCCGCCCGATCGCCGTCCACGTCCCGGACCGTGCCGACCAGGTTGGACGCGGTGTCGTGCACCAGGAAACCGAGCGCGACGGGCACCACGGACCAGGTGGGCGAGGGCACGACGAGCATCGCGCCGATCACCACGGCGACCGCGCTCAGCGCGCCGCGGACCACGTTCCCCGACGCACCGCGCTTCTTGAACACCTTGCTGTACCCGACGATGCCGAGCATCGCGAGCACGAACACGGGCAGGATGCGCCAATTGACCAGGACCGCCAGCAACGCCGACGCCAGCGCGCAGGCGATTCCGCTGTACAGCGCGGCCTCGGCGGACAGGCGGCCGGACGGGATGGGCCGGTGCGGTTTGCCGATCGCGTCGAGGCCGCGGTCGAAGTAGTCGCCGAGGTAGTGCCCGGACAGCCAGCCGAGCGCGGGCACCAGCGCCGCCGCCGGAGCCACCGCGTCACCGGCCGCCGCCGCGCCCGCGAGCCCGAGCAGCGCGGGGTAGCAGAGCGTGTACGGGCGCCAGGTCTGCATGTGGGCCACGGCGGCCGGCCGCCACCGCCCGGCCGTGGTCAACCTGGTCACCGGTCCCGCCGCACGGCCGCTTCGGCGATGGCGCCGAGCAGTCCTGTCGCTTCGGTGGACGGCAGCGTGCCGAGCTCGGCACGAGCCAGCGCGACTTCCTCCTCGGCGCGGGCGCGGGCGAGGTCCAGCGCGCCGGTCGTGGTGACCAGCTCGCGCAACTCGGCCAGTGTCCGTTCCGGAGTGAACCCGCCGCCGAGGATCCGTTCGAGCGACCGGGAACCGGCTTCACGCACGGCGAGCAGCACCGGGAAGGTCAGCCGCAGATTGGCCGCGTCGCTCGTGCCCGGTTTGCCGGTGACCGACGGGTCGCCGAGGAACGGCAGCAGGTCGTCGTGCATCTGGAAGGCCAGGCCGGCGTGCTCGGCGAAACCGGTGATCGCGGCGACCTCGGCGGGTGAGCCGCCGCCGAGCAGTGCGCCCGCCCGGCAGGCTCCCCGGAACAACGCGCCGGTCTTCAGCGACGCCACCTCGAGGTACGCGGTGAGGCAGTGGTCGGCTCCGGCCGCGAGGACCTCCGTGTCCAGCAGGGCTTCCTGGACCTGACCGCGGCACAGGTCCTCGCCCGCCTCCGACAGCGCGCGGACCGCGGCGAGCACCGCGGGCTCCGGCACCCCCAGGGAGGCGCATTCGGCGACGGCCGAGAACAGGCCGAGGATGAGCGCGTCCCCGGTGACGATGGCGTCCGGTGTGCCGAAGCGGGCGTGCACCGCGGGACGGCCGCGCCGGAGGTCGTCGCCGTCGATGATGTCGTCGTGGATCAGCGAGGCCACGTGCAGGTATTCGACCGCGAGCGCGGCGGGCAGCACCTGCTCACGCGATCCGCCGACGGCTTCGGCCGCGGTCACCAGCAGCAACGGCCGCAGCAACTTGCCGGGGGCGAGCAGGGCGTAGCCGGAGATCTCCGCGACCCGGTGGCCCGCGCCGGACCAGCGCTCGGTGAGGGCCCGCCGCACGTCCTCGACGGCGGGGGAGGAGGTGACCTCGTGGATGGCGGTCATGCGGCGAACTCCTTCGCCAGCGCCAGCACCAGGTCGTTCGCCTCGGGCGTGCCGGTGCTCACCCGCACCCCGGCGCCGGCGATCTCCCGCACCGCGACCCCACCGGCGGCCAGGTGGTCGACAAAGGACTGGTTGTCGCGGCCCAGGCGCAGCCAGAGGAAGTTGCCGCCGCTCGGCGGGACGTCCCAGCCGAGGTCCAGCAGACCGGCGCGGACGCGATCCCGTTCCGCCGCCACTTCCGCGCACTGCTCGCGCATCCGCGGCTCGGCGTCCAGTGCGGCGAGCGCGGCGGCTTGCGCGAGGGTGCCCACGCGGAAGAACGGCAGCGTGGGGCGCAGGGCGGCGGCCACCGGTCCGGGCGCGACCAGGTAACCGACCCGGAGGCCGAGCAACCCGTGTGACTTCGAAAAGGTCCGGACCACCGCGACCCGGTCGTCGGCGGCGGCCAGCGCGAGGCCGTCGGCGAGCGCGCCCGGCTCGGCGAACTCGCGGTAGGCCTCGTCGATCAGCACCAGCACGCCGGGCGGCAGCAGGTCGAGGAACTCGGCGACCGCGTCCTGCCCGAGCACTTCGCCGGTCGGGTTGTTCGGGTTGCACAGCAGCACCACGCGGGTTTCCGGGGTCACCGCGGCGGCCAGCGCCCGCAGGTCCTGCGGTTCCGCGGGCACCGCGATCGGGGTGGCGCCCGCGTTGCGGATCAGCAGCGGGTACAGCTCGAACGACGGCCAGCCGTGCACCACGGCCGTGCCGGGTCCACTGTGGGCGTTGAGGTACTGCTGCAGCAGCGCGCCCGAACCGGCACCCGCGACGACCCGGGCACCGTCCACTTCGAGCCGTCGCGCCAGCTCCGCGGTCAGGCCCGTGGCCAGCGCGTCCTGGGTCAGGTGGACGCGCTCCGCGCCCTCCCGGACCGCCTCGCGGACGCCGGGCAGCACCGGTGAATGGTTTTCGTTCAATGCCAGCTGGTGAATGACAGGGACCATTTTCGCCAGGCCCTCCCGGTGCGATTTTTCAACCGAACAGCCGTCGTCAGGCTCCGTGTCGTCCGGCGGGACTGTCAAGCGGGCAGGCGAGTTTGTCCTGCCTTGTCCGGTCGCCCGGCGAAACTAAGGGATCACCCACTCTTGCCGACCTGAACGGAGCAATTCCGCCCGGTGGTTGGACCTGGTCGCCCGGGCTCGCTATTGTATCGCGTTCGCGAGGTAAAAGGCCTGGTCGGCGTGATGGTGACGACCTTCGGACGGAGTAACCGGGCGGTAGCGTCCGGTAGTGTGCGTCAACCGTGCGCGCAGAACTCCACTACGTCCGGTTGTCCGGCGAATTCGGGTGTTACGTCCCGGTAAACGATTCCGGCGATTCCGGCGAACTCGGATTCATGTACCAGGAAATATTCCGCGACAACTGCTATCTCGGCTCCGGTATCCGATTACCGGAGGCGCCGGTCGTGGTGGACGCCGGGGCGAATGTCGGGCTGTTCACCCTTTTCCTCAAGAGCCGCTACCCGCGTGCCAGGGTGCTCGCCGCCGAGCCCGCGCCCAGCACGTTCGGCGCGTTGTGCGCGAACCTGGCCCACCACGGGCACGAAGACGTGCTCACCCGCGAGGTCGCGCTGGGCGCGCGCCGCGAGACCGGCGTGCCGTTCACCTACTACCGCGACCTCCCCGGCAACTCCACGCGCTACCCGGAACTGAAGACGCGCACGCGCGAACTGGTGCCCGCGGCCGGCCGGTTGCTCGCCGACAGCCGTTCGGTGGCCGTCGCGGTGGAGCGGCTGTCCGACCTCCTGCCCGACCTGGCTCCGGCCGGGCCGATCGACCTGGTCAAGATCGACGTCGAAGGCGCCGAACTCGACGTGCTCGCCGGGATCGGCGAAGCGGACTGGCCCCGGATCCGGCAACTGGTGATCGAGGCCGAGGAGCCCGAACCGGTGTGCGCGCTGCTGGAGCGCCGAGGTTTCGACGTCACCGCGCGCGAACCGTACGGGCCGCTCGCCGCGCTCGGCACGAGCACGATCACCGGACGGAGGACCTGAGGTGCGCGTGGTCCTGACCTGCCTGCCGTTCTACTCGCACCTGGCGCCGGTGGTCCTGCCGGTGGCCCGCGCCCTGCGCCGGGCCGGGCACCGGGTGGCCGTCGCGACCGCTCCCGGCATGGCGCCCGAGCTGGCACGAGCCGGGATCGAACACCTGGCGCTGCCGAACGTGCTGACCCTGGCGCAGTTGCTCGAGCGGCCCGAGGTGCTCACCAGCCCCGGGATGCCCGGCGATCCGGAGGGCAGCGCGCGGGCGGCGTCGGCGCGGGCCGAGGCGGGACCGCTCACCGCCGCCTTCGCCGGGCCGCTGGCGGGGGTGTTCGCCCGCGATCTGATCGAGGCCTGCGAATCCTGGCAGCCGGACCTGATCGTGCGGGAGTGCAACGAGTTCGGCGGGCATCTCGCGGCCGGACGGCTCGGCGTGCGGCAGGCCGTGCTGGACATCGCGCCGGGTTCGGCGTCGACCCTGCCTTCCGTGCGGGACGCGCTGAACGGCCAGCGCGCCGAACTGGGACTCGACGAGGTCGACGACCCGTGGTACCCGAATCGGTCGTTCGTCGCCGGTTTCGTGCCGCCCGAGTGGTACGGCGGCGACGCGCCGCCGTGTTACCGGCTGGACGAACCGTCCGGCGTGCTGGACGTTTCGCTGCTGGGGCTGCCCGACGACCGGCCGCTCGTGCTCGCCGGGCTCGGCAGCGTCGCCGCGACCGTGGTGCCCGAGAGCCAGGACCTGCTGGAGCTGATGATCACCGCGCTCGGACGGCTGCCGTGCTCGGGGGTGGTCGCGCTGGGCAGCGATCCGCGTCACTGGCCGGGATCGCGGCCGGAGGACGTGCGGCTGCTCGAATTCACCCCGCAACGGCTGCTGCTCGAGTCCGCGGAGTTGTTCGTCTCCCACGGTGGTTTCGGCGGGGTCGCCGAGGCGGTGCGCACCGGCACGCCGATGGTGGTGCTGCCGCTGTTCTCCGACCAGCCGGGCAACGCCGACCGGGTCTGCGCGCTCGGGCTCGGCCGGCGTCTCGAGCCGGGTGGGCTCGACGCGGACCTGCTCACGGAAACGTGCCGGGAAGTGCTCGGTGACAACGTTTACCGGCACCGTGCGTCAGCGATTTCGCGTTCGGCGCTGGCTTGCCCGGGACTCGACGCGCTGGCGGCGGATCTGGCGCTGAGCCGAACGGAGCAGTTGCGGGGATGATATTCCGCTTGGGCAGACTGGACGGTTCGGCCCCGGGCAATTCGGCGACAGGGTGAATCGTCGATCCGGCCCGAATTACTCGGTATTCTCCGTGCATGGGTTCACGGAATGTCACGAGGCTCTTCGGCATGCTGGATCGGCCACTTGGCGAGCCCGAAGCCGTGGCGCTGGCCGAGCGGATGTACGGCGTCGACCTGATCGCCGTCGCGGTGCGTGAGCATCGCTTCGGCGTCGCTTCCCGGACCGACGCCAACCCCTACCCGGCACTGGAACTGGCCGGGCAGGCGTTCGTCGAGGTGCTGGCCGAGGCCGGGTTCACGGTGAAATCCTGGGAGTCGGTCGAGTGGCTTTCCGCGGCCGAGGCGCGGTTGCGGGAGGACACCGACGATTTCGCCGAGTGGCTGCCCGCCCCGCTCGCCACGCCGTGAATAACACCGGTAATAGCGCGAACGGCGGTCGCAATTCCACTGGGGCGTAGTATTCACTCCCATGCCGGGGGAGCGCACCGCACAACTGATCGCCGCCGCGCGGGCCGGGGAAGCGACTGCTTTCGGTGCGCTCGTCGAGCCATTTCGTGACGAACTGCAAGCGCATTGTTACCGCATGCTCGGGTCGGTGCACGACGCCGAGGACGCGGTGCAGGAAACCCTGGTGCGGGCCTGGCGTGCGCTGCCGGAGTTCGACCAGGACCGCGGCACGCTGCGGTCCTGGTTGTACAAGATCGCCACGAACCGCTGCCTGACCACCATCGAGCGCCGTGGCCGCCGTGAACTGCCCGCCGGTGCACCGGAGACCGAAGTGGCCTGGCTGGAGCCCTATCCCGACGACCGCCTCGGACCCGAGGCGCGGTACGCGGTCAAGGAGAGCGTGGAACTCGCCTTCGTCGCCGCGGTGCAGCACCTCGGTGCCCGGCAGCGGGCCGTGCTGCTGCTGCGCGAGGTGCTGCAGTTCTCCGCGAACGAGGTCGCCGACCTGCTGGAGACCACCGTCGCCTCGGTCAACAGCGCGCTCCAGCGCGCCCGCCGGACCCTCGATCCACAACGGACCAGCCAGCAGGCCGAGCTGGCCGCCCTCGGTGACGATCGGGTCCGCGAGCTGGCCGGCCGGTACGCCGGTGCCTGGGAACGCGGTGATCTCCAGGCCATTGTGGACCTGCTGACCGAGGATGCCCGGTACAGCATGCCGCCGCTGCCCGAGTGGTACGCGGGCCGGGACGCCGTCCGGGCCTTCCTCGTCGCCGGGCCGATGACGCGGAGTTGGCGCTTCCTGCCCGCACGCGCCAACGGGCAGCTCGCCTTCGGCACCTACCTGTGGGACGAGGAGCGCGGCGCCTACCTGCCCGGCGGGCTGGACCTGCTCAGCCTGCGCGGGGGCCGGATCGCCGAGGTGGTCTCGTTCCTCGACGCCGACTTCGGCAGGTTCGGCCTGCCCGAGCGGCTCAGCCGATGAGTTCGGCGGCGACCCACCGGGCGACGCCTTCGGGGTAGGGCGACGGCAGGCCGAGCACGACGTGCCCGAAACCGGCGTCGACCGCTTCGCCGATCGCCTTGCGGGTGTCCTCGGGCCGGTCGTAGGAGACCGGCAGGTGGATCGAGCGGGTGATCGACGCGGGGTCCCGGCCGATCTCGGTGCAGTAGCGGTCCAGGAGGGCGCTGCGGCTGACCACGTCCTCGAGGTCGCCGCCGGGGATGTTCCACACGTCGGCGTGCTCGGCGACCACGCGCAGCGTCGCGGCCGACCGGCCGCCGATGACGAACGGCGGGTGCGGGCGCTGCACCGGCTTCGGGTTGGCGAAGGCGCCGGTGAGCCGGTGGTGGGTGCCGTCGAAGTCGAACGGTTCGTCCTCCGTCCACAACCGCCGGATCACCGCGCACGCCTCGGCGAAACCGCGCACGGCGTCCGCGGTTTCGTGGAACGGCAGGCCGTGCGCGTCGTACTCGCGCCGGGCCAGCGGGTGGCTGGGCCGCGAACCGACGCCGATGCCGAAGTCGAGCCGTCCGCCGGAGACGATGTCGACGGTGGTGGCGATCTTCGCCAGCATCGCCGGTGGCCGGAAGCGGTTGCTGGTCACCAGCAGGCCGAGTCGCACGCGGCTGGTCTGCGCGGCGAGGGCGGAGAGCAGCGTCCAGCCTTCGTGGATCGGCCCGGCCGGGTCACCGCCGATCGGCATGAGGTGGTCGAACAACCACGCGTGCTCGATCTCCGGGATCGCGTCGGCTTCGCGCCAGACCCGCAGGATGTCGGCGTAGTCGACCTGCTGGGGCGCGGTCAGGATCCCGAAACTGGTCCCGGTGGTGCGTGGCATCAGCGACGCCTCCTCAAGGTGGGGTCGAGCAGGGCGGGCGGGGTGTCGAATTTTTCGTCCGGCGCCAGGTCGGTCCCGGGCGCGACGATGCTGTCGATCGCGTCGAGCACGTCGGCCGGGAGCACGGTGTCCGCGGCGGCGAGCTGGGACTTCAGGTGGTCCAGCGTGCGCGGCCCGATGAGCGCGCTGGTGACGGCCGGGTGCGCGGTCACGAACCCGAGCGCGAGCTGGATCAGGGTGAGCCCGGCTTCGTCGGCGACCTTCACCAGCGACTCGACGGCTTCGAGCCGGGCCTGGTTCGCGGGGAGGGCCGGATCGAAGCGCTGCGGCAGCACCTTCGAGCGGTTCGTGGTGATTTCCTGGCCCGCGCGGACCGCGCCCGACAGCCAGCCCGACGCCAGCGGGCTCCACGCCAGCACGCCGAGCCCGTACTCCTCGGTCACCGGCAGCACGTGTGCTTCGATGCCGCGCTGCAGGATCGAGTAGCTGGGCTGCTCGGTGACGTACCGGCCGAGGTGGAGTTCGCGCGCGGCCCACTGGGCCTGCACGATCCGGTGGGCGGGGAAGGTCGACGAGCCGAAGTAGCGGATCTTGCCGGCCTGCCGCAGGTCGGTCAGCGCAGACAGCGTCTCCTCGTCGCTGGTCGTGGGGTCCCAGCGGTGGATCTGGTAGAGGTCGACGTGGTCGACCCCGAGGCGGCGCAGGCTGTGGTCCAGTTCGGCGACCAGCCAGCGGCGCGAGCTGCCCCGGTGGTTGCGCTCTTCGCCCATCGGCATCGTCGCCTTCGTGGCCAGCACGAGGTCGTCGCGGCGGCCGGCGATCGCGCGGCCGACCATCTCCTCCGACTCGCCCTGGCCGTACATGTCGGCGGTGTCGACGAGGTTGATCCCGGCCTCGAGCGCGGTGTCGACGATCGCGGTGGCCTCGTCCTGGTTGGTGCGCCCGATCGCGCCGAAGTTCATCGCGCCGAGCGCGAGGGTGCTCACCTGCACACCGGTGCGCCCCAAGGTGCGGTACTGCATAGCTGGGTGCCTCCTGGCATCATGGGAAACGGAACGTTGCTCCGCTAACGATACGGAACATCGTTCCGCTTAGCAAGCGTGCGGCAAGGAGGCGAATCGGTGAACGACGGCCCGGTGCGGTCCAAGCGGGCGGACGCCCGGCGCAACGAGAAGACGCTGCTCGACGCGGCGGCGGCGATCTTCGTCGAGGCCGGGGTGGACGCGCCGGTGCGCGACATCGCGGCCAGGGCGGGGGTCGGGGTGGGCACCATCTACCGCCACTTCCCGACGCGGGCGGACCTGATCATCGCGGTGTACCGGCACCAGGTCGAAGCCTGCGCCGAGGCGGGTCCGGAGCTGCTGGTGTCCAGCGAAAGCCCGTATGCCGCGCTCGGGCAGTGGATCGACCTGTTCGTCGATTTCCTGGTCACCAAGCACGGGCTGGCCGGGGTGCTGCAGTCCGACCAAGCCGGCTTCGACACGCTGCACGCGTACTTCCTCGACCGCCTCGTGCCCGTGTGCACGCAGTTGCTCGACGCCGCGGCCGAGGCCGGCGAAATCCGGTCCGACCTGCAGGCACTCGGGCTCATGCGCGGAGTCGGGAACCTGTGCATCGGCGCGGACAGCGACCCCCGCTACGACGCCCGGCAGCTGGTCCGGATCCTGATCGCCGGACTCCGCCGCTGAGGGGACTCAGGTCGCGTCGTGGAAGACCAGGCCGAGCGTGTGGCGACGGCCGCTGCGCACCGGGGACACGCCGTGCCGGACCGGGGCCGCCGACCAGCCGCGGGCCGAGGCCACCGGCCGGTCGCGGGTGGTGAACACCAGGCCGTGGCCCTGCGGGATGAGCGTCGCCATGCCGCGTGACTGCGCCCGCGGGCGCTGTTCGACCAGCAGGAACTCGCCACCGGTGTGGTCGGTGCCCGGCTCGTCGAGATTGAGCACGACCTGCAGCGGGAAGACCTTGTCGCCGTAGAGGTCGCGGTGCAACGCGTTCCACCCGCCGGTCTCGTAACGCAGCAGGATCGGCGTCGGCCGGGTCTGCCCGGCGTCGTGGCAGACGCGCAGCCAGTCGCCCAGGGTGTCCGGCCATTCGGCCTCCCGGCCGAGCTTGGCGTACCAGTCGCGGGCGATCGGCAGCAGTCGCGGATACAGCGCTTCGCGCAGCGCGGCCACCGGTTCGGGGAACGGTTCGGCGAAGTAGCGGTAGTCGCCGTGGTCGCCGAATCGGTGCCGTCGCAGGTTGACCGTCGACCGGAACCGGCCGGTGTCGGACCACAGCCCGGCGATCCGGCGGCATTCCTCCGCGGTGAGCAGGCGGGGCAGCAGGGCGCAGCCGTAGCTGTCCAGCTCGGTGGCCACCGCGGCCCAGTCGGCGGCCGCCACTCGCTTCGCGTACTTGTCCATATCGGGTAGACGTGGGAAAGGCGCGGAACGTGAGAGCCGAATTTCCGTCGGTAGAACGTGTTATCGTTTTGCCATGATCCTCGACCTTTTCCGGCTGACCGGGCAGGTCGCCGTGGTGACCGGGGCCGGCCGGGGCATCGGCGCCGCGACGGCCGTGGCGCTGGCCGAAGCCGGTGCCGACGTGGTGCTCGCCGCTCGCACCGAAGAGCAACTGCGCGAGGTCGCGGCGAAGGTCGAAGCCACGGGCCGCAAGGCCGAGATCGTGCCCGCCGACCTGAGCGACCCGTCGGCCGCCGCCGCGCTGGCCGAAGCGGCGACCGGCGCCTTCGGGCGGCTCGACATCGTGGTGAACAACGTCGGCGGCACGATGCCGCGCCCGCTGCTGGACACCTCACCCCGCTACCTCGAAGAGGCGTTCCGGTTCAACGTCTCCACCGCGCACGCGCTGACCCGCGCCGCAGCTCCGGCGATGCTCGCCGGCGGCGGTGGCGCGGTCGTCAACATCTCGTCCGTGCTGGGCCGGGTCGCCGGTCGCGGCTACCTCGCCTACGGCACCGCGAAGGCCGCGGTCGCGCACTACACCCGGCTCGCCGCGGCGGATTTGGCGCCGAAGATCCGGGTGAACGCGATTTCGGTGGGCTCGGTGCTGACCTCCGCGCTCGACATCGTCGCGGCCAACCCCGAACTCCGGGAGAAGATGGAGCGGGACACGCCGCTGCGCCGGCTCGGCGAGCCCGAGGACATCGCCGCCTCGGTGGTCTACCTCGCGTCGCCGGCCGCCGCCTACGTCACCGGCAAACTGCTCGAGGTCGACGGCGGCATGCAGGCCCCCCAACCTCGAGCTCGGCCTGCCGGATCTCTGAGGCTCAGGACTTCCAGTCCATCGGCGAACGGCGGGCCAGCTCCGGGTCGTTCTTGGTGACGGTGGCGAGGCTGACGCGCGCGGTGTTGTGGAAGGCGTGGATCAGGCCGCCGCGCACGAGCTTGGTCTGGACCGCGTCGACTGTGCCCTCGCGCGGGCCCGTGGGCACCTGGAGCGTCGACTCGGTGTGCAGGAGCAGTAGTCCGTCACCGAGCTGCCGGACGCCGAGCCGCCGGATCTCCAGCACGCTGCCCCGGTAGATGGTGTCGAAGATCTTCTGGTGCTCGTCCGCGATCACCGCCCGGCCGCGCTGGATCCGGCCCACCGCGTCGACGTAGTCGGCGTCCTCGGCGAAGTGTGAGCCCCACGCGGCGCCGTCGCCCGCGTTCCACGCCTGCCGCATTCCGGTGATGATCTCTTCGACGGTCATCGGTTATCCTTACTTGGATCGATGGTCCAAAACTTGGAACGACGTTCTAAATCGGAGCATACATGGCAGCGGACCTGCCGGGCATCGTCCGGCTGCGGGACCGGCGTGAAGCGCTGACCCTGCGCACGATCCTCACCGCGGCACGCGGCCTGTTCGCCGAACGCGGGTACGCGCGGACCCCGATCCGGCTGATCGCCCAGGAGGCGGGGGTCGCGCCGCAGACGATCTACGCGCACTTCGGGTCGAAGGCGGGGGTGCTCGGCGGGCTCGTCGATCTGCTCGACGACGAGGCCGGGCTGCCGGACCTGATGACCTCGGCCGAGGGCATGACCGATCCGGCCGAGCTGCTCGGCCTGCTGGCGAAGGCGAGCCGCCAGGTGCGGGACCGCTGCGGCGATATCGTGGCGATCCTGAGCTCGGGCGCCGCGGTCGACCCGGACATCGCGGCGACCGAGGCCGAAGGCGCGCGCCGCAACCGGCTGGGCGTGGAGCTGGTCATCGAGCGCATCCGGGCCGCCGGGCACCGGCTCGACCCGAAGGCCACCGACATCGCCGTCGCCCTGATGACCGCCGGGGTCCACGACAGCCTGGTCGGCGCGGCGGGCTGGTCGCCGGACGACTACGAGGACTGGCTGAAGCGGACCCTGGTCAGGGTGCTCCTGGACTGAGGTCCACGCGCACGGTCAGCAGGTCCGTGCCCATCGCGCGCACCGCGGCGCTGTTCAGCCGAGGCAACGACTTCAGCCGGGCGCGGGCGTCGTCGTCCGGCAGGAGGCAGGCGACGCCGCGGTGCCAGTGCCCGCCCAGCCGGACCCGGACCGCCGGGTCGGCCTGGATGTTGCGGACGTAGTGCGATTTTTCGCCGAACTCGGAGACGAACCAGAACTCGTCGCCGACGCGCCGTCCGCCGATCGGGGTGCGCCGCGCCTGGCCGGACGTCCGGCCGGTGGTCTCCAGCAGCACCTGGAACGGCAGCCGCCGCAGGATCGGATTGCCCACGCGCCGCTGGAACGCGGTCACCAGTTCGTGCTTGTTCATCGGTTCGGCACCTTGATCTCGTAGTGCGCCATCTTGCGGTAGATGGTCGCCCGGCTCATGCCCAGCTCGGCTGCCGCGCGCACCACGGTGGCCCCGGGTTCGGTCAGGCAGCGCACGATCTCGTCGCGTTCGAGCGCCTGCAGCCTGCTCAACCGGTGCGTGCCCGAGCTGAACACCTGGGTCGGCAGGTGCCGCAGGTCGACCACGTCCGCGCGGGCCGCCGCGGTGCGGGCGACGCGCTTGAGCTGCTTGACGTTCTCCGGCCAGTGGTATTCGGTCAGCGCTTGCGACGCGGCGGCGGTGAAGCTGATCGCCCGCCCGCGCTCGCGCTGGGCGAAGTGCCGGGCCAGCGGCAGGATGTCGTCGGGGCGGTGGCGCAGCGCCGGTGCCTCGACCACCGTGTCGACCAAAGCGACGAGCGCGCTCGGCAGCGCGGCGAAATCCTCGGCGGTCAGCACGAACGGCTGCGGCCGCGCGCCTTCGCGGCGGGCCGAGGTGAACAACCTGACCAGTTCACCGGCCGCCCAGGCGGGCAGCTTGTCCACGCCGGAAACGATCACGCAGGTGTCGTCCTTCTCCAGCTCCGGCGTCCACAGCGTGAGCCAGGCGTCGACGTCGTCCGGTGCCGGGGGACGGGCGCTGAGCACGCGTTCGCGCGGGCGCGCCTGCCGGTGGGCCAGCGAAGCCAGCGCGGTCTTGCCCGCGCCGGGCTCGCCGACCACCGCGACCACCCGGCCGGCGGCGAGCGCGGTGTGCGCTTCGGCGACGGCGGCGTTCCACGACCGTGACGCGCACCGGCCGCCGTCGGCCTGCTCGAACCGGTCGGCGTAGACGTGGAACACCTCGCCGCGCGGAACCGGCCGCATCCGGCGCCCGGCCGAGCGCGCCAGCATCAGCGCGGTGGTGTTCCCGGCGGCGGCCTGGGCCAGCGCCAGCAGCAGGTCCGAGGACGAGTCCGACCAGGTGGTCAGGTTGACGCTGCCGGCCAGTTCGCCGGTGAGCGGGTCGAGCACGGGCACCGCCGCGCAGGTGTAGCCCCGCAGCCCGGTGCAGTAGTGCTCCTCGGCGCGGACCAGCGTGGGCGCGCGATCGGCCAGTGCCAGGCCGAGCCCGTTCGTACCGGCGTTGCGTTCGGAGAAGTAGAACCCCGGGGCCAGGTGCACCCGATCGAGTGAGCGGTTGATCGAGTCGTCACCGCACAACCGGGCGAGCACCAGCCCGGCGCTGTCGGTGATCATCATGCTCACCGGCTCGTTCGCCAGCGTGGCCTGCAGGCCGGTGAGCACCTCGGACCCGCATTCGTAGAGCAGGGAACCGGTGTCGACCGAGCCGATGAACACCGGCCGCACCTCGTCCAGCGACACCCCGTAGCGCTCGCTGCGCTGCCAGGACGCCATCAGCCGTGGCTTGCCCGGCGAAAGCCGCCGATTCTCCACTCCGACCTCCAGGGGACGCGTCGTCGCGCCGGTCCAGCCAGGCTAACCCCTTCCGGCGGCGGGTCACGGTCTTCGCGTGTCTCAAACTGAGACAGCCGGGCGGTGCCGCGCTCGCCCCGGCGTGCCTAGCGTCCTGTGCAGAGCAGCACGCACGTGCCGAAGCCGCCACGCGACGCGGAGGAAATCCATGTACACCAAGGATGGCGAGAGCTACTTCATCGTCGACGCGCACATCGCGCTCTGGGACGCCCGCCCGGCCAACCAGCTCAACATCCACGGCAAGCAGTTCATCGACTGCTTCTACGACTACCACCGGAACCTGAGCCCGGAGTCGGAGTTGTGGCCGTACGAGGACTACCTCTACTACGGCGGCGAGCGGCTGATGAAGGACCTGTTCGAGGACGGGTACGTGGACCACGCCATTTTCCAGCCCGCGCGCCTCGGCGCGTTCTACAAGACCGGCTTCGGGCAGACCGAAGAAGCCTTCGATCTGGCCCGGCGCCACCCGGACAAGCTGACCTACAACCACTGCTGGGACCCGCGGTTCGAACAGGCCGGGCTCGACCAGTTGCGCCGGGACGCCGAACGCTTCGGGCTCAAGGGCGTCAAGCTCTACACCGCCGAATGGCAGGGCAGGTCGCGCGGCTACAAACTCGACGACCCGTGGAGCTACCGCTACCTCGAAGCCTGCCAGGAACTGGGCATCCGCAACATCCACGTGCACAAGGGCCCGACCATCCGCCCGCTGGACCGCGACGCGTTCGACGTGGCCGACGTCGACCACGCCGCGACCGACTTCCCCGAGCTGAACTTCGTGGTCGAGCACTGCGGCCTGCCGCGGCTGGAGGACTTCTGCTGGATCGCCACGCAGGAACCGAACGTGCACGCCGGACTGGCCGTGGCGATGCCGTTCATCCACACCCGGCCGCGGTATTTCGCGCAGATCATCGGCGAGTTGCGGTACTGGCTCGGTGAGGACCGGATCCAGTTCTCCAGCGACTACGCGCTCTGGACCCCGCGCTGGCTGATCGAGCGATTCGTCGACTTCCAGCTCCCGTCGGACATGACCGAGTACCCGCCGATCACCGTGGCGCAGAAGAAAAAGGTGCTCGGGCTCAACGCCGCGGCCATGTACGGCATCGAGGTACCCGCCGGGCTGGGACTCGCGGAGCCCGACCCGGTGGCGGTGTGACCATGCGGGAAAGGCAAGCCTGGCGGGCACTCGACGCGGTGCTCGACCCCGAACTCGACGAACCGATCACCGACCTGGATTTCGTGCGCTCGCTCGAAGTCGAGGGCACGCGCGTGACCGTGCACCTGCGCCTGCCGACCGCGTTCTGCTCGCCCAACTTCGCCTACCTGATGGCTTCGGACGCGAAGGACGTGCTGTCCGCGTTGCCGTGGACCGGGGAGGTGGTGGTGTGCCTGGACGATCACCACGACTCGGACCTGATCAACCGCGGCCTCGCCGCCGACGCTGGTTACCGCGGCACGTTCGGCGACGAAGCCGAGGAGAGCCTGGAAGAACTGCGCCTGACGTTCCGCCGCAAGGCCCACACCGCCGCGATGGAACGCTCGCTGACTTCCTTGCTGCGCCAAGATCCCGAGCTGAAGCCGCACCGGACCGTGCTCGCGGACCTCCCCGCGGGCCAGGCCACCGACGCGTTGCTGCGCCGCCGCGAAGCGCTCGGGCTCAGCACCGATCCGGCGTCCAAGGTGCTGGTGGACGACCACGGAAACCCTTATCCAGCCGAAGAAACCCCGGTGCGCCTGCGCTTCGCGCGCTCGGTGCGCATCTCCATCGAAGGCAACGCGCACTTCTGCCGTGGCCTGCTGAAAACCCGTTACCCGGAAGCGAAGGCGAACGCATGATGAAGGCAGTGCAGGTGGTCGGCTACGGGGAGAAGCCGCGGCTGGCCGAGGTGCCGGCCCCGGAGGTCACCGCTCCGTTCGACGTGGTCGTGCGGATCGGCGGCGCCGGGGTGTGCCGCACCGATCTCCACATCCTCGAAGGGCAGTGGGCGGAGAAGTCCGGAGTGGCGCTGCCCTACACGATCGGGCACGAGAACGCGGGCTGGGTGCACGCGGCAGGCAGCGCGGTCACCCACGTCGCCGAGGGCGACAAGGTGATCCTGCACCCGCTGCTCACCTGCGGGCTCTGCCGCGCCTGCCGCTCCGGTGACGATGTCCACTGTGCACAGTCGCGGTTCCCCGGCATCGACACCGACGGCGGATACGCCGAATATCTCAAGACTTCCGCACGCAGCGTCGTCCGGATCGACGACTCGCTCGAACCCGCCGACGTGGCCGCCCTCGCCGACGCCGGGCTGACCGCCTACCACGCGGCGGCGAAGGCAGCGCGCGTATTGCGCCCGGGGGACCGGTGCGTGGTGCTCGGCGCGGGCGGCCTCGGGCACATCGGCATCCAGGTGCTCAAGGCGCTCACCCCCGCCGAACTGGTGGTGGTGGACCGGAACGCGGACGCGGTGAAGCTCGCCGAGTCGATCGGCGCGGACCACGGCGTGGTGGCCGACGGCGGTCAGGTCGACGAGGTCCTGACGCTGACCGGCGGCCACGGCGCCGAGGTGGTGCTGGACTTCGTCGGTGAAGGTGGCGCGACCAAGGACGGTGTGCGGATGTTGCGCCGTGCCGGGGATTACCACGTCGTCGGCTACGGCGAAAACCTCGACGTGCCGACCATCGACATCATCTCCGCCGAACTCGACTTCATCGGCAACCTGGTCGGCTCCTACACCGACCTGTGCGAACTGATGGCGCTGGCCGCGCAGGGCCGGGTGCGGCTGCACACCGCGAAGTACCCGCTGGAACGGTTCCAGGACGCGCTCGACGACCTCGACGCCGGGCGCGTCCGGGGCCGCGCCATCCTCACCCCGTGACGGCCGCCGGGACTACCGCGGTTCCAGCAGCACCAACGGGATCTCCCGCGAGGTCTTGTCCTGGTAGGCGCGGTAGTTCCGGAAGTCGGCGGTGATCCGCGGCCACAGCTCGCCGCGTTCCTCGGCGGTGGCGATCCTGGCCTTCATCGGCTGGGCGGGCGCGCCCTTCAGCGCCACCTCGACCTCGGGGTTGTCCCGCAGGTTCAGAAACCACGCGGGGTGGTGGTCGTCGCCACCGCGGGAAGCGACCACCACGAGGGTTTCCTTCTCCCGCACGGGAGCGGTGAGTATCACCGTCCGCTTCTGCCCGGATTTGCGGCCGACCGTGGTCAGTTCCAGCACCGGCATGCCCGCGACCCGCCAGCCCGCTCGCCCGCCGGTGGCCTTCATCAGGCCCCGGTGGACCCCGTTCATCAGCTTCAGCACGACGTCATGTGGCATGCCTGCGACCCTAGCCACATTGCCGGTAGCCCGCCTCGCGGATCGGGCCGTGTTATCGTGGAGGCAGCCGCATTCGCAGAGCGCTTCCCGATTCGCCTGGCAAACTGGCCGGCCCGGAAGCCCCGCGGCTCATTCGAAGGAGTTTCACCGTCAACACCATCACGGCGGGCAATCCGCTGTTCAGCCATCCCCTCGCCGACCAGGAAACCGACGGCTTCGCCGCGGACACCCCCGGCGCCGCCTACGAAAACCTGTTCCGCGAGCCCGGGCGCCCCGTCGAGGGCGAACTGCCCCGGCAGCGGCGCACTTCGTGACCGCGACCCTCGAGCGGCCGCGGGCCGAACCCATGCTCGACGGCGAGCAGAGCGGGACCGAGAACTTCCTGGTCAAGCTCTTCGCCGTGGTGCCGCTGCTGGCGCTGGCCGCGGCGGTGCCGATCGCCTGGGGCTGGGGCCTCGGCTGGACCGATCTCGGCCTCGCCCTGGGCTTCTACCTGCTCACCGGGCTCGGCGTGACCATCGGCTTCCACCGGTACTTCACCCACGGCGCGTTCAAGGCCAACCGCGGCCTGCGGATCGCGCTCGCGGTGGCGGGCAGCATGGCGATGCAGGGCCCGGTCATCGGCTGGGTGGCCGACCACCGCAGGCACCACGCCTACGCCGACCGCGAGGGCGACCCGCACTCACCGTGGCGCTACGGCACCTCGGCCGGTGCGCTGGCCAAGGGGTTCTGGCACGCCCACATGGGCTGGTTGTTCGACCGCGAGAAGACCAACGCGAAGCGGTTCGCGCCGGATCTGCTCGACGACGCCGACCTCGCCAGGATCGATCGCCTGTTCCCGGTGCTGACCGTGGCCACCCTGCTCACCCCCGCCCTGCTCGGCGGCCTGCTCACCCTGTCGTGGACGGGTGCGCTGACCGCGTTCTTCTGGGCCGGTCTGGTCCGGGTCGCGGTGCTGCACCACGTCACCTGGTCGGTCAACTCGCTGTGCCACCTGATCGGTGACCGGCCGTTCGCCGCGCGGGACAAGTCGGCGAACTTCTGGCCGCTGGCGCTCGCCTCGATGGGCGAGTCCTGGCACAACTCCCACCACGCCGACCCCACCGGCGCCCGGCACGGCGTCCGGCGCGGTCAGCTGGACATCTCCGCCCGGGTGATCTGGGTGTTCGAGAAGCTGGGCTGGGCCACCGACGTGCGCTGGCCCCGGCCCGAGCGCCTCGCCCGCAAACTAGCGCGCCAGTAGCTCCCGCAGCTCCTTGACCACGGTCGCGGGATCCTCCTCGGCCATGAAGTGCCCGCTCGTGACCGTCCGGTGCTCGAGGTCCGGCGCCCACGCCCGCCAGCGGGCCGCGGCGTCGAAACCGAGCGCGGCACCCCAGTCCTGCTGGAGCACGGTCACCGGCATCCGCAGCCGCCGCCCGGCCCGCCGATCGGCCTCGTCGTGTTCGACGTCGATGGTGGCCGAGGCGCGGTAGTCGGCGACGATCGACGGCACCGCCTCCCGGCTCGCCTTCAGGTAGACCGCGCGGACCTCCGGCGGGATGGCCGCCGGGTCGTTCGCCCACAGGTCGAGGAAGTGGCCGAAGAAGGCGTCCGCCGAATTGCCGATCAGCTGCTCGGCCAGGCCCGGCGGCTGCGCCATCAGGTACAGGTGGAAGCCGACCGCGGCCGAGGTGCCGTGCATGACCTCCCACATGTCCAGCGTGGGCAGCACGTCCAGCGACGCCAGGTGGGTGATCGCCTCGGGGTGGTCGAGCCCGGCGCGGACGGCCACCAGCGCACCCCGGTCGTGCCCGGCCAGCGCGAACCGCTCGTGCCCCAGCTCGCGGGCCAGCGCCACCACGTCGGCTGCCATCGTGCGCTTGGCGTAGACGGCCGGGTCCGCGGTGCCGTCCGGCTTGTCGCTGTCGCCGTATCCGCGCAGGTCAGGGCAGATGACCGTGTGGTCGGCGGCGAGGTCGGCGGCCACGTGCCGCCACATCAGGTGGGTCTGCGGGAAGCCGTGCAGCAGCACGATCGGGTCGCCGGAGCCGCCGATCGCGGTGTGGAGCGCCACGCCGTCGGCGACGGGGACGCGTCGTTCGGTGAAGGAAGGGATCATGCCCCCGATCGTGGGCGCCCCCGATCAGCAGCCGATCAGCGCCGGATCACCACGGGCGGTTAGGTTGGGGTCGTGGTGGGGTTCCGGGTGCTGGGCCCGCTGACGGCGGAGACCGCGGCCGGTCCGGTCAACCTGAAGGGCCCGCGGCACCAGGCCGTGCTGGCGCGGCTGCTGATCGCGAAGGGCCGGGTCGTGCCGGTGACCTGGCTGATCGGCGACCTCTGGGAGGGCGATCCGCCGGACGGCGCGCTCGGCGCGGTGCAGACCTTCGTCGGCGCGCTGCGCAAGGCACTGGAGCCGGACCGCCCACCGCGCACCCCGTCCCGGCTGCTGGTCACCGTGCCGCCCGGCTACGCCCTGCGAGCCGAGCCCGACGCCGTGGACGCGTGGCGTTTCGAGGCCGCGGTCGCCGAATCCGCCCGGCTGCTCGCCGGTGGGCAGGCCGAGAAGGCGCGTGTCCTGCTCGAAGACGCGCTCGCGCTCTGGCGCGGGCCCGCGTACGCGGAGTTCGCCGAACTGGACTGGGCGCGTGCCGAGGCCGACCGGCTCACCGAACTGCGGTTGCTCGCCGTCGAACGCCGTGCCGAAGCGGCGACCGCCTCCGGCCAGGCCGCCGAATCGGTACCCGACCTGCGGGCACACGTCGCCGAACACCCGTTGCGCGAGGACGGCTGGCGGCTGCTCGCGCTGGCGCTCTACCGGACCGGACGCCAGGGCGACGCGCTGACCACACTGCGCCGCGCCCGTGAAGTGCTGCGGACCGAACTCGGCGTGGACCCCGGCGCGGAACTGCGGCAGCTGGAAGCGGACATCCTCGCCCAGGAACCACGCCTGAGCGATCCGGCGCCCACGCCCGTCGACGAGCCGTTCGTCGGCCGGGAAAGCGAACTGGCTGACCTGGTGCAGACCGCGGTGGCCACCGCGTCGGCGGGACGGCCGGGGCTCGTGCTGCTCGGGGGCGCGGCCGGGGCGGGCAAGACCGCGCTGGCCAGGGCACTGACCCGCAGGCTCGCCGCGATGGGCTGGACCACGGCGTGGGGCGCCAGCCCCGACCTGCCGTCCGTGCCCGGTGAGGACCTCGCCGTGGCGCGGTTCCGCCGCCAGCGCGCGATGGGGGAGTACCTGGCGAAGCTCGGTGGCCGCGGCCCGGCCCTGCTGGTCTTCGACGATCTGCACTGGGCCGACGAGGAGACGCTCGCCCTGCTCACCGGGCTGGCCACCGATCCGGGTGCCGGGCCGGTGCTGCTCGTCGGCACCTACCGGTCGACCGAGATCTCCGCGGAGCTGGCCGGTGCGCTGGGGCGCGCGGCCCGTGCCGAACCGGTCCGGCTCTACCTCGGCGGGTTGAGCGAAGCGCAGGTCGCGGACCTGGTGCGGGCGGTCAGCCATCGCGAACCGACGGCCGAAGGCCTGCGGGTCATCCACCGGCGCAGCGCCGGGAACCCGTTCTTCGTCCGCGAACTCGCCCGGCTCTGGGAGGCCGAGGGAAGTCTGCACGCGGTTCCGGCCGGGGTCCGCGATGTCATCCGGCATCGGCTGTCCGGGCTGCCCGACACGACGCACCTGCGTCAGGCCGCGGTGCTCGGCGAAGAGGTCGACCTCGAGGTGCTGATCGCCTTGGCCGGGGACGAGGACGCCGTGCTGGCGTCGGTCGAGTCGGGGCTGCTCGCCGGGTTCCTGGTCGAACAGGACGCCGACCGGGTGCGTTTCGAGCACGCGCTGGTGCGGGAGACGCTCTACGAGGACATCGCGCGGGCACGGCGGGCACGCTGGCACGCCGCCGCGGCCGAGATCATCGAACAACGCCGGCCCGAGGACGTGGCCGCGATCGCGCACCACTTCCTGCGCGCGGACAGCGCGGCCACGGCCGAACGCGCCGCGCACTACGCGCGTGCCGCGGCCGAACTCGCCGAACGCCGCTCGGCACCGCACGAAGCGGCTCGGCTGTGGCGGGAGGTCGTCGCGCGTTCCGAGGGCCGGGCCCGGCTGGAAGCGACGATGGGCTTGGTGCGGGCGCTGGCGGTGACCGGGGATTTGGCTCAGGCGCGGCGGTTGCGCGCGGAAGCGGTCACCGCGGCGATGGGGGATCCGCTGCTGGCCGCCCGGGTGATCGGCTCGTTCGACGTACCCGCGATCTGGACGGCGAACGACGACGAAGCGCACTCGGCAGAACTCGTGGTGGCCGCGGAACGCGTGCTGGCGGAACTGCCCGACGGCCATCCGGTCTCGCGTGCGCGCCTGCTGATCACCATCGCGATGGAGCGACGCGCGGACACCGGCGGCCGGGGCGGCGAGGCGGCTGCGGAAGCCGTGCGAATCGCCCGCGCGCAGGGGGATCCCGCACTGCTTGCCTTGGCGCTCAACGGACTTTTCCTGCAAACCTTCCACCGCGCGGGGCTCGCTCCGGAACGGGCGCGGATCGGCGCGGAACTGGTCGACCTGAGCGCGCGGCACGGCCTGGTCACGTTCGAGGTGCTGGGCCACCTGATCCAGCTCCAGGCACACGCCGCACTGG
This sequence comes from Amycolatopsis magusensis, assembly GCF_017875555.1. GTDB lineage: Bacteria > Actinomycetota > Actinomycetes > Mycobacteriales > Pseudonocardiaceae > Amycolatopsis > Amycolatopsis magusensis. The sequence continues at coordinate 8,061,822 of NZ_JAGGMS010000001.1, read as the reverse complement.
CCGACCTGGCCACCGCCGACGACCACGCCGCCGCGGCCGATGCTTTGGCGGAGCGGTATGAACTGCCTTTGGTCGGCGTGTTCACCGAGTGGTACGCCGCGCTCCGGCTCGCCATCACCGGGCACGTCACGGAAGCCCGCTCCGCCTACCGCGCCGCCGCCTCGAAGCTCACCGGCACCGGGATGTCCGGCCTGGAACGGGGAATCCTCCCGCTGGCCCTGCTCGGCCTGGACCCCGACACCCCGTTCGGCGCGGACTGGGGCCCGTACGAACCCTGGGCACGGCCGCGCGGACAGTCCATTCCGGACTCACCGCGGGACCTCCTGTTCGAAGCCCGGACCTGCCTGCACGCCCGCTTCGCCATCCAGAGTGGACAGACAGCGGTGATGGAACACCTGTACGCCGAACTACTGCCCGCCGCCGGTGAACTCGCCGGCGCGGGAAGCGGCCTGCTCACCTTCGGCCCAGTCGCCCGATACCTGGGCGACCTGGCCACGGCACTGAACCGCCCGGCCGAGGCCGCCACGCACTACCGCCAAGCCGAGTCCCTACGCCGTTCGTGACACTATTTCGATTCACCGACCGCCGATCGCGCGCTGTAACAGTTCATCTGCGGCTGCGGACTTACCAGGAAATGAGGGCAGGAGGCGAGTCGGTGATCAAATCGCGTGCCAAGACCGAAAAGTGGGAGGAGCTCACGCTCTGCTTGTTCCTGCTCGCCTGCTTTCTGCTGGCCCTCTTCAAGGATCTGTTTCCGGAGCTCCAGGAAAGATTGTCGGGAGCGCTCTTCGTGGCGATCTTCTTCGTGCTCAAGCAGATTCGGGACCTGCGGATCGAGGTGCAGGACGAAGGGCTGGCGGAGGTCTTCTTCGCCACCGGTGAGGAGTTCTACAGCTCTGCGAGGGAAGCCGTGCGCAAGGCGGAGCGCGAGATCAGGGTGAGCTACTTCCGTCAGGTGCCGCCGGCGAAGTTCGCCAGCGTCCAGTCGCGGGAGTACTTCGGTGAAGTGTTCAACTTCGCCCGCCGCAAGAAGGGTACTGTCCGCCGCATCGTCGGGGTATCGAATGACGCGATGGCGGAGTGGTGCGTCAGCCAGTTGGAGCAGGTGGTCCGAAATCCTCGGTACAACATCAGGGTGATCGAGACGCGGAACCAGCCGGTGGAACCGATGAGCGTGTGCCTCATCGACGACACCATCATGTACATGGCTTTTTCGGGGCCGACGGATCAGCAACTCGGCGGTATCCGCGAAGACGCGCCCCGGCTCGTGCAGTTCCACCAGAACCGCTTCGACCAACTTTGGGCGAGCAGCACGAAACTGGAGGAGTTCGCGGTGACGTGGAAAGCCCGGCGAGAAGGCGAGAACTCCGCCGGCAGGACAAAGGTGTGACAGCACCTCAGACGGGAGCGTCCTTGAAGGCGGTGATGATGGCGTGGGCGCATTGGCTCGGCAGGTAGTCGTGCGGGGTGAGGATGTTGCCGGTGATGGTGATGGGCGGGTTCAGCGGGAGGGACCGCACGCGCGTCGAGCCGATCGTGGTGATTTCGCCGACGGGCATCAGTGCCCAGCTCCGCGGGTCCGCGCCGACTTCGACGATGGTGTCCTGGGCGGTGCCGGCCGGGCGGCCGAAGCGGGCGCGGCTGGCGCCCAGTGCGCTGGTGACGGCCTCGTGCAGTGGGGGATCCGAGGGTGCCCTCAGTACGTGATCGGCCAGTTCGGCCACGGTGACGCTGTCGCGCCCGGCAGCCGGGTGCCGGGCGGAAACCACCGCGTGCAGCGGTTCCGTCCACACCGGCAGCACGTGCAACCCCGGCGCCGAGACCGGGCCGCGCACCAGTGCCAGGTCCAGTTCACCCCGGCGCAGGGCGTTGACGCGTTCGATCACCGGCAGGTCCACCAGCACCAGCTCGAACGTCGGGTTCAGCTCGCGCAGCGCTTCGATGCCGCGTTCGAGGCGGGCGGTGAGGCCCGTCGCCGTGCCGATCCGGACGACGGAACCCGGTTCGTGCACCACGGTTCGCACGCGTTCGGCCGCCGCGAGGGTTTCCTGCGCGGCGGCGAGCACGCGGCGCCCGGACTCGGTCAACCGGACCGTGCGCGAGGTGCGGGTCAGCAACCGCGTGCCCAGTTCCCGCTCGAGCCGGGCGATCTGCTGGCTGACCGCGGGCTGCACGATGTTCAGCCGCTCCGCCGCCCGCCCGAAGTGCAGTTCCTCGGCGACGGTGACGAAGTACCGCAGCGCCCGCAGCTCCATCCGCCCCTCCGATCGATCACCCCATGTTATCGCTGCACGGGCGAACTGGATCTCGCTCCACCACGCGGACCGCGCTGGACTGGGGGCATGCGGATCGGACAACACATCCTCACCTCCGGCGCGACCACCGCCGCCGAATTCGGCGCGAACGCGGCCGAGGCGAAAGCCCGCGGCTACGACAGCGGCTGGACCAACCAGCAGCCCGGCAGCTGGGACCCCCTCGCCGTGCTCGCCGCGATGCCGGACTCCCCACCGGAACTGGGCACCGCGGTCGTGCCGACCTACCCGCGCCACCCGGTGGTGATGGCCACCGAGGCGCTGACCGCGCAGGCGCTCACCGGTGGCAAGCTGACCCTCGGCATCGGCCCGAGCCACGAATGGGTGGTGACCGAGCAGCTCGGCCTGCCCTACGAGTCGCCGGCGCGCCACACCCGCGAGTACCTGGAAGTGCTGCGCCCGCTGCTGCGCGGGGAGCACGTCAAGTACGCCGGGCGGTTTTTCACCGTCGACACCCAGCTGACGATCAGCGCGCCCGAACCGCCGGTGCTGATCTCCGCGCTCGGGCCGCGCATGCTCGACGTCGCCCGCGAACTGGCCGACGGCACCATCGCGTTGTGGGTCCAGCCCGCTCTCGTCGCCGACTACCTGGTGCCGCGGCTCGGGGAGGACGCGCGGGTGGTGGTGGGGGTGACCGTCTCGATCACCACGGATGCCGACGGCGTGCGCGAGAACTCGGCCCGCGAGCTCGCCATCATCAACGAGCTGCCCGCCTACCGCGCGATCCTCGACCGCGGCGGGCTGTCCGGCCCGGCCGACACGGTCATCGCCGGGACCGAAGAGGAAGTGGCAGCCGAACTGCGGCGGTTCGCCGACGCGGGTGCCACCGACCTGATCGTCAACGCCGTGGGCAATCCGCGTGAACGGGCTCGCGCACTGGACTTCGTGCCCCGGGTGTTCGCGGGATAGCGGATCGCGACGGGGGTGTCGCGCAGACCACAGTGGACATCGAACATGTGTGCGAATCGCATGGTATGTTGCCGGGCATGGAACCGCCGACCGCCCCCGACCGGCCGTGATCGTCAGCCCGCACACCCGCTGGCGGGGTGACGACCTGCACGGCCGCGTTCCGGTGATCACCCCGGTGTGGGTGCGGCTGGACGCGCTCTACACCCGCGTACCCGGCGCGCCGGTGCACGTGGTGGAAACCGGGCTCGACCTGAGCGGGGAAGTGCCCGGCAGGCTGCACGGCTGGTTTTCCTCGGTGAAAGGGGAATGGCTGGGCGTGGTCAATTTCGAACTCGCCTACGCCGACGGCCGCCAGGACAAGCTGCAGTTGCCCGACCAGCTCGTGCCCGCATACGCGCTTCGCCCCCGCCGCACCTGAGTGCGGCGGGGGCGAAGGAAGCGGAGTCGGTCCTAGAACCAGTGGCTGCGGCCACCGACCTTGGTTCCGGCCCGCCCGAGTACCGCGAGGACCACGCCGATGATCACCAGCGCGATACCGATCGAATAAAGCACGGGAATGCTCGCGATGATACCGATGACAATCAGGATAACGCCGAGAACGATCATCTAACTGGCCTCCAGGTGGGGAAATCTGCGCCGCCCTGTGGTGGCGCGGGCAAATCCTGGGTATCCCGTTCCGCTCGCGGGTAAACCCCTCCTGATCAACTCGGCTTCGGTGAACTAAAAAGGTGTGGTGGGTTATTCACCGGAATAGCCGGCATTCTGCCGAACGGGCTAATCGGGACAGCCGAACGCAGGCTCACCCCGGCGGCTCGCCGACCTCACCGGGCGGCAGGAAGTGCACGTCGTGCTCGGCGGAGACCCGGACGGCCTCGGTCATGTCCGTGAGGTCGTGCAGCCGGTCGAACAACCGCGCCAGCCGCCCGGCCGGGCTCACCCAGAACAACGCGCGCGTCGGCGCCTCGCCGCGGTTGTAGTAGGCGTGCGGCAGGTTCCGCGGCATCCGCACGGTGTCGCCGGGGCCCGCGGTCAGCCACTCGCCGTCGAGGTAGAGGGTGAACACGCCTTCCAGGACGTAGATGTGCTCGTCCTGCGTCGGGTGCACGTGCGGGGGAACCCCGGTGCCCGGCGGATCGTAGGTCTCGAAGGCGAAACTGCTCTCGGCGGCGGACTTCATCGCGTACCGGTGCCCCAGCACGTTCCAGACCCGGCTGCCCATGCCCTCGCCGGCCAGGGTGATCCCCTTCGGCAGCGGGCCCAGCACGATCTCTTCGCTCATGCCCACATCCAAGCGCACTCAGGGCGCCCAGCGAAGGACCGTGACGGTGGTTCCGCTGCCCGGCCCGGTCTCGATGGCGAACTCGTCGACCAGGCGCCGGGCACCGCCGAGGCCGTGGCCCAGCCCGGTTCCGGTGCTGTAGCCGTCGGCCAGCGCGGCGGCCACGTCGGCGATGCCGGGGCCGTCGTCGCGGATGGTCACCCGGAGCCCGGTGCGCGCGCCGGTGACCTCCTCGATCCGGAGCGTGCCGCCACCGCCGTGGACGTAGGCGTTGCGCACCAGTTCGCTCACCGCGGTGACGATCTTCGTCTGGCCGATCAGCCCGAAGCCGGCCCGCAGCGCCGCCGCGCGGACGGCGTGCCGGGCTCCGAGCAGGTCGTGGTCGGTGCGGAACTCGTACGGCGCGAGTTCCTGGACCGGGGCGCGCCGGTCATCCGGTGGCATGGGACCTCGCCCCGGCCTGGCGAGGCGGGCCGGAGCCGGGCGGCTCCAGCAGGCGGATCGCGTCGGCCAGCGCCCCGGCGAGGGTGGCGCGGGTGGTGATCGCGGACAGGTCGATCCCGAGTCTGGTGATGGTCTGCGCGATCGGCGGCCGGATCCCGCTGAGCAGGCATTCGGCGCCCATCAGGCGCACGGCGTCCGCGGTCTGCAGCAGGTGCTGGGCCACCGCGGTGTCCACCGTGGGCACCCCGGTGATGTCGATGATCGCCACCCGCGCCTCCTGCGCCTGGATGGCTTCGAGCAGGCCGTTCATCACCACCTGGGTGCGGGTGGTGTCCAGCGTGCCGATCAGCGGGACGCCGACCACGTGGCGCCACAGCCGCAGCACCGGCGTGGACAGTTCGAGCATCTGGTCGTGCTGGGCGCGGATGATCTCCTCGCGGCCCTGCACGTAGGTGCTGAAGGTGAGCACGCCCGCCGCGTCGAGCAGGCGGTTGAGCAGGACGGCGGCGTCGTAGTGCACCTGGGCGTCGGCGCTCTGGCGCATGACCGCGGCGAGCAGCGCCTCCTTCAGCGCCAGCGTGGACATCGCGGTCGCGGTCGGTGTCGCGCCGCCGCGGGCCCGCCGCAGCGACAGGCCGACCAGCGCGTCGCGCAGCGGCGGGTGGCCGGAGACCACCTCTTCGGGGGAAAGATCGGTGCGCAGCCCGTCGGCGAGCGCGGCCAGCACGGTTTCGGCCTCGTCGCGCAGGTCCTCGCCGGTGGTGACGTCGGCGTGCCGCTGCTGCAGCGAAAGCCATTCGCCCGCCAGCCGCGGGCCGCCTTCGGCCAGGATGGCGAACAGGAAGTTCCGCACGGTCGCGGCGTCTTGAGTCACGGGCACCCTTCCCCGGGCGGCGAGGTGATCGTTATCGAACAGCGACACCCGGGCACCCGCACCACTCGGACGGCGTGCAACTGTTGTCGCATGACAAACGTTAGCCTACGGGGTGCCGTCCGCGGCTGTTCCGTGCGGCGCGCGGCCACGCGCGGCCGCCTGGAATTCCGTCAGGCCGTCGACCAACGCCGACCGCGCGGCGGGTGAGAGCTGGTCCACCACCTCCCGCAGCACCGCCACCCGGCGGCCGCGCAGGTCCCGCAGGTACTCCCGGCCGCGGGCGCTCAGGCGCAGTTCGACCTCCCGGCGGCTGGCCGCGCTGGCACCGCGTTCGACCAGGCCAACGGCCTCCAGCCGGTCGTAGAGGCGGCTGACCGAGGGCGGGGTCGAGCCCAGCATGGCGACCAGCGTGCGCAGGTTCGCGCCTTCGGCCCGCTCCAGCGCGAACATCGCCCGTAGCTGCGAGGCCGACAGCGGCGCGGTGGTCACCTCGCGGCTGTGCTCCCACAGCACGTCCAGCAACTCGGCGATCTCGGCGGCCAAGCGCGCGGCCTGATCCGGCTCGTCGGGCGGGGGCGGCCTGGTCACGCCTGTCACTGTGGCAGCCATAGAGTGAGCTGTCAGCGCAAGCCCTACCCCTTGCATCCCCTGCCCGAGGCGGGAACCCCACCTTGCACAGATCCCTCCCCGTGGAACGGGCGCTCCGCGCTTCGGCTCCCCACGAACTGATCGACACCGTCCGCAGCGCACTGGCCGAGCACTTCGGCGCGCTGACGGTCGACCTGCTGATGGCCGACTACGGGCTGACCATGCTGCAACCGGTCGCCGTGCTGCCGTACACGAGCAGACCCGTGCCGGTGCGCGGCAGCGCGCCGGGCGAGGTGTTCAGCACCCAGCGCACCACCTGCGAGCCCGCCGGCAGCGGCGTGCTCGCCCTGCTCCCGGTCACCGTGCGCGGGGACCGGCTCGGCGTGCTGAGCGTCGGGCTGGCCCAGGAGCCCGGCGAGGAGCTGCTCGGGGAGCTCGCGCAGGTCGCCGAGGCGCTGGGCCACGAGATCCTGGTCGCCGAACGCGACACCGACCTGTACCTGCAGGCGCGCCGGGCGCAGCGCCTGACGCTGGCCGCCGAGATGCAGTGGCAGCTGCTGCCCGGCCGGGCCTGCACCCGGGCCGAGTACCAGCTCGGCGCCCAGCTCGAACCCGCCTACGCGATCTTCGGCGACAACTTCGACTGGTCCACCTCGGCCGATCACCTCACGCTGACCGTGTCCAACGGCATGGGCGACGGCATCCAGGCCGCGCTGCTGACCAACCTCGCGGTCAACGCGATGCGCAACGCCCGCCGCGCCGGCATCGGGCTCGCCGACCAGGCCATGCTCGCCGACCAGGCCGTCTACGCCCAGCACCGCGGCGACTGCCACGTCGCCACGCTGCTGCTCCGCTTCGACCTGGCCACCGGGGAGGTCGACGTGGTCGACGCCGGCTCGCCGCGGCTGTGGCGCCTGCGCGACGGGGTGGCCGAGCCGATCACCTTCGACGAGCAACTGCCGCTGGGCATGTTCGAGGACACCCACTACACCGCCGAGCGGTTCCACGTGCGCCCCGGCGACCGGCTGGTCCTGGTCAGCGACGGGGTCTACGACGTGGCTTCCCCAGCGGGTGAACGCTATGGCGAACAAGCCCTCGCCCGTGCCATCGTGAACACGCGGGAGCACCCCTCCGCGCACGTCCCGCGGGAGATCCTGCGCCGGCTCGCCGGCCACCGTGATGGCGGGCAATCGGAAGACGACGCCATGATCCTCTGCCTGGACTGGCGCGGCCGCTGATCGCGGGGTTTGCTCTTCCCCTGAACGGGGTAACAAAGCGTTACCGACGTTGACCCCTAGCGGAGGTGACGTTCATGTCGATCCCGGACGGGAACGAGCTGCAGTCCTCACACTTGCTGAACGACGTCAACGACCTGTCCGGCATCCGCGCCGCGATCCGGGACCTGGTCCGGCCCTACGGCCGCGAATCGGTGATCGACACCATGCTGGTGGCGGACGAGCTGGCGGTCATCGCACTGGGGAACGGCCAGCTGCCGGGTGAGGTGCACGCGGTGATCAGCCCGTTCGCCGCGGCCGAGCCGCAGTTGCGGGTGGAGGTGCGCACCGGGCGCGGGGCGCTGCCCCCGGGCACCGCGCCGAGCCGGGAGAGCTGGAAGGTGCTCAACAGCTGCACGCTGGCGTGGGGGATCAGCCGCGACGGCGAGCGGACCACCTTCTGGGCCAACGTCCGGTTGCGCTCGGAAGATCCGGACGAGCAGGCCGCCGAAATCCACGTGCTGCGCCCTCGACGGCCGCAGTCGTGACTCAGATCACAGTCTGATTAACCCGGTTTGGTGAATCGATCACCGGGTACCAGATCCGCGGGCCGGCTGGGGCGGACCCGCGGACTTCATCGCAGGGAGGGAACGCCGGCGGCCACGGGCCGTCGGCGTTTCTGTTTCGCCGGTTCCTTGCCATGATCGGCGCGGACCGCCGAGGGAGAAGGAGCACCGCCCATGCGAGACGCCGTCATCTGCGAGCCGCTGCGCACCCCGGTCGGCGGGTTCGGGGGCTCGCTGCGGGACGTGCCGGCCCACGAACTGGCCGCCACGGTGGTCCGCGGCCTGCTGGAGCGGACCGGGCTGCCGCCGGACGCGGTGGACGACGTGCTGCTCGGGCACTGCTACCCGTCGATGGACGCACCGGCGATCGGCCGGGTCGCCGCGCTGGACGCCGGGCTGCCGGTCACCGTCACCGGGCTGCAGATCGACCGCCGCTGCGGCTCGGGCCTGCAGGCCGTGCTGTACGCGGCGATGCAGGTCCAGGCCGGGACCTCGGAGGTGGTGCTGGCCGGGGGCGCGGAATCGATGTCGAACGCGTCGTTCTATTCGACGTCGATGCGCTGGGGCGCCAAGGCCGGTGCCGGGGTGATGCTGCACGACTCGCTGGCGCGCGGCCGGGTGACCGCGGGCGGGCTCAACTTCCCGGTGCCCGGCGGCATGCTGGAAACCGCCGAGAACCTGCGGCGGCAGTACGGCATCCCGCGTGCGGAGCAGGACGAGTTCGCGGTGCGCAGCCACCAGCGCGCCGCCGCCGCGCGTGACGCGGGCCGGTTCGACGAGGAGATCGTGCCGGTCACCATCCGCGGCCGGAAGGGCGACACGGTGGTGGACACCGACGAGCACATCCGCCCGGATTCCTCGGTCGAGAAGCTGGCCGGCCTGCGCCCGATCCTCGGCCGCGACGACCCCGAGGCCACGGTCACCGCGGGCAACGCGAGCGGGCAGAACGACGGCGCCTCGATCTGCGTGGTGACGCACCCGGCGCGAGCCGCCGAACTGGGTCTCCGGCCGCTCGCGCGGCTCGTGTCGTGGGGTATCGGCGGGGTGCCGCCCGCGACCATGGGCATCGGGCCGGTCCCGGCGGTCGCCAAGGCGCTCGACGTCGCTTCGCTGCGCCTCGCCGACATGGACCTCATTGAGCTGAACGAGGCGTTCGCCGCGCAGGTGCTGGCGTGCACGCGCGAGTGGGGGCTGAGCCCGGCGGACTTCGAGCGGATCAACGTGAACGGCTCGGGCATCTCGCTGGGACACCCGGTCGGCGCCACCGGTGGGCGCATCCTGGCGACGCTGACCAGGGAGATGACCCGCCGGTCGGCGCGCTACGGACTGGAGACCATGTGCATCGGCGGTGGTCAGGGCTTGGCGGCGGTGTTCGAAACGGTGGCCTGACGGGCGAGAGGCGGTTGTAGGCTGGTGCGTCGTGGCCTGATCGGCTCCTGGGGAGACTTCGATGCGCAACGCACTGCTCGCCCTCGTCCTAGCCGCCACCGGACTGCTCGTCCCGTCCGCCCATGCTTCACCGTCTCCGGTTCCGGTGATCTACGACAGCGATCTCGACGTCGACGACGCATCGACGCTGGCGTACCTGTGCGTCCAGCACCAGGAGAAGCGGATCGACCTGCGCGCGGTCACCGTGACGCACAACGGCTTCGGCACGCCCGGCCGCGCCCGGCAGCACGCGATCAGCGTGCTGGAGCAGTGCGGGTTGCCCGGTGTGCCGGTGGCCGAAGGCTCGGACACCGGGGTGCACCCGGCGCCCGCGTCCACCGTGCGGGACATGGAGGAGGTGCTGACCGGCGCGCTCGGCGACGCCGGGCGCACCCCGCCGCCGTCGGACCGGACCGCCGCGCAGCTGATCTCGCAAACGCTTGCCCAGGCCCGGGGGAAGGTGTCGGTGCTGGTCACCGGCCCGCTGAGCAACCTCGCCAAGGCGGTGCCGCCGGGCAGCCCGCTCGCGCGCAAGGTGGCCGTGGCGCACGTGATGGGCGGGGCGGTGCACGTGCCGGGCAACCTGTTCGGGGAGGCGCTGCCGGGCTTCGACAACAGCCAGGAACTCAACATCTGGCTGGACCCGCCGTCGGCCAGGCGCGCCTTCGGCACCGTGCCGGTCCGCCTGACCCCGCTCGACGCGACGAACCACGTGCTGATCACGCAGGCCTACGTGGACCGCGTCGGCGCCGAGGGCACCACGCCGAGCGCCCGGCTGGTGCACTCGATCATGACCCAGCCGATCATGCGGGACGGGATCGCGCTGCAGTACTTCTACTGGTGGGACGCGCTGGCCGCGGTGTGGGCGTTCGACAACGACGGTGTGGTGTCGGACGTGCGGCGGACCCCGATCGTCGTGGTGCAGCAGGGCGAGCAGTCCGGCCGGACAGCGCCGTGGCCCTGGGGTGACCGGCTGACCGTCGCCTTCGACGCCGATCCGGCTCGGTTCGAGCAGGTGTTCCTCGACGGGCTGAACGGGAAGTGAGCGGTAGGGCATCATGGGGCGGTGGAGTCCACCCGAGTGGACCGCTGGCTGTGGGCGGTCCGGCTGACCAAGACCCGACCGGATGCCGCGGCGGCTTGCCGCGGTGGGCACGTGCGGGTGAACGACAAGCCCGCGAAGCCCGCCACCACCGTCTCGCCGGGTGACGAGGTACGCGCCCGCGTCGGCGACCGGACCCGCGTCGTCGAGGTGGTGCGCGTGATCCAGAAACGGGTCGGCGCGGTCGACGCCGCCACTTGCTTCATCGACCGGACTCCGGCGCCGCCGCCGGAAGCAGCCATTCCGGTGGCTCGGCGGGATCGAGGGGCTGGAAGGCCGACTAAGCGGGAACGGCGGGTTCTGGACCGGTTCCGGTCTGGGATGTGAGGGGTCTTTAGGTGGCTACCCAGCTTTTCTGAGCTGCGTCGGTATCTCGGGGCCACCCCGGTTTTTTATTGTGACTACGGCGGGGATTCCTTTGTCAAGGCGGGAAAGCGTGCCTTGACAAAGGAATCCCCGCCGTGTTCTGGGCTGTGGACCGGGATGGGGGAGGTGTGGGCGGCCACTCGGGTTGTGCTGCTCGGGTTCCGGGTTGCTGGGGTCCGGTTTGCTGGGACGGGGGCGCTGGGCTCGGTGTGCTGGGGACACGAATGTGGCTTTGGGGGCCGAATCCGCCCCCAAAGCCACATTGGTGTCGCGGGGGTGCTTCCGGCGTGCTGGTAAGCCACGGGGGCCGAGTGCGTTCCTTGGGGCGAGGGTGCTGTCGGGTCGCGTTGGGGGAGTGCGTCGGGGTGGGCGCGAACGCGAGGCTCGGCTGCGCGAACGTGAGCTTCGGCTGCCTGAGTGTGGGACTCGGGTGCGTGAGTGTGTGACTCGGCTGCCTGAGTGTGGGGTTCGGGTGCGCGAGGGTGGGGTGTCACGAATGTGGCTTTCGGGACGTGGGGCGTCTCGAAAGCCACATTCGTGACATCAGGCGGCCATGGGGTGCCATTGCAGGTGGTGGTCCCCGGCGCGGCGTAGTTCGGCTTCGGCGCCGGACAGCCATTCGATGGAGCGCCACGAGCGCACGGTGAAGCCCGCGTCGGCCAGACCGTCCACAAAGGCCTCGCCCGCCAGCTCCAGCGCGGGGTAGGGGGTGAGGTCGGTGCGGTTGGCGATACCCAGGATGGCGCCGCGCACGGCGATGGCTATCAGGTCGGCGCCATGCATCTTCCTGGCGATCGCGACGGCCTCCCGGTGGTCGATCTCCCGGTCCAGGCAGGCCGAAAGCATGGTGGTGTTCCGCGATTTCATCAGGCATCCACTCCCGTCGGCAGTCCATTCGCGACACTGCCGGCGCGCTCAGCGTAGCCCGCGGATCGAGCCGCGTCGTGGTGCGAACGGACCCGCCCGTTCGGGTTAACCCCCGTGCTGGTTCACCAACCGCGGATGCGGGCGGAAAGTTTTGCACGGGAAATGGGCCGGTGATGGCGCTCACGGCGGGTGACCGCGTTGTTAACGTCCCGGCCGTTTCCGGCGACTTACGCACCCGAGGAACGAGGAGTGCGTGATGTGGTCAGAGACCGTGGTGGACCGGCTGCTGGCGCAGTGGTGCGCGGACATCGACAGCGTGCCGGTGCCGGAACTGGTGTCACTCGAAGTGGCGTTGGCCATCGTCGACCACGCCCGGCAGCGGCGGCCTGCCTGAGCCACCGCGGCTGAGGCGCACGTCACTCCCTGTGACGGAACACCAGGAGCGCCCGGGCGTTGTACTGGGTGCCGGTCCGCGTGGTGTCCCCGGGCCTCACCCACCGCCTTCGTGGAATACCAGTTCGGCTGGAGCCACGTCGAGCCACTCGCCGAGAGGCGACCCCCGGACCGGCCCCACGACTCCCGCTTCGCCTCGGAGCTCCCCCGATCCTGGAGGCGAAGCGGGACTACTTTTTTCGCGCACCGTCCATGGTTGAACCCCTTCTGGCTGGGTATCCGGGGCCACCCCCACCGCACCCCGAAGGGAACCCCCGTGGAGTTCGCCGTCGAAATGCGCGTCCACACCGCCGGTCTCGATGATCTGCTGAAAACGGTCGTGGTCACCGGACCGGTCCTCGCGCGGACCGCGGCTTCGCTGCGCGAGGCGATCGAGGCGGCGTGGCTGGATCCGGTGCCGCGCCTGGTGTTGCTGGACCTGTCCGGCGTCACCGCACTCGATCCGGCCGGCATCCGCGAACTGCTGCGCGCCGACAGCCAGGGAGAACTGGTGGTGTGCCGGGTGTCACCACTGGTGCGGGCCGCGCTCGCGGCCACCACGGCCGCCGAACTGCTGCGCGTGCCGGAAGCCGGTGAAGTGCTCCGCAACGATCCCGCCGACAGTGCCATAACCGTCCACAGAGGATTCTGAGTTAACCAGCACGACATTTCGAGGACACTGTTCCCCCATTTTTCGGAAGGTGGTCCCCATGCTGTCGATCCCCCATTCGGAGCCCGCCAGAGCAGGCGATTGGCCGATGCGGCAACTGCGCGCCGCCAAAGGCAGTACCACGGTCAGCGTCGTGCTGCCCGCGTTCAACGAAGCAGCCACGGTCGGGGCCATCGTTTCGATGGTGCGACAGCACGAACTGGTGGACGAGGTCGTGGTGGTGGACTCGTGCTCGCACGACGCGACCGCCGAGGTCGCCGCGGCCGCCGGTGCGCGGGTGGTCCACCAGACCGACGTGCTCGGGCACCTTCCCCCGCTGACCGGCAAGGGCGAAGCGCTGTGGAAAGGGCTCTACGCCACCGAAGGCGAGCTGGTCGCGTTCATCGACGCCGACCTCGTCGGCTGCCCGCCGGAGTTCGTCACCGGCCTGCTCGGCCCGCTGCTGACCGACCCGGGAACCGCGTTCGTCAAGGGTTTCTACCGCCGTCCGCTGGTGCGCGGCGGCCACAGCGAGCCCGACGGTGGCGGCCGCGTCACCGAACTCGTGGCCCGCCCGCTGCTGAACCTGTGCTGGCCGGAGCTGTCCGGTTTCGTCCAGCCGCTGGCGGGGGAGTACGCCGGACGGCGGAGCGCGCTCGAAGCCGTGCCGTTCGTTTCCCACTACGGCGTGGACATCGCGCTGCTGATCGACCTGCTCGACGTGGTCGGCCTCGACGCGATGACGCAGGTCGACCTCGGGCAGCGCCGCCACCGCCACCAGGACCTCGAAGCGCTGGGCCGGATGTCGGCGCAGATCATGCTGACCGTCTTCGACCGCCTGGAGCGCGCCGGCCGGGGCGTGGTCCCCACGGCGCGGCCCGCCCGGCTCGACCAGTTCCGGCACCGGGCCGGGGCGCACGGCGACGTGCGCGAGGTCGTGAGCACCGAGATCAGCCTGCCGGAGAGACCGCCACTGGCGTCCCTGCGCGCCGACACCACGGGGAGCCGGGCATGAGCATCCGAGTGCTGATCAACGCCGGACCCTGGCTGCCGGTACCGCCGGACGGGTACGGCGGCATCGAGAACATCGTCGCCGCGCTGGTCCCCGAACTGCGGCGGCGCGGGGTGCACGTGGTGCTCGCCTCCATCGCCGCGAGCCCGCTGGAAACCGACGAACTCATTTCCGCCTACGACGAACCCCAGTTCGGCCAGCTGCTCCGGCCGTACAACCGCGCGATGGGCACCGGCATGACGCACATGCGCCGCGTGGTGGAGGAACTCCGCAACCGGGACGACCTCGACCTGGTGCACGACCACGTCGAGGTGGTCGGGCCCGCGATGCTGGGCTCCCTCGGCGAAGCCGGGCCGCCGGTGCTGCACACGCTGCACTGGGACCTCGCCAAGCACCCGGCCTTCTACGGCGACTTCAACGGCTACGGCCGGATCCACGTCAACGGCGTGTCCGCGTCACAGCTTTCGGGCGCACCGCCCGCCTTGCGCTCGCACAGCCTCGGCCACGTCCACTTGTCGACACCGCTGGCCGAAGGCGCCGATCGCCGGGAAACCCCGCCCAAACAGGACTACGTGGTGGTGCTCGGCCGGATCACCCCGGGCAAGGGGCAGCACGTGGCCGCCCGTCTGGCGAAGCAGATCAGCGACGACGTGGTGCTGGCCGGGCCGATCGGGCCGTTCCACACCGTGGCGGCGCTCGAGCAGGCGCTCGCCACCGACCCGGAAGCCGCCCGCAACCCCGATGTCCGCTACTGGTGCGACGAAGTGCGCCCGCACGTGGACGGGCACCGGGTGCGCTGGATCGGTTCCCTGCGTGCGACCGAGCGCGACGTGCTGCTCGCCCGGGCCCGCGCGTGTGTTTTCCCGCTGCACTGGGAAGAACCGGGCGGCACAGCCGTGGTGGAGTCACTGGCGCTGGGCACGCCGGTGATCGGCTACCGGCGCGGCTGCCTGCCCGAACTGATCGACGAGGGGAGCACCGGCTTCCTGGTCGAACCCGGCGACGAGGACGCGCTGGCCGACGCGCTGGCACGCGCGGGCGAACTCGATCCCGCGGCCTGCCGCCGTGCCGCCGCCACCCGGTTCACCCCTGGCGTCATGGCCGAGCAGTACCTGTCCCTCTACCGGACGGTGCTCGGCCTGGATTCGGTGGCACACCGCACGAACGGGCTCAGGCAGACGCTGAAAACGTGAACACGGCCTGAAGCACGTGCCGCCGCCGGTCGGCCAGATCCGCGAACAGCTCCGGTGCCTTCTCGAACGGCACCAGATCGCTGACGAGGTGTTCGCGGATCGCCGGCCCTTCGGCTCGCAGCAACGCGATGGTCTCGGCGGACAGGCGTTCGCGGTCCCAGAGGTGCGCGAGCCCGCGCGGCATCCGGCCGATCTGGGCGCAGCGCAGGCCGAGTCCGTTGTGGTGGAACTCTTCGCCGAGCCGCAGCGCGTCCGCCCCGCTCTGGTAGAAGGCGAGGTCGATGACGGTGCCCTGCGGCCGCAGCAGCCGCAGGGCCAGGCCCAGGGTGTCCGCCTGGCCCCGGCACTGGAACACCAGATCGGCGCCCCGGTCGCCGGGCCGGTGGCGCCAGCGGGTCTTCAACCGCGTGGGGGTGTCCCCATCGGACGGGTCGAGCGTGGTGAAGCCGAGGTTTTCCGCGGCCTGCCGCCGTTGCGGGGTCGGATCGACGACCACCACTTCGGCGGCGCCGTGGTGCCGGGCGAACAACGCGGTCAGCAGGCCGACCACGCCGGCACCGGTGACCGCGACGCGCATCCCGGCCACACCGTCACCGAGCGAACGGGCGCCGGTGCCGTGCAGTTCGGCCGCCGCGTGGAGCAGTCCGTTGGCACAGATGGGGCCCATGTGCGCCACGTAGATGCCGAGCAGCGGATCGAGTTCGGCCGGCAGCGGGACCACGCGTTCGGCGAGCGGGTCGGCGCGGTGATGCGACCGGTGGCCGTAGGTCATCGCCACGAGCGTGCCCTCGGCGAAGGCCGGGACGCGGCTCGCCACGATCCGGCCCACCTGCATGTAACCCCACTGCCGCACCGGGAATCCGGTGTGCGCCGGCCCGTCGCCGAACAGGCCCAGTTCGCCGTCCCAGCCGTTCTTCAGGTGCGGGTGGGTGCCCTTGACGAACGACAGCTCGGTCCCGGCGGAGAGTCCACTGTAGACCGCCTCGACGTCGAAAGTGCCTTCCTCCGGCCGATCCGGCTGCGCCATCGGCTGGAGGCTGACCTCGCCCGGCTGGTCGATCACCAGGAGTTGTTCAGACGGCATGGTTTCGCGCTCCCAGCTCCACCGGCACGCCTCTGGCCGCCGATTCGGCGACAGCGCACGCGAGCCGGTGGGTGCGCAGCGCGTCCTCGTACGGAGTGCGGATGTCGTCGCCGCGGCCCAGCACGGCGTCGACGAAGGCGCGGTCGGCGGCTCGTTTGGCCGCGTCGGGGTCGAGCAACCGCGTTTGCGGCTCGTCCCGGCCCTGTCGCAGTTGGAGTTCGCCTTCGGTCACCGAGATCGCCAGATCACCGGCGTAGACCTCCAGCCCGGCCCGGTGTTTCCAGCCGAGCAGGCAGGTCGCGGCGAGCGTGCCGATCGCGCCACCGGCGAAGCGCAGGTTCGCCACCGTGGCCCCGTCGATGTCGGCTCCCGGTACACCCGGCGGATCGGCGTCGGCGATCGCGTGCACCTCGGTCACTTCGCCGACCAGCATCCGGGCGAGGTCGAGGACGTGGATGGCCTGCTCGATGACCTGTCCGCCGGAGTGCGCGCGCTGCGCCCACCACGGCACCGGAGGCACCTTGTCGAGCCAGGCGCCCATGGCCAGCCGGACCGGCCGGTCCCGCAACGCGTGCTGGGCCAGCGCCACCCCTTGGGAATACCGCCAATGGTGGCCGACCGCGGTGATCAGCCCGGCATCGGCGATCAACCGGCCGATCCGCTCGGCCTCGTCCGCGTCCAGCCCGACCGGTTTTTCCACGAACAGCGGCAATCCGGCGGCCGCCACGGCTTCTTCCGGCGGCCCGTGGCACCAGGGCGGCACGCAAACGTACACCGCGTCCAGCCCCGAGTCGAGCAGTTCGCCCACCCCGGGGACCGAGCGGGCGCCGTGCTCCGAGGCGAATTCGGCCGCCCGATCGTGGTCGACATCGGTCACCGCGGCCACGGTCACATCGCTGAACCCCCCCAGTGTTTCCGCGTGACGCCGGGCGACTCCGCCCGCCCCGACAAAACCGATCCGGCATGCGGTCATGTCGGCTGGATACCCCTCGGACGGGTGGTGGAAACAGCATTCCGGGTGTCACCCGGTTGACCCGATTGGCCCACGGGCGACTGGGTAGCCATTCTGCGGGTCAATCCGGAGTACGAAGGTGAGAACGATGACGAGCATTCAGGAGCGGGAAACGGTCAGCGAGGAGCTGGACGCCGCGGCCGGTGCCGCGACCGAAGTCCCCCGGCAGCGCTCCCGCGGGGAAGAACGGGAATACGACCTCGAGCCGACGATCGTGCTCGGCCGCGAATGATCACCGGGTGAGTCGCGCCGGAAGGTGTTCGTAGCCGCGCAGGATGCGGGTCGCCCGCCGCTGCGCGCCGGGGGTCAGGCGCAGCGACGGGAAGCGGTCGAACAACACCCGGAGGCCGACCTCGCCCTCCATCCGCGCCAGCGCGGCGCCGAGGCAGTAGTGCCGTCCGGCGGAGAACGACAGGTGTTCGCGGGCGTTCTCCCTGGTGGTGTCGAACCGCGCCGGATCGGTGAACACGGCCGGATCGCGGTTCGCCCCGGCGAGGATCGTGGTGACCACGGCACCTTCCGGCACCCGGACGCCGGAGACCTCGGTGTCGCGCAGGCAGGTCCGCCCGGTCAGCAGCACGGGCGGATCGACGCGCAGGATCTCCTCGACCGCGTTCGGCCAGCCACTGGGATCGGCCCGGAGCGCTTCGAGCTGCTCCGGATGGTCGTGCAGCAGCGCGATACCGTTGCCGAGCAGGTTCACCGTGGTCTCGAACCCGGCGGCGAGCACCAGCCCAGCGGTGGCCTTGAGCTCACGACCGGTGAGGCCGACGCCGTCCTCCCGCGCGGCGATGAGCTTGCTCAGCAGGTTGTCGCCGGGGTTCTCGCGCAGGTGGTCCAAGTGCCGGGTGAGCCAGCCGTCGAAGTCGGCGAGCGCCGCCTCCACCTGACGGAACTGCCGCCACGGCAGGCCCATGTCCAGGCTGGGCGCGGCCGCGGTGCCCAGTTCGAGCACGCGGTGCCGCTCGTGCGCGGGCACGCCGAGGATCTCCGCGATGACGGTGACCGGGAGCAGTCCGCAGTAGGTCCCGACCAGGTCGACGGGACCGGTGGGATCGAGCTGGTCGAGCAGTTCCTTGGCGATCTGCTCGGTGCGCCGGCGCAGGTTCTCCACCGCGCGCACGGTGAACACCCTGGTGACGAGCTTGCGGTAGCGCGTGTGGTCCGGCGGTTCGGTGGCCAGCAGGGACGGCGGCGCCACCGGGTGCAGCAGGTCGCCGGCGGACCACGCGGTCAGCCGCGCCAGCACCCCGTCACCGGCCGCGCCGACCCCGCTGCGGAAGTCGTTGCCGGTGAGGACCTCCTTCACCGTCGCGTGCGAGGTCGTGGCGTAGACGAACCGGGACTTGAGCAGCGGACCGCGGGCGCGGATGCCGTCGAACACCTCGGCCAGCTGCGCTGTCGGTGTCGCGGAAGCCTCGACGAAGAGGCGCGCCTGCAGATCACCTCGCCGGGCCGCGGCGCGGAGGGCGGTGCGGGGGAGCGCGTGGCCGAGGCCCCAGCGCACCACCGGCTTGATCCTGGCTTCTGCGGTCGTCGGCACCTTACTTACGGTAGGAAAGTCGGGAGCCGCTGGTCAAGTGGTGGTCCGCGCTGAACATACCGGACGGTTTGTCCGGGTGGTTACTTCCCGGCTACCTTCGGTGCCTCCCCGTCGGAAGGTGGACCCCATGCGTTTCCGAAGCCCGGTGGCCGGTGCCGCCGCCGCCCTGCTGGCCGCCGCGTTGCTGGTCCCCGCGGCGCAGGCGTTCCCGGCGACCACGAAGCAGCAGTTGCTCGACCACCTGCGGGCGACCGCGGGCACCGGCGTGATTTCCGGGCAGCACAACAAGGAACCGGCTTCGCTGCCGTCGCAGTACACCGCACAGGTGCACGCGATCACCGGCCAGTACCCGGGGCTGTGGGGCGGGGACCTGATGTTCCGCGCGCCGGACGTCGCCGACCGGCAGCGCGTGATCGACCAGGCCAAGACCGAATGGGCCAACGGTTCGCTGGTCGCGCTCACCTGGCACGTGTGCACGCCGACCGGGCCGAGCACCTGCGAATTCGACGGCGGGGTCAAGACGCGGATCAGCGACGAGCAGTTCGGTCAGCTCGTCACCGAGGGCACCGGGCTGAACCAGGCGTGGAAGCGGCGCCTCGACGAAGTCGTGCCGTACCTGCGGCAGTTGAAGGACGCCGGGGTTCCCGCGTTGTTCCGGCCGCTGCACGAGATGAACGAATCCTGGAACTGGTGGGGAAACCGTCCCGGCCCGGACGGCGGCGCCAAGCTCTACCGCATCACGCGGGACTACCTCTCGGGCAAGGGGCTCGACAACCTGATCTGGGTGTGGAACGTCCAGGACAACCCGAACGGCGGCTGGGCGGACTACTACCCGGGCGACGCCTACGCCGACGTGGTCTCACTGGACGTCTGGTACAAGGACCGCCCGAACGCGGGTGACTACCAGCAGATGCTCGGCATCGCCGGGCAGAAGCCGCTGGCCGTCGCCGAGATGGGCAAGATCCCGGACGCGGGCATGTTGACCGGGCAGCCGCGCTGGAGCTACTTCATGGTCTGGTCGGAACAGTTGCGCGGCAACAACTCCAACGCCGAGATCCAAGCGGGTTACTTCCACCCGCGGGTCCTGAACCAGGGCGAGATCCAGCTCGGCTGACCCCACGCCGGACCAATCCGCCGGTCGCCGGGCTCCGAATGACCGGCATGAGCAGCTCGGAGGGACCCCAGGAACCGGCCACCGCGCGACTGCCGGCGCTGGTGTCGGCCTCGCTGGGCGTGCTCGCCCTGCTGGCCGCGCTGGCGGCCGGACACCTGGTCGCCGGATTCATCAGCAGCAACGCCTCGCCGTACCTCGCCGTCGGCAACGGCGCCATCGACCTCACCCCGGTCGGGCTGAAGGACTTCGCGGTCCGGACCTTCGGCACCTACGACAAGCTCGTGCTCCTGTTGAGCATGGCCGTGGTGATGGCGCTGGTCTCGGCGGCGGCCGGTCTCGCGTCGCGGCGTTCCGCGGTGCCGGGGGCGGTGGTGATCGGGCTGTTCGGCGTGGTCGGCATCGTCGCGGTGGCCGCGCGTCCCGATCTGAGCGGTGTCGCGGTACTCGCACCGGTGGCCAGCCTGCTCGCCGGGGTCGCGGTTTTCCTCTGGCTGCACGGAAAACTGCGTGCCTCGCGCGTCGAGTCGTCGGACGGGCCCTCGCGGCGTTCGGTGTTGTTCGCCGGTGCCGGAGTGGTGGTCGGGGCGGGGGTGGCCGGTGCCGCGGGCCAGGCGCTCGCCGGAACTCGCGACGCCGCGTCCTCCCGGGCGAACGTCGGTGCCCTGGTGCCCGCGCGGACCGCGCCCGCCATCCCCGCCGACGCCGACTTCGCGAAGCTCGGCACCCCGCCGTTCCTCACGCCCAACAAGGACTTCTACCGCGTGGACACCGCGTTGTCGGTGCCGCAGCTGCGGACCGAGGACTGGAGCCTGCGCGTCCACGGCATGGTCGAGGACGAGCGGACGTTCAGCTACGCCGACATCCGCGACCGGCCGCTGGTCGAACGCACCATCACCATGACCTGTGTGTCCAATGAGGTCGGTGGGCCGTACGTCTCCACGGCGAACTTCGTCGGGGTGGACCTGGCCGACCTGCTGACCGAGGCGGGTGTCCGGCCGGGGGCCGAGCAGTTGTTCTCGACCAGTGTGGACGGCTGGACGGCGGGCACCCCGGTGGCCGCCGCGCTGGACCGCGGCCGGGGCGCGATGCTGGCGATCGGGATGAACGGCGAACCGCTGCCGGTCGAACACGGTTTTCCCGCCCGGCTGGTCGTTCCCGGGCTCTACGGTTATGTTTCGGCCACCAAATGGGTGGTCGACCTGGAAATCACCACGTGGGCGGCCCGGCGCGCGTATTGGCTCGACCGGAACTGGGCCGAGCAGGCACCGATCAAAACGCAGTCGCGCATCGATTTCCCGAAAGGTTTCGAAACGGTGCCCGCGGGCAAGGTCCGCCTCGGCGGGATCGCCTGGGCGCAGCACACCGGGATCGACCGGGTCGAGGTCCGGCTGGACCGGGGACCGTGGCAGGAAGCCATGCTGTCCAAGGAAGTCAACCTCGACACCTGGCGCATGTGGTGGCACGAGCTCGAGGTGCCCCAGGGCACTCACCAGGTTTTCTGCCGGGCCGTCGACAAAACCGGCTACGTCCAGACCGAGGACCGCGCGGGCACCGTTCCGGACGGCGCCACCGGCTGGCACACCCTCTCTTTTTCGGCGAAGTGAGCCGCATCACCCGATCGGACGCAATCCGGTTCGCGGGCAGTTCCGAATCACCGTCGAGAAGGAAAAACAAGTCGCAGGAAAATGGAGTGATCGCAGTGAAGAACCTTCGCCTCGCCGGAATCGGGATCACCGCGGTGGCCGCCCTGTCCCTGGCTGCTTGCAGCGGGAGTGACACCGCGTCCCCCGGTGACACCGCCGCCCCGGCTCCGGCGCCGTCGAGTGAGATGGCTCCGCCCCCGATGTCCGCCCCGTCCGGGATGGCTTCGGGCGTGACCACCAACGCCGATGTGTTCGGTCCGGCGTGTTCGCAGTTGCCGCAGGGCAACGAGCCGGGTTCGCTGGACTCGATGGGCCCGCAGCCGGTGGCCAGCGCCGCGTCGACCAACCCGTTGCTGACCAAGCTGGTGGCCGCGGTCAAGGCGACGAATCTGGTGGACACGCTGAACAGCCAGGAGGCGATCACCGTGTTCGCCCCGGCCGACCCGGCGTTCGCCGAGCTGGGCGACGCCAAGTTCACCGAGCTGGCTGGCAAGCCCGACGAGCTGGCCCCGATCCTGCAGTACCACGTCGTGGCCAAGCGTTATGACGCCAAGGGCCTGGAAGCGGCCGGTGGGTCGCTGGAGAGCCTGAACACCGCTGGTGGCCCGCTGAAGATCGAGGGCAGCGGCGAGAACATGACGGTGAACGGCGCGAAGGTGCTGTGCGGCAACATCCCCACCAAGAACGCCACCGTCTTCGTGATCGACAAGGTCATGATGCCCGGCACCAACCAGTAGTCACCACCCCCGATCCTGGATCGGGCGCGGGACACGAACGTGGCTTTCGGAGCGGCTATCCGCTCCGGGAGCCACTTTTGTGTCCGGTGTGGAGGGATGTGGAGGGATCAGGACGGGGGGAGGGCGAACTCCGCCCACACGGTCTTCCCGCCGTCGTGCTCGGTCTGGCCCCAGGTGTCCACGTAGGCCTCGATCATGCGCAAGCCGCGTCCGCCGTCGGTGCTCGGGGCGCGGTATTCGGCCCGCACCGGCGAACCGTCGCTGACCTCGACGCGCAGCGCGCCGTTCGCGTGTCG
The DNA here is from genome assembly GCF_017875555.1 of Amycolatopsis magusensis. Classification (GTDB taxonomy): domain Bacteria; phylum Actinomycetota; class Actinomycetes; order Mycobacteriales; family Pseudonocardiaceae; genus Amycolatopsis; species Amycolatopsis magusensis. The sequence continues at coordinate 8,039,158 of NZ_JAGGMS010000001.1, read as the reverse complement.
CAGGAGGACCCGGCGGGGGGCGGCGCCGTGCCGGATGGCGTTCGAGGCCAGTTCGTCCAGCGCGCCGACGACGTCGGCCAGCAGCGCCGGGTCGACGCCGGGGACGCCGTCGAGCGCGGCTCGTGCCCAGCCGCGGACCCGGCCCAGTTCGGCGGGATCACCGGCGAGATCCAGTGCGTGCTGTCCTGGATCTTTGTCCACCACGGTCGCGGCCCTTTCCCCCGATCGGAAGAACGCTGTCCCCTCGGATAGCTGATCGGTGAGTACCCCAGCGTAAACCTCTCCGGCGACGCGGCGAGCTTACGCGAGGGCTCCCGGCGCGGTGTGTAGCCTTCCCCAGACGGCCCGCCCGGTGGCGGGCGGCGAACGGTGGATACGGCGGATTCGGAGGGTGGATGGGCTCGGCTCACTCGCCTGAACAGGCAGGTCCACTGCCGCGGCTGTCCGTGGGTTACCGGATGAGCGTGCTGCTGATCGAGGACGACGACGGCGACGCGCTGCTGGTGGAGGAGATGCTCGCCGACGCGCTCGAGCCGACCACTCTGCAGCGGGTGGTCACCCTCGCCGAGGCGCTGGCCACCCCGATCCGCGCGGACTGCGTGCTGCTCGACCTCGCCCTGCCCGACGCGATGGGCCTCGACTCGGTGGCCCGGATCCGCCGGGCCGCGCCCGGCACCGCGGTGGTGGTGCTGACCGGCCGCGCCGACGAGCGCACCGGCCAGGCCGCGGTCGCCGCCGGTGCCCAGGACTACCTGGTCAAGAACCAGGTCGACGGCCCGCTGCTGAGCAAGGCGCTGCGGTACGCATGGGAGCGCAAGCGCGCCGAGCAGGTCGAACAGTCCCTTCGCGAACAACAGTTGCTGGCCAGCGAGTACACGCGCCTGGAACGCGGCCTGCTGCCCACCCCGCTGCTGGCTTCCGACGAACTCTCGCTGGTCGCCCGCTACCGGCCCGGCCGGGACGGCGCGTTGCTCGGCGGCGACTTCTACGACGCGGTCGAGCTGACCGACGGCACCCTGCACGTGATCATCGGCGACGTCTCCGGCCACGGTCCCGACGAGGCGGCGCTCGGGGTCGCGCTGCGCATCGCCTGGCGTTCGCTGGTGCTCGCCGGGCTGCCGCAGGACGAGGTGCTGGCCACCGTCCAGCAGGTGCTGATGCACGAGCGGATCCACAACCACTTCGCCACCGTGTGCGCGCTTTCGGTGGCCCCGGACCGCCGGTCGGTGCGGATGCGCCTCGCCGGACACCCGCCGCCGTTGCTGCTCAGCGGCGCCGGCGCGGACCTGCTGCCGGTCGACCGGCTCGGCGTACCGCTCGGCGTGCTGCCCGACGCCCGCTGGGAAGCCGCCGAGATCGACCTCGAACCGGGCTGGACCCTGTTGCTGTGCACCGACGGCATCTTCGAGGGCCGCAGCGGGAACGGGGTGGAACTGCTCGGGCAGGAGGACATGACCGCGTTGTTCGTCGACCTGCTCCACGCGCGGCCGGACTGGCGTGAGGACCCGACCGAGGCGCTCGACGCGTTGATCGCCGAGGTCGAGCGCCGCAACAGCGGCCCGCTCGACGACGACGTGGCGGTGGTGCTGCTCACCCACCAGGAGGCGGCATGAGCACGGAGACCACGGAACAACTGCGCCGCCGGGCCGCGACCAGCTGGCCGATCCGCCGCTGGCTGACCCTGCTGGCCTCGATCACCGCCGCCCTGCTGATCGGCGTGATCGTCGCCGGGGTGCTGGCCCTGGGCAGCCTCGACCAGGCCCGCGTCCGCCTGGTCGACGAGATCGACCCCGGGCTGACCGGGGCGCAGATGCTGACCTCGGCCCTGCTGAACCAGGAGACCGGGGTCCGGGGCTACCTGCTCACCGGTGACCGCCGCTTCTACGCGCCCTACACGCAGGGGCAGGCCGAGCAGGCGCGCGCGGTGACGCAACTGCGCGACGCCGGTGCGCAGCCCGGCACGGTGGCCGGCGCGGATCTCGACGCCGTGCTGGAGCGGGCGGGGGAGTGGCAGCGGCTGGCCGAAACCTGGACCGCGCCCGGCGCCCCGCAGGTCGGCGCGCAGCAGGTGGAGCTGAGCAAGGCGTACTTCGACGGCGTCCGCCAGGTCCTCGACGTGCAGCGCGGCCACTACACCAGCGCGCGGACCGAGGCGCGGGCCGAGCTGGACACCACCGCCACCTTCCTGCAGTCCGTGCTGGCCGTGGTGGCGGTCCTGCTGATCGCCCTGTTCGCCGCGCTCTACCTGGGTTTCCGCCGGGCCATCGCGCGTCCGCTGCAGATACTGGCCACCGAGGTCAGGGCGGTCACCGAGGACGACCTCCACCGCCAGGTCAGCGTCAGCGGGCCGCGGGAGCTGGTCCAGCTGGGCGCCGACGTGGAGGACATGCGCCGGCGGATCGTCGCCGAACTGGCCGAGCTGCAGCGCGCCAGGGACGAGCTGCAGCGGTCCAATTCGGACCTCGAGCAGTTCGCCTACGTCGCCTCGCACGACCTGCAGGAGCCGCTGCGCAAGGTGGCCAGCTTCTGCCAGCTGCTGCAACGCCGCTACCAGGGGCAGCTCGACGAGCGCGGCGACCAGTACATCGAGTTCGCGGTGGACGGCGCGCGCCGGATGCAGGCGCTGATCAACGACCTGCTGGCGTTCTCCAGGGTCGGCCGCAAGACCGGCGAGAGCGCCGAGGTCGAGGCGGACAAGCTGGTCAAGCAGGCGACGCGCAACCTGGAGACGGTCGTCGAGGAGACCGGTGCGACGATCACCCACGGCGAGCTGCCGGTGGTGCACGGCGAGACCAGCCTGCTCACCGGGGTCTTCCAGAACCTGCTCAGCAACGCGCTGAAGTTCCGCGGCGAGCAGCCGCCGGAGATCCGGATCGAGGCCGAGCGCACCGGGGGCGACTGGACGTTCTCGGTGACCGACAACGGGATCGGCATCGAACCGGAGTACGCCGACCGGATCTTCGCGATCTTCCAGCGGCTGCACCCCAAGAGCGCCTACCCGGGCACCGGCATCGGGCTGGCGATGTGCCGCAAGATCGTCGAGTACCACGGTGGCCGCATCTGGCTGGACACCGAGGCGCCCGCCGGGCACACCCGCTTCCGCTTCACCCTGCCCGTCGAACCGGTCCCGGCACCCGGGGAAGAGCCCGCGGCGAAGACCGCAGAAAGTGAGACACCGTGACCGAATCACTGGCGCCGATCGACATCCTGCTGGTCGAGGACGACCCCGGCGATGTGCTGATGACGCAGGAAGCCTTCGAACACCACAAGATCCGCAACTCGCTGCACGTGGTCAGCGACGGGGTCGAGGCACTGGACTTCCTGCGCCGCACCGGTCCCTACACCGACGCCCCGCGGCCCGGCCTGATCCTGCTGGACCTCAACCTGCCGAAGAAGGACGGGCGCGAGGTGCTGGCCGAGATCAAGGCCCAGCCGGAGCTGCGCAGCATCCCGGTGGTAGTGCTGACCACCTCCGAGGCCGAAGAGGACATCCTGCGCAGCTACGACCTGCACGCCAACGCCTACGTCACCAAGCCGGTCGACTTCGAGCGCTTCGTCGAGGTCGTCCGCCAGATCGACGACTTCTTCGTCACCGTGGTGAAGCTGCCGCGCTAGGTTCCTCGCTGGCCGTCACATCGCGGGCGCCATGGCGGAGAACTCGGCTTCGGCGCGGTCGCGCTGGACGTACATCTCCCAGGCGGTGGCCGCGATGTCGTCCGGGTCGATGGTGCCGATCGCGGCCGCCTGCTCGGCGAGGGCCTGGTACAGATCGCCGCGTTCGATCAGCCCGCCGATGGTGAGCGTGCCCGCGTACACGCCGTGTTCCTTTACCGCCTCGGCGAGCGTCAGCACGTACATCCGCAGCGCCGCGGAGGCGGGGGCGAGGTTGCCGAGCATCGGCATCGGGACCTTGCCGCTGAGCCCGCCGCCGAAGAACAACGCGCCCGCCCGGCGCTCCATCATGGCCGGGAGCACTTCCCGCACCACCGTGACCGCCGGGGTGAACACCCGGTCCATCGGCGCCCGCACGTCGTCCGCACCGGCCTCGGGGAGCGGCACGATGGTCATCGGATCCGTGCTCACCGGTCCGAAGTAGACGGTGTCGAACACGCCGAGGTCGCCTTCGATCTCGCCGAGCACCCGCCGCAGGTCGCCCTGGTCGGTGACGTCGGCCGTGTAGCTGCGCGAATCCACGCCCGCCGTGGCGAGGCTCGCGCAGTAGCTCTCGTGGCGCCGGTCGCTGCGGGACACCAGAGCCACCCGGAATCCTTCCTCGCCGAACCGGTGGGCCATCGACATCCCGAGCCCCGGTCCCGCCCCGAGCACCACGAGCACCTTGCCTGCCGAACTGGTCATCACACATCTCCCGGATCATGTTGAGGCCATCCTCAACTTATTTCGACCGTAGCGCTAACTTGAGGAAGGCGTCAACTTGCTAGGCTGGGGGCATGCGCCGCGACGCCCAGTTGAACCGCGAGAAGCTCATCGAGGCGGCTCGGACGCTCTTCGCCGAGCGCGGGCTGAACGTGGCGCTGGAGGAGGTCGCGCGCCGGGCGGGGGTCAGCATCGGCACGCTGTACAACCGGTTCCCGAGCCGGGAGCAGTTGTGCGTGGCGGTGTTCGCCGACCGCGCCGAAGCGGTCGATCGCGCGGTCGAGCAGGCGCTCGCGACACCCGACGCCTGGACGGGTTTCGTTCAGTTCCTGGAACGGATCTGCCTGTTGCAGGCGGCCGATCGCGGGTTCAACGACCTCGCCGCCCGCGGGCTGCCGCCGGTGGCGCTCAGCAAGGATCCGCAGTCCGGCTACGAAAACATGGTGCGGCTCATCGCCCGCGCGCAGCGGGAAGGCGCGCTGCGCGAGGATTTCACGCCACCGGACCTGGCGTTCGTCACCTGGTCGATCACCAGGACCATCGAAGCAACCGCGGCGGTCAAACCCGACCTGTGGCGGCGGCACCTGGCGCTGCTCTGCGACGGCCTGCGAGCCGAGGCCGCGCACCCGCTGCCCGTGCCGTCACTGGGGCAGGAGGAGCTCGCGGACCTCATGCAGGGGAAGTGCTGAGCGCCTCCAGGAAGGCGCTCGCCGCCGGGCTGAGGCCGGATCGGCTCCACACCAGGTATTCCACGCGGCCGGGGGCGTCGCGCACCGGGATCGTCGCGACCCCGGCGAGCTGGGCCGCGTAGGCCGGGGGCAGCATGCCCACCGCGAGGCCCTGGCGGATGATCCTGGCCATGAAGTCCGGCGCGGCCGTGACCTCGAAGGCGACTTCGCGGACCAGTCCTGCCGCGGCGAAGGCCTCGTCGGACTGCAGGCGGCCCGCGGTCCCGGCTGGGAAGTCCACAAAGGTCTCTTCGGTCAGGCGGCGCAGGTCCACTTCGGACTCACCGGCGAGCGGGTGGTCCTGCGAGGTCACGGCGACGAGGCGGTCCCTGGCCAGTTCCCTGGCGTGCACACCCTGTGGCCGGGCGGTGGTGGGCAGTCCGAGGAAGGCGATCTCGATGACGCCCTCCTTCACCTGCTCGACGAGTTCTTCGCTGGCCCCGGACCGAAGGCCGACGCGCACCTGCGGGTAGCGCTGGTGGAACTCGTGCAGCGCCAAGGGGATGTCCACCGCGGCGACGGTGGGGATGGCGCCGACGGTCAGCCGCCCGCGTACTTCGCCGATGGCCGCGGCGACCTCGGCGACCGCGCGTTCGGCGGCGTCGAGGCACTGCCGCGCGGCGGGCAGGAACGCCGCCCCGGCCGCGGTCAACCGCACGCGGCGGCTCGTGCGGTCGAACAACTTCGCGCCCAGCTCCCGTTCCAGGCGGGCGATCTGGTGGCTGAGCGCGGACTGCGCGACGAAGCAGCGCTCGGCGCCGCGGGTGAAGCTGTTCGTCTCGGCGACGGCTACCACGTACCTCAGGTGCTGGAGTTCCACCCATCTATCTTGAATCACGATCGATCCGTTGACAAACATGTATTGGACTCATGCTTGCTGGTCAGCCCACACTGATCCGGTGATTACCTCGACTTCTCCCAGCACTTTCTCCCGTACCGCGGCGACCGCCTTCGCTCCGGCGGTCTGGGGCACCACCTACGTCGTCACCACGGAACTGCTGCCCAGCGGCCACCCGATGTTCGCCAGCCTGATGCGCGCGCTGCCCGCCGGACTGATCGCGCTGGCCATCGCCAGGACGCTGCCGCGGGGCGAATGGTGGTGGCGGGCGGCGGTGCTCGGGGTGCTCAACATGGGCTTGTTCTTCCCGTTGCTGTTCCTCGCCGCGGAACGATTACCCGGCGGTGTCGCGGCCACCCTCGGTGCGGCGCAACCACTCGTGGTCGCGGCGCTGGCGGTCGGGGTGCTGCACGAGCGCCCGTCCGCGGTGAAGTTCGCCTGGGGACTGGCCGGGGTGGCCGGGGTCGGCATGGTGGTGCTCGGTCCGGCCGCCGGGTTCGACCTCGTCGGCGTGCTCGCCGGGCTCGCCGGAGCGCTCGGCATGGCGCTCGGCGTCACGCTGACCAAGCGCTGGGGCAGGCCCGCCGGGGTCGGCCCGACCGCGCTCGCGGGCTGGCAACTGACCGCGGGCGGGGTGTTCCTGGTGCCCGTCACGTTCGTCTTCGAAGGCGCGCCACCGGTGATCGACCTGCCGGCGGTGGCCGGGTACCTCTGGCTCGGGCTGGTCGGCGGGCTGCTGGCGTACGTGCTGTGGTTCCGCGGCATCGGCCTGCTGCCGGTCACCTCGGTCGCGGTGCTGGGCCTGCTCTCCCCGATGGTCGCCGCGGCGCTCGGGGTGCTCGTGCTCGGCCAGGACCTCGGTCCGGTGCAGTTCGCCGGCTTCGCACTGGCACTCGCCGCGATGGTGGCGGGTCAACTCCCTTCCGGAAGGATCATCCGATGAAGATCGCCGTGGTCGGTGCGGCAGGCATGGCCGGTTCGCGGGTCGTCGCGGAGGCGGTGCGGCGCGGGCACGAGGTGACCGCGGTCCACCGCGGAACGCTGCCGCCATTGCCTTCCGGGGCGCTGCCGGTGCGGGCGGACGCCGTCGACCGGGACCGGCTCACCGGGCTGTTCCGTGCGGTGGACGCGGTCGTCGGGGCGACCCGCCCGCGCGAAGGGGAGGAGGACGCGGTCGGTCCCACCACCGCCGCGTTGCTCGACGCCGCCGTGAACGCGGGCAGGCGCATCCTGTTCATCGGCGGTGCGGGTCCACTGAGGACAGACGCGGACGGGCTCGTGGTCGACGATCCGCGGTACGTCCCGGCGCGGTACCGGACCATCGCCGCCGCGAGCGTTACGCAACTCCGGGTCTGCGAGGCGCATGCGGCCGACTGGGTCTACCTGAGCCCGCCCGCGTTGCTGGAACCCGGTTCGCGGCTCGGCACGTATCGCCGTGGTGGCACGGTGCTCGTCACCGCGCCGGACGGTTCGTCCCGCATTTCCGCTGAAGACCTCGCTGTCGCGGTGCTCGACGAACTCGAGGAACCGGGGGACGAGCGGCACTTCGGCGTCGGTTACTGAGCTCCCGGCCAGATGCCGTCGAGCTGGGTGTGGACCGGCGGTTCGCCACCGGCGGCGGCGAAGGCGGTCAGCGCGTCGACCAGGCCCTGGCGGTGGGTGGCGGGCATCTTGGCGACGATCTTCGCGATCTCCGCCCGGCGGCGGGCGGTGACCCGGCGGACCACGCGGGTGCCGGACGCGGTCAGCGAGAGCACGATCTCGCGGCGCGAGTCCGGGCTGGTCCGCCGGTCCACCATGCCGGCCGTGACCAGCCGGTTGACCATGCGGTTGGCGGTCGACGGGTTCACCCCGAGGTGCTCGGCGAGGGTGGCGTGCTTGAGCGGGCCGCGGGTGTCCAGCACCACCAGGAGCCGGAACTGGGGCAGCGTGACGGCTTCGTCGATGGCGGCCAGTGAACGCACGGAGACCGCGACCAGCAGGCGGGACGCGGTCAGCACGGCATCGGTGACGGCGTCGGCCGCCGGTGGGCTCCCCATGGTGTCCAGTTTGCCGGGGAAGCGTTGCACAGTGCAATTGTGTACCGTGGCGGGATGGCCCTGACCGCCCGGCCGCCTCGTGGCCTCCTGCGTGCCCTGCTCCGCGCGCCCCTGCTCGCCTACCGGGCGCACCTGGGTTTCCTCTTCGGACACCGCCTGGTGCACCTGGTCCACATCGGACGGAAGTCGGGACGGCTGCGGGACGTGGTGCTGGAGGTCGTCCGGTACGGGCCGGGGGAGATCGTGGTCGTCGCGGGCTGGGGTGCGCGGGTGGACTGGCTGCGCAACCTGCGCGTCGCCCCGGCCTACCTGATCGAAAGCGGGCGGACCCGCTGGCCCGCGCCGCGGCACCGCTACCTCGACGCGGACGAAACGCTGCGGCTGCTGGTGGGCTACCGGGCGCGGCACCCGCGAGCGTGGCGGCGCCTGGCGCCGACGCTCGGCATGCCCGTGGACCCGCGGGACGCCGAAGGCCCGCTCCCGCAGGCGGTCGCCTTCAGCCCCGGCTGAGAGGCGTGAGTGCGGGACTGGGCTGCGCGAGCGTCGAACTCGGCTGCCTGAGTGTGGGGTTCGCGGGGGTGGGTGGATCTGTTCATGGGGCTTATCGGATGGGGTGCGGGAGCCGGGAAACTGCTGGTATCTGCCGATTTGCGCAATGTTCAACGGGTGTTGGTGGTACGGGGACACAGCGGCGGGAGTTTGAGAAAAGTGGTCTGGAACACCTTGACATTCACCCACTCGGCCTAGCTATTTCCGGGGTGGTTGCCACCCAACGCCGTAACCTCGGGAAATGCGCGTGAGGTCGACCTTGCGCTCGGTGATCATGGATGGACCTGGGGAAGCTCGCCCGTCGCACGGTGGAGGCGCATGAACACGCCCGGGTGATTCATGGTAAAAAACGGACCCTGCCTGTTCCACGGTAGTCGACTGTCTTTCAGGAGTTCGTGAATCCCCGTGCAGAGCAAAGAAGAGTCCGACAAACCGTATGACAAGTCGATCCGGAAAAGGCTGACCAGGACCGTTCTCATTCCGAGCGTCACCCTGCTGGTCCTCTGGACCGCGGTGTCCTCGTACTTCTTCATCAACGGTCTTTACGTCCGCCTGGTCGCGGCGTCGGTGCGCGAGGTGTCCATCCCGGCGGCCACCGCGCTCGCCGCGGTCCAGAAGGAACGCCAGACCGCGCTGCAGTACCTGGACGACCCGGTGGTGGGCCAGACCCGGCTGCTGGAGCAGCAGAAAGCCACCGACGAGAAGCTCGTGGTGCTGCAGGCCGCGTTCGCCTCGACGATCTCCAGCGCGCCGGACGAGGTCGCGGCCAAGGTCAACGCGCTGAAGGGCCAGTTCGACCAGCTGCCCGTGCTTCGCTCGCAGATCAACTTCCGCAGCATCGACCGCGCGCAGGTCAACGACTACTACAACGGCGTGCTGGACTCCGCGTCGAACCTGTTCGACACCCAGGCCCGGATCGTGCCGGACGCCGAGGCCGCGCACGGCGGTGTCACGGCGACCACGGTCTTCCGCGCCAGCGACCTGATGTCGCGCGAGACCTCGCTCGTCTCCGCCGCCTTCGCCGCCGGGTCCTTCGCGCCGGACGACTTCGTCGAGTTCACCCGGCTGTCCGGTTCGTACCGGACGCAGCTGGCCCAGATCGAGCCCTTCCTCGACCCCGAGGTGCGCGGCAAGTACCAGGCGCTGGTCACGAGCCCGGCGTGGAAGCAGCTCATCGAAGCGGAGGACGCGCTGGTCAAGCGCGGCCCGTGGGCCGGGTCCGGGCAGAACACCGTGCCGGTGACCGAGACCGACTGGCAGAGCGCGACCGAGCAGGTCGCCCAGCGCCTCAACGACCTCGCCATCGAACAGGCCGACAAGGTCTCCGGTGCGGCGATCGACTCCGGTGACGCCCAGCTGCGCAACGCGATCATCGGCAGTGTCCTGGCGCTGCTCGCCTCGCTCGCGGCGATCATCGTCGCGGTGCGGGTGTCCCGCTCGCTCGTCGACCGCGCCCTGATGACGCGCCTCGCGCGGCTGCGCAACGACTCGCTCGACCTCGCCCGCAACCGCCTGCCCCGCATCGTGGAGCGGCTGAAGAACGGCGAACCCGTCGACGTCAAGCAGGAGCTGCCGCAGCTCGACCACGGCCGGGACGAGATCGGCCAGGTGGCCGAGGCGTTCAACGCCGCGCAGCTCACCGCCGTCAACGCCGCGGCCAGCGAGGCCAAGGCACGCAGCGGTGTGCACAACGTCTTCCTCGGCATCGCCCACCGCAACCAGGTCCTGGTGCACCAGCAGCTGCAGATCCTCGACGAGATGGAAAGCCGCGAGGAGAACTCGACGCAGCTGGCCTCGCTGTTCCAGCTCGACCACCTCGCCGCCCGCGCCCGCCGCACCACCGAGAACCTGATCATCCTCGGCGGCAAGCAGCCGGGCAGGCGCTGGCGCAAGCCCGTGCCGCTGATGGAGGTGCTGCGCGCGGCGGTCTCGGAAACCGAGCAGTACTCCCGGGTCCAGGTCGAGCAGGTGGCCGACGTGGCCATCATCGGCGCCGCGGTGGCCGACACCATCCACCTGATCGCCGAGCTGGTCGACAACGCGACCTCGTTCTCGCCGCCCGGGTCGCCGGTCGAGGTGACCAGCCGCCAGGTCGCCCGCGGCGTCGTGGTCGACGTGTCGGACCAGGGCCTCGGCATGAAGGAAAGCGTCCTCCAGTGGGCCAACGAGATGATGGCGGAGGCACCCGAGTTCGACGCGATGGCGTTGCGCGCGGACTCCAGCCTCGGCCTGTTCGTGGTCGCGCGCCTGGCCGCCAAGCTCGGCATCACCGTCACCTTCGACCCGTCGCGCTACGGCGGCCTCCGCGCCACCGTGCTCATCCCGACCCAGTACCTGGCGGGCAAGCACGACGCCGACCAGAACGGGGAAGGTGAAGCCGCCGCGCTCCAGCACGCCCCGGTGCTCGCGCAGGTGGGCGCTTCTTCCTCGCACGCGCAGTCTTCGCACACAGCGCCTTCGCCCACAGTGTCTTCGCCCACGGCGTCTTCGCCCATGGCGTCTTCGCACGCGACGGAAACCCACGTCCCCGCCCCGTCCAAGCCGGCGATGCCGCCCGCCGACCCGCCCAGCTCGTTCACCGGTCAGATCCCCATGAAGCGAGATGCCAAGCCGCGGCCGTACCCGGCCCGCGCGCTCACCCCACCCGAATCCCTGTTCACCCCGCCACCGGTGGCGGAGGCACCCCGTGCCGCCGCCCCGCCCGAGCCACCACCCGGGCAGCCGGACGACCGGCCGCGGCTGCCGCGGCGTGAACCCCAGCAGAACCTCGTCGCCCAGCTCGAGGACGAGCCCGCCGAGGACGGCCGGAACGACGTTGTTCCGGGGGAGAGCACCGCGCGTTCGCTGGCGGCGTTCCACAAGGGAACCCGCCGCGGCCGCGACGTGGCCGACGACCAGTAGTCCCCGACCGCACACGGCAACGTCCACTTGAGGAAAGTCAAGGTCTATCCGCATGAACGAGTACGGGAACGGCAAACCCGATCTCAACTGGCTGCTCGACGACGTGGTGAACCGCGTGGTCGGCGCGCAGAACGCCATCGTGCTGTCCGCCGACGGGCTGTTGATCGGCAAGTCGGCCGGGATGAGCAAGGACGATTCGGACCAGCTTTCGGCCATCGCGTCCAGTCTGCAGAGCCTGGCCAAGGGGGTGAGCAGGCAGTTCGCCCGCGGCGCGGTGCTGCAGAACATGATCGAGATGGAGCTGGGCTACCTCTTCGTCTCGGCGGCGGGCCAGGGCGCCTGCCTCGCCGTGCTGGCCGGGGAGAACGTGGACGTCGAGATGATCGCCTACGAGATGAACCGGCTGGTCAAGCGCGTCGGTGACTACCTGGCGGCCGCGCCGCGCGAAACCGCGCACGCGTTCCGGGAGGGTACGTGAGCGAGGGCGAAAGCTGGTACGACGAGGCCGCGGGGCCGCTGGTCCGGCCGTACACCATCACCAGCGGCCGGACCCCCGACGAGAACGGCAGGCTCGACCTGTCCACCCAGGTGATGACCCTGCGCACGGAGCAGGAGCCGGCCGGACTGGGCCCGGAGCACCAGGAGATCCTGCGCCTGTGCCGCCAGCCGGTGTCACTGGCCGAGATCGCGGTCTACGTCAAGGTCCCGCTCGGGGTCGTGCGCGTGCTCTGCGGCGACCTGATCGAACGCGGCCTGGTGATCATGCGGGCCCCCACCCATAACGCGGCGCAGGCGCCGAACCTCGAAACACTCCAGGCGGTTCTCGATGGCCTCATCAAATACTGACAACGCCGGGGACACGGTCCCCACCCCGGTCAAGATCATCATCGCCGGCGGGTTCGGGGCGGGGAAGACCACGATGGTCGGCTCGGTCAGCGAAATCCCGCCGCTGACCACCGAGGAGGTGCTGACCGAGGCGAGCGCGGGCGTGGACGACCTGTCCGGTGTGGAGCGCAAGCACACCACCACCGTCGCGCTCGACTTCGGCCGGATCTCCATCTCCCCGCGCCACGTGCTGTACCTGTTCGGCACGCCGGGGCAGTCGCGCTTCTGGTTCATGTGGGACGACCTGGCGCGCGGCGCCATCGGCACCATCGTGCTCGTCGACACCCGGCGCCTGGAGACCAGCTTCGCGGCCATCGACTTCTTCGAGCGGCGGAAGATCCCGTTCATCGTGGCGGTGAACTGCTTCGACAACGCGCCGCGCTACACCGCCGACGAGATCCGTGAGGCAGTGGTCGTACCGGACCGCGTGCCGATCGTCATGTGTGACGCACGCGACCGTGACTCCAGCAAGCTCGCCCTCATCCGCCTGGTCAAGCACGCGATGACCGCGGCGGTGCCTGCCGCGGTCTGACCTGCGGCGCAACGGTTTCCGCGGCACCGGCAGCCCTCCCCCGGCTGCCGGTGACGGTGGGTGCCCGGCTGCCCCGGGACGAGTCTTGATCAACCCACATGGCCCAATTGACTAGTCCACCCGGGTTCAGGAATACAGTTGAACTCTCACCTAAGTGCTAGCATCGGCCGCGTGATCACTGGCTCTCCGTGGATGTCCGATCAGGTAAGGGAAAACGGGAGCTATCCCTCGAACGACCAGCTGTTCGGCGAGTTCCTGTGTGCACTGTGGACCACCGCCTGCACCGCACTCGGCGTACCGGCGGCGGAGACCGCCAGGAGCGCGTCCGTGCTCCGCGGGTCGCTGCCCGGCTGGGCGGACAAGCGCATCGGTTTCGCCCCGGAAACACCGTCCTACGTTGCGGGGGACGGGTTTCCGGCCGAGATGTCGGTGAACTGGTCCGGAACGCACCCTGAACTGCGGGTGCTGTTCGACTGCCTCGGCGACGAGGCCTGGTTCCGCCGGGAGCTGATTTCCGTTGCGGGGTCGCAGGTCTCGCTCTCCGGCTCGTCTGCGGTGAGCCGCAGGTGGGGACGGATCCACGACGTCTTCACCACGCACGCCGGCCGCTCGTCGTCCGCGCCGCTGTGGCATTCGCTCGCCTGGCGCCCGCCCGGGCCGATCGTCCACAAGACATACTTCGGCCTGTACACCTGGCCCCACGAGGAACGTTACGCCGCGGTGGACGCGGCCATGCGCCAGCTGGGCATGACGGCGGCGTGGGAGCACGCCCGTGCGCAGGTGGAAGGCGCCGACGGGCAGCGTGAGATCGAGTTCTTCGCCGTGGACCTGGCAGACGGCGCCGACGCCAGGGTGAAGCTGTACTACCGCAACCACAACGCCGACCTCGCCGAGGTGAACCGCGTCGCTTCGGTGGCCCGGCGCCATGATCCGGTGAGCGCGCTGGCCGCCTACCGCACGCTCGCCGGCACGCGGACCGACGCGGGCGAAGCGGCGTTGAGCTGCCTGGCTTTCCGTGCTGGTCTGGACCAACCGGACGAATGCACCACCTATCTCCGGATGGCCGACCTGGCCGCCGACGACCGCGAAGCCGTGGACCGCACCGCCGCGCTGCTTCGCCGTGAAGGCGTGGACCCGGCCGGGTTCCGGGCGCTGACCAGCGCGTTGGCCGCCGGGCCGCTGGAGGGCAGCCGGGGACTGCTGGAGCTGGTGAGCTACCGGGCCGCGGGCAGGCGGGCCGATGTCACCACCTACTTCCGGTTCCCCGTCTACGACCGGCCGGCCCCCGGCCCGTTCCCGGCCGTTGATCTTGAGCCACTTCCACGGAAAGATGATCTCGCGCACCGCCACCAGAAGGAGCCGATCGTGAGCCAGGACGTCGATCGCATCGCCCGTTACAACGAGCAGCGGCAACAGGAATACGCGGCATCACCGCTGATCCGCCTGCTGGCCGACGAGAACACCCCCGAGCAGGCCAAGCGGGCCGTGCTGACCTACCTGCAGCCGTGGTCCAACGCCTTCCAGCGGATGATCAGCGCCCGGGTCACCTTCGAGACCGACCCGGAGCAGCGAGCCCTCGCTTTGGAGCACCAGCAGGAAGAAGTCGGCCACGACGCCATCCTGGCCAGGACCCGCGCCGCGGACACGCGCGTGGTCTGGGACCCGGTCATCGAAGCCGGCGCCTCGTGGTTCGTCGACCAGTTCGCCGTGCTGCCGAGCATCCAGCGCACCGTGCTCGCGCACCTCGCGCTCGAGGCGGGAAGCCTGGTGCTGAGCCAGGCCGGTACCCGCGCGTTCCCCGACGACCCGTACTTCGAACTGCACGACGAAGCCGATGTCGAGCACCTCGAGATGGGGTACCGGGTGCTGCGCCGGCGAAGCGACTGGAACGTCGAAGACCTGATCGCCGTGCTGGACCGCGCGTGGCAGGTCATCGGCGTGGTGTCGGACCGCATCGCCGAATGCGCCCGTCAGGACAGCGGTCTCGTCGCCGTATGACCGACCCCGAACAGGCGGCGAGGGCCGTCGCGCTGGAAAGCGCCCGTGCCTACGCGGAAACCTTCGACGGCCGCCTGGCGGCCGCCTACCTGCTCGGCAGCCTGTCGTACGGCGGTTATTCCGCGGCGGTCAGCGACATCGACCTCGCCCTGGTCCTCACCGGCAGCCGGGAGGGTGACGCGGCGGCCTTCCAGGCCACGAGCGAGTCCCTGCGTGAGCGAGGAGCCCTGCACCGCAAGGTTTCCGCGTTCTGGGGTTCGTTGCCGGCGTTGCGCGAAGGCCGCGACGACGGCCGGTTCCCCGCCATCGACCGGCTGGAGCTGGCTGTCCACAGTGAACTCCTGTTCGGCGACGACGTCGCCTCACAGGTGGCACGACCGTCCACTGAGGAGATACTGCTGGAGGGGGCCAGGTTCGCCGTCGGCGTGCTGGCCACGGACGAGGTGGTCGCGGAGTTCCGCGAGCCGCGCCGGTTGCTGAAGGACCTCGTCTGGTTCACCAAGGCCGTGTTGTTCCCGGTGCGTTTCCTCTACACGAACCGGGAAACCACCGGCCGCGCCGCACGCAACGACGAGGCGATCGCCTGGTACCTCGCCCAGCCGGAGGCGCCCGCGGCGGCGCTCGTCCGGCTGGCCGAGCAGGTCCGGGCGGGACGCCCGCTGGACCCCGCCGAGGCGGATCCCTTGCTGGCGGCGGGTTTGCTCCCGATCTACCGGTACTACCTCGACGACCAGGTGCCCCGGCTGCGTGCAGCCGGAGCACCCGCCGAACTCGTCACCGCGTTCGTCCGGTGGCGCGAACGTCTAAGCACTGTCCGGTGAGTCTGGTCGATGTGCTTCGTGATCCAGTCGACCGGGCGACTCTTCCCGGTCGACTGAGCCCACTTCGATTGCTATGAGTGGGGCATTACTTGCAATCAACGCAAGTAATGCCCCACTCATAGCATTGGCCGCTGGGCGCGGAGAGCATGATCGTGGCTTGCCGGACAAGGTCTAGCTACTCGTGGCTGATGCCGTCGAACCGGGCGGTGTCGCCATCCCGCCGTGACCGCAGGCCGGAACTCAGAACAACTTGCCCACCTGCTCGATGATGGTCAGCACGCTCAGCACCCCGAACAACGCCACCGACCAGCCGAGCACCGCGGTGCGCCCGGCGCGGATGCGGATCGGTTCGGGCAGCACCTTGCGGTTGAGCACGATGAGCAGTCCGGAGTAGATGAACATCATCAGCCCGCCCACGCAGGCGGAGATCACCAGCAGGATCAGCGGCTGCGCGAACCCGGCCAGCACGATCACGCACCCCGCGAGCACCAGCACCCACACCACGGCGAAGTAGAGCGTGCTCTCCTTGGCGTCCTTGACGTACGCGGTCTTGAGCACGTCCGCGGTGAGGCGGCTCGAATAGTCCACGATGCCCAGTGCCGCGGCGAACAACGCGAACGCGCCGACCACCCAGAACAGCGTGCCGAACCAGGCGCCGACGGTCTCCTTCAGCACCTCGCCCTCGATCCGCAGGAACCCGATGTTGTTCGGCAGGCCCGGCCTGCCGTACACGGTCGAGTAGGCCAGCAGCGAGGTGAACATGATCGACAGGAAGGTGATCAGCACGAAGGTGGAGAGCTGCTCGCGGTTGGCGAACCGCCACCACGCGCGCCACCGCGACAGGTGCTCGTCGGTCGGTTCGAAGATGAACCCGGTGCTCGGCGCGGCCTCCGGCTTGCCGGTGACCGGGCTCTTGATCCGCGGCACGTACTTGCCCATGCCGAAGCCCTTGTCGCGGATCCAGTTGCTCTGCACCAGGTTCTGCCCGCCACCGGCGCCGGCGAAGGCGAGCGCGCCCATCAGGAACGCCAGCCCTAGGTCGACCGGCACGCTCGCCTCGGTGATGATCTTGGGCACGTCCGCCCAGGCGCTCGCGGTGATCGCGACCACCGCGCCGACCGCCAGCAGCACGAGCACCGCCGCGACCTTCAGCATCTCGGCGCGTTCCAGTGCCACGTAGACGACCGGGGCCAGGGTGAGGATCAGGCCGATGGCCAGCAGCAGCCCGACCGAGATCCACTGGACGTTCCCGCCCCACAGGTAGGTGATCAGCGTCGCCGAGCTGGTCGCCCAGCCGGGCCACAGGTTCGCCAGCATGGTCAGGATGGCGAACACCAGGCCCCAGTGCCGCCAGTAGCGGCTGAAGCCGGTGAGCGCGGTCTCCCCGGTGGCGAGCGTGTACCGCTCGATCTCCATGTTCAGGAAGAACTGCGTGGCCAGGCCGACCAGCGCCGCCCAGACGAACACCAGCCCGACCTGGGAGGCGATGTAGGGGAAGAGGATGAACTCGCCGGAGGCCAGCCCGACGCCCGCGGCGACGATGCCCGGGCCGATGATCCGCCAGGTGGAGGCGGGTGGTGCCGGGAGCGGTCTGATCTCGGGCGGTGCCAGGTGCCTGCTCCGGGGGAACCCGGCGGTCACGTCGTTGTGTTGCCTGGTCATCGGGTGATCCCTTCGCCGCAACAAGGAGATCTTGGAGGGAGATCGTACCCGGGAACCCACCCGGATGGGGGAGGAATTTTCCGGCGCCCATTCATAGCCCTGTCGTCATGGGTTCATGGCACTTCCGGTCTTGGACAGCATCGGACCCCGGTCCTAACTTCGAGGGGAAGCGAAGGGGAAGGACTGGGGATGAGTGCGGTACTGGGGGTGGTGCGCGGGTTCGTCACGGTGCACGCCGTGGCGGTGTTCGGGCAGCCGGTGTTCGCCGGTGGTTATCTCGTCGGCGACTACGACATGCTGGCGCTGCACGCGCTCGGCGCCGATCTGGTGTCCTACCTCGGTTTGGCGCAACTGGTGCCGGCCGCGCTGCTGTGGCGGCGCGAGGGAACGCGCTGGCCGTTCTGGGCGAGCCTGTTGCTCGTCCTCGGCGAAACCGGGCAGTACTTCGCCGGTCTGGCCGGGGCGCTGGACCTGCACCTCCCCCTGGGTGTCGCGCTGGTCGCGCTGGCGTCGATCATGCTGGTCGCCATCTGGCGGACCGGGGCGCGGCAGTGAGCGCGCTGTCGCGGCGCCGGTTCCTCGGGCTGACCGGCGGCGCGGGCGTGCTGCTCGCCGCCGGGCTCACCGGGCCGCGGCTGTTCGGTTCCGCCGCCACCGGCGAACTGCTGACGAGCGAAATCCCGTTGCCTGCGCCATTCCAGGTGCCGTTGCCGATCCCCGCCGTGCTGGCATCGGTCGCGCGGGACGCCGACGCCGATCGGTACGAAATCGTCCAGCGACCGGCCATCGTGGAGATCCTGCCAGGCGTGCGGACACCGATTTGGGGCTACCAGGGCACTTTCCCGGGCCCCACCATCGAATCCCGCAGCGGCCGCACGACGATCGTCCGGCACCGCAACGAACTCCCGGTGCCGACCGTGGTGCACCTGCACGGCGGTCGCACGCCACCGGAGCACGACGGTTACGCCACGGACCTGGTGCTGCCCGCCGGTGGCCGGTACACCGCCCACGCGGGGAAGCACGACCCGGACGCGCGGCTCAGCCACGGCGCGCGGGATTACGTGTACCCGTTGCAGCAGAAGGCATCCCTGCTCTGGTACCACGACCACCGGATGGACTTCACCGGTCCGGCGGTCTACCGCGGCCTGGCCGGGTTGCACGTGGTGCGCGACGACGAAGAGGACGCGCTGCCCTTGCCACGCGGTGACCGGGAACTGCCGCTGGTGCTCACCGACCGGGCGTTCGCGGCGGACGGTTCCCTGCGGTACCCGTCGGTCGACCAGACGCTGAGTTCGGTGCCCGGGGTCGAAGAACCGTACGTCGAAGGCGTGTTCGGGGACGTGCTCCTGGTGAACGGCGCGCCGTGGCCGGTGGCGGAGGTGTCCGCGACCCGGCACCGGTTGCGGATCCTCAACGCCTCCAACGCCCGCCGCTACGACCTCGCGCTCGACCCGCCGCCGCCCGGGGGCGGGTCGTTCACGCAGATCGGCTCGGACCAGGGGCTGCTCGCCGCACCGGTGGTGCACGACCACGTGCCGATCGCCCCGGCCGAGCGGTACGACCTGGTCGCCGACTTCGGCCGCTACCCGGTGGGCACCGAGGTCACGCTGGTCAACCGGCTCGGCACCGGGACGATGGCACACGTGATGCGGTTCCGGATCGTCCGGAGCGGGGTCGAGGACAGCCACATCCCGGACCGGCTGGGCGAAATCGAGCCGCTGGACCGTGCGCGGGCGACCGTGGTCCGTGACTTCTCGTTCCGCAGCGGGAAAGTCGGCGGCAGGCACGGCTGGACGATCGGCGGTCAGCCCTACTCGCCGACCCGGATGGACGCCCGGCCGCGCCTCGGGGACGTGGAGATCTGGCGGTTCGTGGCGGATCTGCACCACCCGATCCACCTGCACCTGGTGCACTTCCACGTGCTTTCCCGCGGTGGCCGCGAACCGGGACCGTACGACGCGGGCCGCAAGGACACGGTCGACCTCCGGCCCGGCGAGGCGGTCGAAGTGATCGCGCGGTTCGACGGTTACCGCGGCCGGTACACGTTCCACTGCCACAACGCCGAACACGAGGACATGGGCATGATGGCCAACTTCGAGACGACGTGACACCGTTCATGACCGGCCGCCCGCGCCCGATCCGGTGGGTGCCGGGGCGTACGGTGGTGGGTAGTCGTCGACCACAATGGGCGAATCTTCTGCTTTGCCGGACGGGAGTTGTCGGATCAGCCGAACCGGCGGTGGCCAGCACTTGCGCCTCGACCTCGACGAGCGCGCCGGTTGCCGCGTGATCGGCGTTTCCGGGGAACTCGGCGTCCGCGGGTACCCGAAGCTGCGTGACACGCTCCTGAAATGCGCGGTCGAGCAGCCTTCGGCGGTGATCGTGGTGGTCGACGAGCTCAGCGTGGTGGACAAGAGCCTGCTCAGTGTGTTCTCCCAGGTGCACAACCGGCTTTCCGACTGGCCGGGGGTGCCGCTGTTCCTCGTCGCACGACGGGAAGCGGCTCGCCGGATGCTGGTGGACGCCGTGGTTCCCCGGTTCGTCCCGGTCTTCCCGTCGATCGGCGACGCCGTGCGCGGCGTGGCGACCCAGCCCCGGCGGCGGCACGCGAAGATCACCCTGCCGCGGTCGCCGGAGGCCTCCCGGCACGCCAGGCAGTTCACCACGCAGGTGTGCCACCACTGGCTGCCGGACAGTCCGATCCTGACCGACGCGCTGCTGGTGGTGAACGCACTGGTGGAAAACGTCGTCCGGCACACGGATTCGGAGCCGGTCCTGCGCCTGGAACTGCGGTCGCGTCACTTCAGCATCGCGGTCGGCGACCGCTCACCCGTGCCCGCGCGACTGCGTGAGGGTGCCGCCGGGGAGATCGGCGGGGTCGGCCTGCTGATGGTCGCCCAGGTGACGAAGGCGTGGGGCTGCACGCCCGCGTTGTCGGGCGGCAAGGTGGTGTGGGGCGTACTGGCCACCGGTTCCCGCGTGAGAACCGCCGAATTCGTCGTCCACCCCGGTCACTGAAGCGCCGGTTCCGCCCGGATTGACGAGGCGGGTGATCGGCGGTTAACGTCCGCCGGGACTTTGGACGCCACGGATCACGCGGGTGCGCCCGTGGGGCGGGAGCTTGGTGGGGAAGACCTCGGCGACTGGATTCTTCGGCCATCCGAGCGGGCTCGCCACGCTGTTCTTCACCGAAGCGTGGGAGCGGTTTTCGTACTACGGAATGAAAGCCATCCTGCTGTACTACATGTACGACCGCGTGAGCGAGGGCGGACTGGGCATTCCGGGCGAAACGGCCCGTTCGCTGGTGGCGGTGTACGGGGCGTCGATCTACCTCGCCGCCATCGGGGGCGGCTGGCTCAGTGACCGGGTGCTCGGCGCGAGCCGGAGCACGCTCTACGGCGGCATTCTCATCATGTGCGGGCACATCTGCCTGGCCCTGCCCGCCGGCGCGACCGCGTTGTACTCATCGATGCTGTTCATCGTGGTGGGTACCGGATTGCTCAAGCCCAGCATTTCCACCTCGGTCGGGCAGTTGTACCCGTCGCAGGACGAGCGCCGCGATTCCGGGTTCACCATCTACTACATGGGCATCAGCGTCGGCGCGCTCATCGCGCCACTCGCGGTGGGCACGCTGGGCGAGAAGTACGACTACCACCTCGGATTCGGCCTGGCGGCCGCCGGTATGGCTGTCGGACTGGTGGTTTTCGTGCTGGGGCAGCGACACCTCGGTGACGAGAGCAAGCGGCCGACGAATCCGATCCGCCTGGCCGACATCCCACGCGGGTGGGCGGCCGGGGTGCTCGCGGGCATCGGTTCGCTCGTGCTCCTGGTCGTCCTCACCGGCTCGTTCAGCGCCGGGCTGGTGATCGACCTGATCAGCCTGCTGGCGATCGCCCTGCCCGTCGCCTACTTCACCGTGATGCTGCGCAGCCCGCGCGTCACCAGCGCCGAACGTTCCCGGGTGCTGTCCTACATCCCGCTTTTCCTGGCCGCGGTGTGCTTTTGGGTCATCCAGGAGCAGGGCGCGATCGTGCTCGCCCAGTACGCGCAGGAGAGCACGGACCTCGACGCGTTCGGCTTCGGGATCCCGGCTTCGTGGTTCCAGTCGGTCGGTTCGCTGGTGCTCATCCTGATCGCGCCGGCGTTCGCGGTGCTGTGGATCCGGCTCGCCCGCCGGGACCGGCAACCGTCGACGCCCGCGAAGTTCAGCTTCGGCCTGGTGGTGGCGGGCTTGTCGTACGCCATGCTGGTGATCCCCACGCTGTCCAGCGGCGAGACGCATCCACTGTGGCTGGTCGGCAGCTTCACCCTGGTGACCGTCGGGGAGATCTGCCTGTCACCGATCGGCATGTCGGTGACCACGCAGCTGGCGCCCGCCGCCTTCGCCACCCAGACCATGGGCCTGTGGATCGCCTCGAGCGCGGCGGGCCAGGGCATCTCGGCGCAGATCGTCGGGTTCTACGACCGGGAGTCGGCGCCGCTGTACTTCGGGATCATCGGCCTGTCCGCGGTGGCGCTCGGGATGCTGCTCGTGGTCTTCGCGCCGGTCATCCGCCGCAAGATGGTCGGCGTGGGCGCTTGAGGGTCGTGGCAGGGGACGGCCTGGAACCCTGCCACGAGGTGGTTCAGTATGGCCCGCCCCCACCCGGCCGCTTCCCGCGGGGCCGCTCAGCGCAGGGAAGGAGCAGCTTTCGCGTAGTGCGGGCGGAGGCTCGCCCCGAGGACGCGGTCGAGCACCCGGTCGGGCAGGACCCGCGTCAGGCGGGTGATCAGCGCCGCGTCGCGGCCGACGGTGTAGCGGGTACGGGGTTTCGCGGCGGTCACCGCCTTCGCGATCACCCTGGCCGCGTCCTCGGGCGGCCTGCCGTTCGGGGCGTGGGCGGCGGAGTGCGCGTTGGTGGCCTGGATCAGCCTGCCGTAGCGGTCCCGCTGTTCCGGTGACATGGCGGCGGCGAGCTCGTTCGCGGTGGCGGCCACCCGGCTCGCCATCCGCGTGCGGACCGCGCCGGGCTCGACGACGACCACGTGCACGCCCAGTGGCGTCACTTCCCGGCGCAACGAGTCGCTGACCGCTTCGAGGGCGAACTTCGTGCCCGCGTAGGGCCCGTACGCGGGCATGGCGACCCGCCCGCCGACCGAGCTGATGTTGATCACCCGCCCCGAGTGGCGCAGCAGCGCGGGCAGCAGCGCCTGGGTGACGGCGATCTGGCCGAACAGGTTGACCTCGAACTGCCGCCGCCACTCGCTCATCGGGAGGGTCTCGACCGGCGCGTTGAGCTGGATCGCGGCGTTGTTCACCAGCGCCCGCAGCCCACCGGCCCGCGAGCCGTCGTCGAGGCGGGCGGCCAGCCGGGCGATGTGGTCCGGCTCGGTGACATCGAGGATGACCGGTTCGATGCCGTCGGCCCGGAGTGCGTCGGCGTCACGGTCGCGGCGGACTCCGGCGAGGACGTGGAATCCGCGCCGGGCCAGTTCGCGTGCGGTCGCCGCGCCGATCCCGGCCGAGGCCCCGGTGACGACGACGTACTCCGGCATTCTGGCTGACATTCTGGCTGACATTGTCATATGAACGAGGTTAGGCAGTTCAGCTGACGGTGTCAACCGGTAGGGTGCCCGGCATGGTCAGCCGTACCGAATCCGCCGCCGCGACCCGGCGGGCCCTGCTGGACGCCGCCGCCGAGCTGCTGGACAGCGGTGGCCCGGACGCGGTGACGCTGCGCGCGGTCGGGGCGCGCGCGGGCGTCAGCCGCGGGGCGCCGTACGGGCACTTCCCCGACAAGGACAGCCTGCTGACCACCATCGCCGCCGAAGCGCTGGACCGGCTCGCCGACCAGGTCCAGGCCGTGCGCTCCGACGCGCGGGTCTCCTCGGCCGACACGCTGCACCGAGGCCTGGCCGCGCTGATGACGATCGGCCGCCGTCAGCCGCACCTGTACCGGCTGATGTTCGCTTCCCCGGCCGGTGCCCCGGCCGCGATCCACGCGGCGGTCCGGGCGGCCGACCGCGCCATGGCCGAGTTCCTCGCCATCGTCGGCGACCTCGTCGGCGGCCCGGACGCGCAGCGGTTCGCCGCGCTGCTGCTGACCAGCGCGCACGGGATCACCGACATGGAGGTCAACGGGCACCTGTCCGCGCACAAGTGGCAGGTCTCGGCCAACGAGCTCGTCTCGATGCTGGTGTCCATGATCGACGGTGCTCGCCGGCCATGACCCGTGGGTTCGTGCCCCGATGTCGATCCGGTCAGCGGGCGAGCCTCGCGCGGGCCTCATCGGTGAGCGGGGTGAAGAAGTTGACCAGGTTGCCGTCGGGGTCGCGGAACAGCAGGGAGCGGTTTCCCCACGGCATCGTGGTCGGCTCCTGCACGATCTCGGGGACGAGGGCCAGGCTCGTCAGCCGTTCGTGTTCCCGGTCGACGTCCTCGACGAGGAACTCGAGGATCGCGGTCCGGTTCGACTCGGGTACGGCCGCCCCGGCGCTGAACAGCGCCATCGTCTCGGCACTGCCGATGGCCAGCGTGCACGACGGGCCCACGAGCTCGGCGAACTGCTCGGCGGGCCGCCGCGCGCCGAGGCCGGTCACCTGCTCGTAGAACTCGGCAAGGCGGGCGACGTCGTTGGTGATGACACGGACAGAGACAAGCTGCACGGTGGATCCTTTCGGCGCTGGAGGGCGGTTCCGATCCCGTCCTCCGAGGGACACCGGGCACGCTAAGGGCAATAGTGGACAGGATCCGCCCGGTATTGAAAGGATTCTGGGGTGACTCGGCCGATCGCCCGTGTACTGGCCTTGCTGGAGATCCTCCAGAGCGGAGGCACCCGGACCGTCGCCGAACTCGCCGAGCGACTCGACGTGGACGAGCGCACCGTCCGCCGCTATGTCGGCCACCTCCTCGACCTGGACATCCCGGTCCGCTCGGTGCGCGGACGGCACGGCGGGTACCGCCTGTCACCGGGCTACCGGATGCCGCCGCTGATGCTCACCGACGAGGAGGCACTCGCCGTCCTGCTCGGCTTGGTCGCGGGCCGTCGCGCCGGGTTGATCACGACCTCGGTCGCGGCTGCCGAGAGCGCGGTCGCGAAAGTCCGGCGAGTGCTGCCCGAAGCCCTTGGCCGCAGACTCGACGCGCTGCTGGAGATCGCCGACTTCACCACGCCCGCCCGATCGGCACTCACGGCGGAGACGGAAATCCTGCTCACCGTCGCGGAGGCGGCGCGGGAACGTCGCACGGTCGAGATCGCCTACGTCGCCGGCCACGGCGGTGCCAGCGAGCGCGTCGTCCACCCGTACGGGATCGTGGCGCACTCCGGGCGGTGGTACCTGACCGCCTTCGACTCCGCCGGCGGGCAGGTGCGCACGTTCCGCGTCGACCGGATCACGACCGCCGTGATGCTGGCCGGGACGTTCGGCACACCCGTCGGATTCGACCCCGCCCAGCAGGTGCTGACCGCCCTCGCCGAGGCGCCGTACCGGCACGAGGTGTCCGTGCGGATCCACTCGACACCCGAACAGATCCGCTCCGTCTTCCCGCCGTCCGTCGCCAACCTGGAGGAGATCGACCCCGGTACTTCCTGGCTACGGGCCCGGATACGGGCACAACGGCTCGACTGGATACCACCCCTGCTCGCCGCGCTCGACCGGCCGTTCGTCGTCGAACACCCCGACACCCTCCGCGACCTGGTCCGGGCCTTGGCCGGCCGGCTCGCCGGCCACGCCGACGCACGACAGGAAGACTGAGCACGCGACCGGACGGACGAGGACCGCTCAACGGTAGTCACGGGACGGAGCGGTGCCGCGCGCGTCGAGGGGTTCGAGGTGGTCCGCGATCACGTTCAGCGCGCCGGACTGCGATTCGAGGAGGCCGCGGACGAGCAGCGCGGTGCTCGTCCGGATGAGGGTGCGGTACCGGCGGTCCATTCCGCGCGAGACGGTGACGTTGACGATGCCGGTTTCGTCCTCCAGCGACAGGAAAGTGACGCCGCCGGCCGTGGGTGGGCGTTGCCGGTGGGTGACCACGCCGCCGACGAGGACGCGCGTGCCATTGAGCACTGTGGACAGTCGCGCGACGGTGTAGGCGCCCCGGTCGTCCAGCCGGGCGCGCAGGAGGTCGACGGGGTGCTGGTCCGCGGACAGGCCGGTGGTGTGGACGTCGGCGGTGAGCAGTTCGAGCGCGGTCATCCCGGGCAGCGCGGGCGGCGGAGTGGGAGTGGTGGTCCCCGGCAGCAGGTCGGGCTTGTCGCGGGCGGCCGCTCCGGCGGTCCACAGGGCGCGACGGCGTGACGGCTCCAGAGGACGCAAAGCTCCCGAGGTGGCCAGGTTTTCCAGGTGCGCTGTCGTGAGGTTGGTGCGGCGGGCGAGGTCGTCGATGCCGGTGAACGGGCCGTTCGCGCGTTCGTCGACGATGCGCTGCGCGACTTCCTCACCGAGCCCGCGGATCTCCCCGAGCCCGAGCCGGACCGCGACACCGCCACGGCTGGCGGGGTCCGGTTCCGTGGTCGTGTGGGCGAGGCTGCGCACGATGTCGGGGTGGTGGATGAGCACCCCGTGCCGCCGGGCGTCGGCGGTCAGCGACTGCGCGGAGTAGAAGCCCATCGGCTGCGCGCGCAGGAGTCCGGCGCAGAACGCGGCCGGGTGGTAGAGCTTCAGGTACGCCGAGGCGTAGACCAGGTGCGCGAAGGACATCGAGTGCGCTTCGGGGAAGCCGTAGCCGGCGAACGCTTCGACCTGCGTGAAGATCTGGTCGGCCAGCGCGCCGGTGATGCCGTTGGCGGCGGCGCCGTCGTAGAAGCGTTGCCGCAGTTGCGCCATCTTGCGGTGGGACCGCTTGGCGCCCATGGCGCGGCGCAGCTGGTCGGCTTCGGCGGCGGTGAACGAAGCGACGTCGACGGCCATCTGCATGACCTGCTCCTGGAACAGCGGCACGCCGAGTGTGCGGTCCAGCGAGTTCGCCAGCAGCGGGTGCGCGTGCTCCCATTCCCCGCCGTTGCGACGCCGGATGTACGGGTGCACCGAGCCGCCCTGGATCGGGCCGGGCCGGATGAGCGCGACTTCGACGACCAGGTCGTAGAACTCGCGCGGCCGCAGCCGGGGCAGCGTGGCGAGCTGGGCCCGTGACTCGACTTGGAACACGCCGATGGCGTCGGCGGCGCACAGCATTTCGTACACCTTGGGGTCGGCGAGATCGAGGTGCGCCAGGTCGACCACGGTGTCCTCGTGCTCGGCGACCAGGTCGATCGTGTAGTGGATCGCCGAGAGCATGCCCAGGCCGAGCAGGTCGAACTTGACCAGGCCGATCTCGGCGCAGTCGTCCTTGTCCCACTGCAGCACGGTCCGGTCGGCCATGCGCGCGTTCTCCACCGGCACGACCTCCGAGACCGGCTGGTCGGTGATCACCATGCCGCCGGGATGGATGCCCAGGTGCCGGGGCGCGCCCTCCAGCCCGGACGCCAGGTCGAGCACGTCGGCGGGGATGTCCTGCTCCGGGTCGGCGCGGGCGGAGGCCAGCGTGCCCCAGGCGTCGAGCGTCTTGGCCCAGCGGTCGATCTGGCCGGGGGAGTAGCCCAGCGCCCTGGCGGCGTCGCGGACCGCCGACCGGTTGCGGTAGGTGATCACGTTGGCGACCAGGGCGGCGCGGTGGCGCCCATGCCGCTCGTAGACGTACTGGATGACTTCCTCGCGGCGGTCGGATTCGATGTCGATGTCGATGTCCGGCGGGCCGTCGCGTTCGGGGGCGAGGAAGCGTTCGAACAGCAGACCCCAGCGCACCGGGTCGGCCTTGGTGATGCCCAGCGCGTAGCAGACCGCCGAGTTCGCGGCCGAGCCCCGGCCCTGGCAGAGGATGTCGTTTTCGCCGCAGAACCGGACGATGTCCCACACCACCAGGAAGTAACCGGGGAAGCCGAGGCCGGAGATGATCTCCAGCTCGTGTTCCAGCTGCCGGTAGGCCTCTTCGTTGCCCGCCCGGGGGCCGTAGTGACGGGCCGCGCCCTGCCAGGTCAACTCCCGGAGGTAGCTGTCCTCGGTGTGGCCGTCTTCGACCGGGAACGGTGGCAGCCGGGGAGCGACGAGGCTGAGGTCGAAGGCACATTCGACGCCGAGCAGCGCGGCGTTCTGCACCGCGCCCTCGTAGCGGGTGAAGATGTCCGCCATCTCCGCGCCCGAGCGCAGGAACGCGTCGTCACCGGCACGCAGCCAGCCCTCCATCTCGTCCACCGTCCGGCGGGCACGCAACGCGGCGACCGCCGGCGCAAGCGCCCGGCCGCGTCGCGGGGAGTGGTAGCGGACGCCCTTGGAGGCGATCACCGTGAGGCCGTGGCGCTTGGCGAGCTCGGCCAGGTCGCCGTTGTGCACGTCGTCCAGCGGCTCGCCGTACGCGATCAGCTCGACCACCACGTGCTCGCGCCCGAACTGGCCGATCAGCTTCCTGAGCTCCCGGTCGGCGGCGGGCAGCCCGCCGGTGAGGTAGGCACGACGGACCGCGCCGTGGTCGCCGCCGGTCAGGACCTTGACGTGCCCGGCCAGCTCGCGGACCACCTCGGCGCGGTCGTACTGCGGCAACCCCTTCTCCGCGTCGGCGCGCAGGTGCGCGGCGGAAATGACCCGGCACAGCCGCCGGTACCCCTCCGGGCCGCGCGCCAGCACCAGCAGGTGCTCGCCTTCGGGGTAGGCCACGCCGGTCTGCTGGCGCGGCAGGTCCAGGCTCAGCTCGGCGCCGTAGACCGTGCGCACCCCCAGTTCACGGGCGGCCTGCGCGAACCGGACCGCGCCGTAAAGGCCGTCGGTGTCGGTCAGCGCGAGGGCGTCCAGCTCCAGGCGGGCGGCTTCCTCGACCAGTTCCTCCGGTGAGGACACGCCGTCGAGGAAGCTGAAGTACGAATGGCAGTGCAGCTCGGCGAACGGCGTGCGCCGGGGTGCGCCGCTGTGGTCGGGCATCCGCCGGGCCCGCAGGTCGGTCGGCGGCACGTACAGGTCACGCCGCCGGTTCGAGGTGGGGCTGTCCCGCTCGATGCCCTCGTCGACGGTCCGGCCGTCGAACCGCGCGGCCAGGTCGGTCCAGCGCGAACCCTGGCCACCGTTGAACGACACCCGCCGACACCTTCCCCGGATGCTGTCGTGGGGAAGCCGACCGCGTTGGAACAGATGAGCGAATCGTGCGACGGCGGCCGGGCCGGTGTCAAAGCGGCCACGCAGAACCACCCACCTGGGGGATAAGTGTCCTTCGTGGACTGAATGACCCGGTGACCGGCCACACAGTTCCGGGGAAATCGCCGTAACACCAACGCAAACACACGCGACTACCTGACCACTGGGGACGGACGGGTGAGGGCTTCATGGAACGAGACATCGTGGTCGACTGGTTACTCCTGGCTTGGCGGGCCGAGATCGACAGCGTGCCGCACCCCGCGGGCGTACCGGTCGAGCGGGCACTGGCGATCGTGGCGGCTTGTCGCGGGTCAGCCTCGCAGTCCGGACTCGGTGACCCCGCGGACCAGGTACCGCTGCAGGAACGCGAACAGCAGCACGATCGGCAGGATCGACACCGCCGCGGCCAGGAACAGCAGGTTCAGCTGGGGGTTCTGCGCTGTCAGCAACCCCGACAGCGCGACCTGCACGGTCCACGAGTCCGGTGACTGGGCGATCACCAGCGGCCACAGGAACGCGTTCCAGCTGCCGATCGCGGTGATCACCGCGATGGCCGCGAAGAACCCCTTCGAGTTCGGGAACACGATCCGCCAGAACACGCCCCACCGCGACAGCCCGTCCACCCGGCCGGCGTCCTCCAGCTCCTTCGGGAAGTCCAGGAAGTACTGGCGGAACAGGAAGACGCTGAACGCGCTGAACAGCCCGGGCACCACGAGCCCGCGCAGGTCCGAGAGCCAGCCCAGTGTCGAGACGACCACGAAGCTCGGCACGAAGGTCACCGAGGTCGGGATCATCAGCGTCGCCAGGACGGCGTAGAACACGATGCGGGAATGGCGGTAGCGGATCCGCGCCAGCCCGTAACCGGCCAGTGACGAGAGCAGCAGCACGCCGAGGGTCTGCAGGACCGCGACCACCAGCGAGTTGAGCAGGCTCCGCGCGAACGGCACGTCGGTCAGCGAGAACAGCTCGCTCAGGTTCTCCCAGCGCAGGGTCGACGGGAAGAAGGTCCAGCCGGGCGCGGTGATTTCCGCCCGCGACGCGAGTCCGTTGCGCAGCAACAGGTAGAACGGCACCAGGAACAGCGCCGCCGCGATCAGCAGCGCCGTCCACCGCAGGAGCACCTTCACGCCGGCCTCCCGAAACGCAGCACCCGGCCCTGCAGCAGGGTCACCAGCGCGATGATCAACGCCAGGATGACCGCGCCCGCGCTGCCCCGGCCGAGGTCCTGCCCGCCCGAGCCCAGCGAGGTGTAGTAGAGGTACACCAGCGGCGGCCGCGCGAACGGCGGGTAGCCGCGGGCGTCACCCATGATGTTGTAGAACTCGTCGAAGGCCTGATAGGCGTTGATCAGGTTGAGCAGCAGCACCGCCACCGCGGTCGCCCGCAGCTGGGGCAGGGTGATGTGCCGGAACACCTGCCAGCCCGGTTTCGCGCCGTCCAGCCACGCGGCTTCGTAGAGCTGCTCCGGGATCCGTTGCAGGGCCGCGATGAACAGGATCATGTAGAAGCCCAGCTGCAGCCACAGCCGCGCGGTCACCAGGACGATCCAGTACAGCGGCGGGTCGACCGTGCCGGTCCAGGCGACCGGGTCCGCGCCGAAGAAGCCGAGCACGGTGTTCGCCAGTCCATAGCGGACACCCGAGAACAACGAGGTCTTCCAGATCAGCGAGGCGACCACGTAGGAGCAGGCGAAGGGCAGGAAGAAGACCGAGCGGAAGAACGCCCGCGCGAACCGGAGCTGGTTCACCGCGAGCGCGAGGGCCAGCGACAGCACGAAGGTCAGCGGCACGATGAACGCGGCGAACACGCTGAAGGTGCCGAGGCTGGCCAGGAACGGGCCGTCGGTGAGCATGTGCCCGTAGTTGTCCAGGCCGACGAACTCCGTGGGCGTCACGGTGTTGCGGGCGTCGAAGAAGGACAGGTACGCGCTCCAGCCGATCGGCAGGTAGGCGAAGACCGCCAGCCCCAGCAGGAACGGCCCGACGAACAGCCAGAACGCCCTGGCGTCGCGCCGGATCACCCGAAGAGGCGCTTCAGCTCGGCCTTGGCGACCTCGACCGCCGTTCTGGTCTGGGCCACCGGGTCGGCGCCCTCCTTCGCGATCCGTGCGACCGCGTCGGACAGCGCGGTGTTCGACTGCTGGGTCCACACCGGACCGCCGACGAGGTGGCCGTGGTCGCGGACGTAGTCGGCCGCCTCGGCAGCCGGTCCGGCGGCGAGGCCGGTCGCGCGGGCGACGAGGCTCTGCCTGCTGGGCAGGTGGAAACCGAAGCCGGTGGCGAATTCGAGCTGGCGGTCCACCTGGTCGAGCCAGAGCCACTTGACGAACGCCTTGGCCTCCTCGACGTGCGCGCTCTTGGCGTTGACCATGGCCCCGTACGCGCCGACCGGCACCGAGGGCGCGCCACCGGCGTCCAGGCCGGGGAAGGGGAGGATGCCGAAGTCGTCACCGAGCGCGGCCTGGATCTTCGGCACGTTCCACAGGCCGGTCCACTGCATGGCGGCCAGCCCGTCGATCAGGGCGCCGGGGTCCGACCAGTCCGCGGGCGCGCCGATCAGCAGGGAGCCGTTGGCGTTGAGGGTGCGCAGCTTGCCCAGCGCGGTCGCCGCGCGCGGGTCGTCGAAGCCGACCTCGCGGTTGTCCTTGAGGTAGTCGAGCCCGGCCGACCACAGCAGGGGACCGGTGAGCACGCCGACGCCGCCGTCGTTGCCGGCGAACAGGCCCTTGACCCCGTCGCGGGTCAGCTTCGCGGCCGCGTCGACCAGCTCGTCCACGGTCTGCGGCGGCTGCACGCCCGCGGCTTGGAGCAGGCTGCTGCGGTAGAAGAGCACCTGCGTGTCGGTGGCCTGGGGGATGCCGTAGACCTTGCCTTCGACCGTCTGCGCGGCGAGCACGGCGGGGCTGAAGTCGTCACGCACCCCGTCGATGAGGTCGTCGAGCGGGACGACCTGGTTCCGGCGCACCCAGTCGATCTTCACCTGCGCCTCGAACACGTCCGGGACGGCGCTGTTCTGCAGGGCGGTGACGATCTTGGAGTCGTAGTCGCCGGGGTTCCAGGACACCTCCACCTCGGCCCCGCCGGGGTACTCGGCGGCATAGCGCCGTACGGCTTCCTGGACGCCGTCCTCGCCGTACGCGTGATACCACTGGGCGAGGGACGTGCCCCCTTCACGCCCGGTGTTCGATCCGCACGCCCCGGCCGCGACGCCCACCGCGCCCAGGCCGGTCAACGTGAGGAAGCTTCGCCTGTTCCACTGCATCCCCGACACCCTTCGGTCCCCGTTGTAGGTCGGACAGTTA
Source organism: Amycolatopsis magusensis (assembly GCF_017875555.1). GTDB lineage: Bacteria > Actinomycetota > Actinomycetes > Mycobacteriales > Pseudonocardiaceae > Amycolatopsis > Amycolatopsis magusensis. Next base: position 8,007,391 of record NZ_JAGGMS010000001.1, on the reverse strand, counting down.
CCTACCGGATGCCCATCATGTCCAACCGTCCCGCCCCGTGAACACGAGCCTGGTCACGGTTCCACCTGGCGTTGGAGACGGAGGCGGATCTCGTCGGCGGCCTGGACGAGGAGCCGGGCGATGTCCTGGAAGTCGTCGGTGTCCAGGTGTTCGGCGGGGGCCGAGACGCTCAGCGCCCCCGCGATGCGCCCGCCCGGCCCGCGCACCGGGACGGCGACGGAGTTCAGGTCGGCCTCCAGCTCACCGATCGTGGCGGCCCAGCCGCGGTCGCGGACGCGGTTCAGGTCGGCCAGCAGGGCGCCGCCGGCGGTGATGGTCCCCGCGGTGAACCGCTGCCGCGGGCGTTCCAGCGCCGCGCTCAGTTCCTCGAACCCCAGGCTCGCCAGCAGTACCTTGCCGGTCGCGGTCGCGTGCAGGGGCATCCGGACGCCGATCCAGTTCCGTTCCGTGCTCGGCTCCTGCGCCACGGCGGTCGTCCCGCCGCCTTCGAGGACGCTCAGGCTGACCGTGCCCCGCAGTTCCGCCGCCAGCCGGGCGCACGTCGGCCGCGCCTCCTTCGCGATGTCCAGCTGCGCGGCCGTCGCCCCCGCCAGCCGGACGATGCCGAAGCCGAGCCGGTACTTGCCGCGGTTGCCCACCTGCTCGACGAACCGGAACTTCTCCAGCGCCGCCAGCAACCGCGTCGTCGTCGACTTGTGGACCCCGAGTTCGCGGGCCAGTTCGGTGACACCCGACGGCCCGCGCTGGGCCAGCAGGGTGAGGATCGACAACGCGCGATCCACCGTCTGACTGGGCGATCTCGGCTCGCGGGCGGCGGCGGTTTCGCTGTTGTTGTGCATGTTGCAACTCCGAGGCGCTCAGTGGGGGGTTCTGGCTCCGGACGATTGACAGCCGACGGGAAGCTGTTCGACGCTGTTGCGCAGAGCACGGCGTGTTCCGCGATACGCAACAGGAGCAATCATGATCTCAGTTGGCGCGGCGTCCGAGATTCCCGACGGAGAGTCTGTACGCGTGCAGGGCCGGGTGGCAATCGCCGTTTTCCACGTCGACGGCGAGTTCTACGCGATCGACGACACCTGCACCCACCAGGACGCGTCGTTGTCCGACGGCTGGCTGGAGGGGTGCACGGTCGAGTGCCCCCTGCACGCCGCCTGCTTCGACCTGCGCACCGGGCGCCCGAGCGGCCCGCCCGCGCGGAAACCGGTCCGCACGCACGAGGTGGTCCTCGTCGACGGCCAGGTCTACGTGCACGAAACCACCGAGGCCGAGGTGGGCACGCTCGCGAAAGAAGTGGCCTGATGCGCGCGGTCACCGTCGTCGGGGCCTCCCTCGCCGGCCTGACCGCGGTCCGCGCCCTGCGGGACCAGGGGTACGACGGCCGCGTCACCGTGGTGGGTGAAGAGGCCTACGCCCCGTACGACCGGCCACCGCTGTCCAAGGAGTACCTCGCCGGCACGGTCTCCGAGGACGACCTCAAGCTCGAAACCCCCGAGGACGCCATGCTCGACGTCGACTGGCGCCTCGGCCGGACCGCCGCCGCGCTCGACACCGGCGAACGCGCCGTCGTGCTGGACGACGGCGAGCGGATCGTGTCCGACGGTGTGGTGCTGGCGACCGGCGCCCGCGCCCGGTGCCTGCCGGGCCGGACCTTCGACGGGGTGCACACGCTGCGTACCCTCGACGACGCGATCGCCCTGCGCAAAGCACTCGTGCCCGGTTCGCGCCTGGTGGTGATCGGCGCCGGGTTCATCGGCTCCGAGATCGCCTCGACGGCCACCGGCATGGGCGTGGCGGTCGACGTGGTGGAGGCCGAACCCGCGCCCCTGAGCAGGCCGCTCGGGCTGGAGATGGGCCGGGTCTGCGCCCGGCTGCACGCCACCTGGGACGTGCGGCTGCACGTCGGTGCCGGGCTCGCCGGGCTGGTCGGCAACGGCCGGGTGAAGGCGGTCAAGCTGACGAACGGCCGGGAGCTGCCCGCGGACGTCGTGGTGCTGGGCGTCGGTGCCTCGCCGTGCGTGGAGTGGCTGATCGGCTCCGGCGTCGACCTCGCCAACGGGGTGCGGACCGACACGCGTGGTGCCACGAACGTGCCCGGCGTGGTCGCGGCCGGTGACTGCGCCAACGCCGATCAGCCGTACGCCACCGCGCCGCTGCGCCTGGAGCACTGGACCAACGCCGTGCAGCAGCCGGTCGCCGCGGTCTCCGCCCTGCTGGGCCACGACCACACCCCGCCTGCCCACCACGCGCTGCCGTACTTCTGGTCGGACCAGTACGGCCACCGCATCCAGTTCGCCGGGCACCGCACCGAGGACAGCACGGTGGAGGTGCTCGAGGGTGAGGTGGCTGCCTTCGACTTCCTCGCGCTCTACCGGAACCGCACCGGTGATCCGGTGGCCGTGCTCGCGGTCGACCGCGCCCGCTCGTTCGGGCGCTGGCGCCGCAGGCTGGCCGCACTCCTGTCCACCTCGAACTGACCCGCAGGGAAGGAAGGACCGCCGTGAGTTCCGTCGAAGTCCGGGGCAGGCAGCCGGAATCCGCCGCCAGCCTCATCCCGACCCTGCCCGGTGCCCACTACACCGACCCCGCGATCTTCGAACGCGAGCAGCAGCGGATCTTCCAGCGCACCTGGTTCGCCGCCGCCCGCGCCGGCGACCTGCCCGAGCCCGGCGGCTTCCGCACGGTCGAGGTCGGCGGGGAGAGCGTGCTGATCGTCCGCGGCCGGGACCGTGCCCTGCGTGCCTTCCTCAACGTCTGCCGCCACCGCGGTGCGCGGTTGTGCACGGACGGCTCCGGCTCGGTACGGCGGTCGCTCCAGTGCCCGTACCACGCCTGGACCTACGGCCTCGACGGCTCGCTCATCGCGGCCCCGAACCTGAACTCGATGGCCGACGTCGACCGCCGCGAGTACGGCCTCATCGGCGTCGCCCTGCGGGAATGGCTCGGCACGGTCTGGGTGTGCTTGGCCGACGAGCCGCCGTCCTTCGCCGACACCGTGCAAGCCGTGGTCGCCGCCCGGCTCGGGGACGAGGAGACGATCGAGCGGTGGGGCCTCGACGAGCTGGTCGTCGGCCGCCGGATCACCTACGAGGTCAAGGCGAACTGGAAGCTGATCGTCGAGAACTTCATGGAGTGCTACCACTGCGCGACCATCCACCCGGAGCTGACCGAGGTGCTGCCGGAGTTCGCCGACGGGTACGCCGCCCAGTACTTCGTCGGCCACGGCGCCGAGTTCGGCGAGGAGGTCACCGGGTTCACCGTCGACGGGCAGGGCGGGTTCGGCAAGCTCGCCGGACTCGACGAAAGCCACGACCGGCGCTACTACGCGATCACCGTCAACCCGCAGGTCTTCCTCAATCTGGTGCCCGACCACGTCATCTTCCACCGCATGTACCCGATGGCGGTGGACCGGACGGTGGTCGAGTGCGACTGGCTCTACCCGCGGCCGGTCATCGACAGCGGCGCGGACCTGAGCCGGTCGGTGGAGCTGTTCCACCGGGTGAACCAGCAGGACTTCGACGCCTGCGAGCGCTGCCAGCCCGGGATGTCGTCGAAGGCCTACGCCGCCGGTGGGGTGCTGGTGCCCAGCGAGCACCACATCGCCGAGTTCCGGGACTGGGTCGCGGACGCCATCCGCTGATCGCGTTCCGTGATCACGCTGTCACGTGGACCACCTGATTGCCTGGTTGACCGCTTCGGACCAGCGGTCTAGCGTGACACTTGACTGATATATCAGCCGTCCGACAAAGATATGACGGGAGTGCCGGATGACCACGAACCCGCCGGGCGCGGACCTGCCCGAGCACCCCGACTTCCTCTGGCGCAACCCGGAGCCGAAGAAGACCTACGACGTGGTGATCGTCGGCGGCGGCGGGCACGGCCTGGCCACCGCGCACTACCTGGCGAAGAACCACGGCATCACCAACGTGGCGGTGCTGGAGAAGGGCTGGCTGGCCGGCGGCAACATGGCCCGCAACACCACGCTGATCCGGTCGAACTACCTGTGGGACGAGTCCGCGGCGATCTACGAGCATTCGCTGAAGCTGTGGGAGGGCCTGGAGGACGACCTCGGCTACCCGATCCTGTTCTCCCAGCGCGGGGTGCTCAACCTGGCGCACACCGAGCAGGACATCCGTGACTCCGTCCGCCGCGTCGAGGCCAACAAGCTCAACGGCATCGACGCGGAGTGGCTCGAGCCGGACGAGGTCAAACGGATCTGCCCGATCATCAACACCTCGGAGGACATCCGCTATCCCGTCCAGGGGGCGACCTACCAGGCGCGCGCGGGTATCGCCAAGCACGATTACGTCGCCTGGGGATTCGCACGCCGGGCCGACGAAGCCGGGATCGACCTGATCCAGGACTGCGAGGTCCTCGGGTTCACTGTGGACGGTGACCGGGTGACCGGCGTGCGCACCAGTCGCGGTGACATCGGCTGCGGCACGGTCGCGCTCTGCGCCGCCGGGCACACCTCGGTGCTGCTGGACCACCTCGGCGTCCGGGCCCCGCTGCAGTCGCACCCGTTGCAGGCACTGGTCTCCGAGTTGCTGGAGCCGGTGCACCCGACCATCGTCATGTCCAACGCCGTGCACGTGTACGTCTCCCAGGCGCACAAGGGCGAACTGGTGATGGGCGCGGGCGTGGACGCCTACAACGGTTATGGGCAGCGCGGCGCCTTCCACATCATCGAGCGGCAGATGGCCGCGGCGGTGGAACTGTTCCCCGTGTTCGCCCGCGCGCACCTGCTCCGATCGTGGGCGGGCATCGTCGATGTCACCCCGGACGCGAGCCCGATCATCGGGCACACGCCGTACGAGAACGTCTTCGTCAACGCGGGCTGGGGGACCGGCGGGTTCAAGGCCACGCCGGGCATCGGCTGGTGCTACGCGCACACCATCGCCCACGGCGAGCCGCACCCGTACGTCGCGCCGTTCAGCCTCGGCCGGTTCACCACCGGCGCACTCGTCGACGAGCACGGCGCCGCCGCCGTGGCCCACTGAAACCGCGAGGACTGCCATGCAACTCATCCACTGCCCCTGGTGCGGCCCCCGCGAGGAGGTCGAGTTCCACTACGGCGGCCAGGCCGGGGTCGCCTACCCCGAGCGCCCGGCCGAACTGTCCGATCAGGACTGGGCCGAGTACGTCTTCTACCGCGACAACCCGAAGGGTACCTTCGCCGAGCGGTGGAGCCACAGTGCCGGCTGCCGCCGCTGGTTCGACGCCGTGCGGGACACGCACACCTACCGGTTCCTCAGCACCACCAAGCCGCGGCCGAAGGAGGTGCGGGTGTGAGCCGGGTCCACGGATACGGCCGCGTCGACCGCGGCCGCACGCTCTCCTTCACCTTCGACGGCCGCGAGTACACCGGCCACCCGGGCGACACACTGGCGTCGGCGTTGCTGGCCAACGGGGTGCACCTGGTCGGCGCCAGCGTCAAACTCGGGCGCCCGCACGGCATCAGTGCGGCGTGGACCGAGGACGCGACCGCGCTGGTGCAGGTCGAACGGCCGTTCCCCGAGCCGATGCTGCAAGCCACCACGGTCGAGCTGGTCGACGGCCTGGTCGCGCGCGGCGTCAACGGGCAGGGACGGTTGGCCGACACCCCCGATCCGGCCCGGTACGACCGCAAGCACACGCACACCGACACCCTGGTCATCGGCGCGGGCCCGGCCGGGCTGCTCGCCGCGCTCTCGGCGGCCCGTGCCGGTGAGGACGTGGTCCTGCTCGACGACCGGCCCACCGCGGGCGGGAGCCTGACCGGCACCGAGGTGATCGACGGCCGTCCCGCGCTCGAATTCGTCGATGACGTCGTGGCGGAGCTGGCGCGGCTGGGCGTCCGGCACCTGCAGCGCACCACCGCTTTCGGTCAGTACGACGACGGCTTCGTGCTCGCGCTCGAACGGCGAACCGACCACCTCGGGTTTGACGCGCCCGCGCAGCGCAGCCGTCAGCGAGTACACCGCATCCGGGCGCTGAAGGTCGTGGTCGCCACCGGGGCGCAGGAACGGCCGATCGTGTTCGAGGACAACGACCGGCCCGGGATCATGCTGGCCGCGTCGGCACGCGACTACCTGCACCGCTACGGCGTGCTCGCCGGACGCGAGATCGTGGTGTTCACCGCTGATGATGCCGCTTACGCCGCGGCGGTCGACCTCGCGGGCGCCGGCGCGAGGGTGACCGTGCTCGACGTCCGCGAGAACCCACCGCTCGACTGGAAAAGCCGGGCGAACGACGTTGGCGTCACCGTACAACCGTCCACAATGGTCACCGGGACGGAGGGCGAGGAGCGGGTGCGAGCCGTGCTCGCCCGCACCACCGATGGCGGCGTGCGATTGCCCGCGGACCTGCTGCTGGTCTCGGGCGGTTGGAACCCGGTCGTGCACCTGTTCAGCCACGTTCGCGGTGCGCTGGCCTACGACCCTTCCCTCGGTTCGTTCCGCCCGTCCGGCTCGCTGCCGGGGGTCACCGTGATCGGTGCGGCCAACGGGACCCTCGACCTGGCCGGGGTGCTGCGCGAAGGCGGCGGTCCGGACACACCGGCGGCTGGTCCCGAACCGGCCCGCACCCCGGCGGCGGTGGTGTGGCGCACGGACGGCGACCCGGAACGTCAGTTCGTCGACCTCCAGCGCGACGCCACGGTGGCCGACCTCGGCCGCGCGGTGGGCGCCGGTTTGCGCTCGGTCGAGCACGTCAAGCGGTACACCACCATCGGTACCGCGCACGACCAGGGCAAGACCTCCGGGGTCCTCGCTTCGGGCATCACCGCGGAACTGCTGGACGTGGGCATCGAGGACCTCGGCACCACCACGTTCCGGCCGCCGTACACGCCGGTCGCCTTCGCGGCGCTGGCCGGGCGGGGGAGGGGCGAGCTGTTCGATCCCGTGCGCACCACGCCGCTGCACGACTGGCACGCCGAAGCGGGCGCGGTGTTCGAGGACGTCGGGCAGTGGAAGCGCCCCCGGTACTACCCGCGGCCCGGCGAGGACATGGATGCCGCGGTCCTGCGGGAGTGCGCGGCGACCCGGTCGAGCGTCGGCATGCTCGACGGCTCCACACTGGGCAAGATCGACGTGCAGGGCCCGGACGCCGGCGTGCTGCTCGATCGCCTCTACACCAACATGATGAGCACGCTGAAGGTCGGCCGCGTCCGGTACGGGGTGCTGTGCGGCAACGACGGCATGGTGCTCGACGACGGCACCGTGCTGCGCATCGACGAGGACCGCTACCTGCTCACCACGACCACCGGCGGTGCCGCCACCGTCCTGGACTGGATGGAGGAGTGGCTGCAGACGGAGTGGCCGGAGCTGCGGGTGCACCTGACCTCGGTGACCGAGCAGTGGTCGGTGTTCCCGGTCGTCGGCCCGCGGTCGCGCGAGGTGATCGGGGAGGTCTTCGCCGAGCTGGACGTCTCCAACGACGCGTTCCCCTTCATGTCCTGGCGCGACACCACGCTCGACGGTGTCCCGGTGCGCATCGCCCGCATCTCGTTCTCCGGTGAACTGGCCTACGAAGTCAACGTCAACTCCTGGTATGCGCTCGCGTTGTGGGAACGGCTGCTCGCGGCGGGCCGGCGGTTCGGAATCACGCCGTACGGCACGGAAACCATGCACGTGCTGCGTGCGGAGAAGGGCTATCCGATCATCGGGCAGGACACCGACGGCACGGTCACCCCGCAGGACCTCGGCATGAACTGGGTGGTGTCGAAGAAGAAGGAAGACTTCGTCGGCAAGCGCTCGTTCGCCCGTCCGGAGAACAACAATCCGCAACGCAAGCAGTTCGTTTCGCTGCTGCCCACCGACGGCCGCACGAAGTTGCCGGAAGGTTCGCAGATCGTCGAGCTGTACGAGGACGGCAAATTGCCGGAACCCCCGGTGCCGATGCTCGGGCACGTCACTTCCAGCTACCACAGCGCGGAACTGGCGCGCCCGTTCGCGCTGGCACTGGTGAAGAACGGCCGCGCGCGGATCGGCGAGCTGGTGCACGTGCCGGTGGCCGGCGTGCTGGTGCCCGCCGTGATCGGGGAAACCGTGCTGGTCGACCCGGAAGGAGCCCGCCGCGATGGCTGACACCCTGTACCGCACGCACCCGCTGGAGAACCGGCGGGCGGCGCTGGCCGGGCTGTCCGGCGGGCTGACCGTGCTCGCCGAGGACCCGGTCGCCGCGGTGAACCTGCGGATCGACCCGGACGGCCCGGGCGCCGCGGCGCTCGGGCGCACGCTCGGCACAGCATTGCCGGTCGAACCGAACACCTGGACCCACACCTGCGAGGGCCAGCTCATCTGGCTCGGCCCCGACGAGTGGCTGGTCACCAGTTCGACCGCCCAGCCGCTGGAGTTCGAACAAGAACTGGGGTGGGTGGTCTCGGCGTTCGACGGCGCCGCCATCGACGTTTCCGCGCAGCGCACGAGCATCCGGTTGCGTGGGCCACTGGCCCGTGAACTGCTTTCGCTGGGCTGCTCGCTGGATCTGAGGCCGTCGGCGTTCCCGGCGGGTGCCTGCGCGCAGACCCAGGTCGGCCACACCGGGGTGCTGCTGCTCGCGCTCGGTGCCGAGGACTTCCGCCTGTTCGTCCGCCAGTCCTTCGCGGCCTACCTCGCCGACTGGGTGCTCGACGCCGCCGAGGAATTCCGCGACCAGCGAGGAGAACCGACATGAGCACCACGCCCCGCGTCGTCATCATCGGAGCCGGGATCGTCGGCGCCAACCTGGCCGACGAACTGACCGGGCGCGGCTGGTCCCGGGTCACCGTGCTCGACCAGGGACCGCTGCCGCTGACCGGTGGCTCCACCTCGCACGCGCCCGGCCTGGTCTTCCAGACGAACCCGTCGAAGACGATGACCGCGTTCGCCGCCTACACCGTGGAGAAGCTGCTGGGGCTCGACGGTGACTGGTGCTTCAACCAGGTCGGCGGCTTGGAGGTGGCGACCACCCCGGAACGGCTGGCCGATCTGCACCGCAAGCAGGGCTGGGCCCGGTCGTGGGGAGTGCCCGCCGAAGTGGTCGACCCCGCTCGGTGCGTGGAGCTGCATCCCCTGCTGGATAGGGAAAGGGTGCTCGGCGGGCTGCACACACCCACCGACGGCCTGGCCAAGGCGTCGCGTGCGGTGGTCGCGCTGGCCCGGCGTGCCGAGTCGCGTGGTGCGTTGTTCCGCGGCTCGACCCAGGTCACCGAGGTGCTCCAGCAGGGTGGCCGGGTGACGGGCGTGCGCACCGGCACGGGGAAGGAGATCCCGGCCGACATCGTGGTGTCGTGCGCCGGGTTTTGGGGTCGTGCCATCGGTGACCTGGTCGGGATGAAGGTGCCGTTGCTGCCGCTGGCGCACCAGTACGCCCGCACCGGGCAGCTCGCCGAACTCGCGGGCCGCAACGACGAGCTGATCGAAGCGCGGTTGCCGATCCTGCGGCACCAGGACCACGACCTGTACTACCGCGAGCACAACGACTGCCTCGGCATCGGCACCTACGCCCACCGCCCGATGCCGGCGCGGCTGGCCGATCTGCCCGAGGTCGACCAGGCGACCGAGCAGGCGATGCCGTCGATGCTGCCGTTCACCGAGGCGGACTTCGCGCTTTCGTGGGAGCACAGCAAGGAGCTGCTGCCCGCACTGCGCGAAGCGAAGGTCGAGACCGGGTTCAACGGCGTTTTCTCGTTCACGCCGGACAACGGGCCGCTGATCGGGGAGTCGCCGGACGTGGCGGGCTTCTGGGTGGCGGAGGCGGTGTGGGTCACGCATTCGTCCGGCGTGGCGAAAGCGGTCGCGCAACTGCTGGTGGACGGGCGAAGCGAGGTCGGACTGCACGGATGTGACGTCAACCGGTTCGACGAGGCGCAGACGACCGATTCCTATGTGGACGAAACGGCGCAACGCAACTTCGTGGAGATCTACGATGTGCTGCACCCGTTGCAGCCCCGGCTTTCGCCGCGGGAGCTGAAGGTGAGTCCGTTCTACGCGCAGCAGCAGGAGTTGGGCGCGTACTTCCTGGAGGCGCACACCTGGGAACGGCCGCACTGGTACGAGTCGAACGCCCGGCTGCTCGAAGAACTACCGCCGGAGTGGCAGCCCCCGCGGCGGGACGCGTGGTCGGCGATGTTCCACTCGCCGATCGCCGCGGTGGAAGCGTGGAAGACACGCACCGGCGTCGCGATGTACGACATGACCCCGTTGAAGCGGATCGAGGTCGCCGGACCGGGCGCCACCGAATTCCTGCAACGCCTCACCACGGGCAAGATGGACAAGTCGGTCGGTTCGGTGACGTACACCCTGATGCTCGACGCGGCGGGCGGCATCCGCTCGGACCTGACCGTGGCCCGGCTTGCGACGGACAGGTATCAGGTAGGCGCCAACGGAAACCTGGACCTGGCCTACTTCCGACGCGAGGCGCCAGACGACGTGCAGATCCGCGACATCACCGGCGGCACCTGTTGCGTAGGCGTCTGGGGCCCACTCGCTCGAGACCTGGTGCAGCCGCTGAGCGATGAGGACTTCTCCCATGAGGCACTCAAGTACTTCCGCCTACAGCACGCTTCCATCGCGGGCATCCCCGTCGTCGCCATGCGACTGTCCTATGTAGGCGAACTGGGCTGGGAACTCTACACCAGCGCCGAACACGGCCGACGACTTTGGTCCGCGCTGTGGGAAGCAGGGCAGCCGCTGGGCGTGATCGCCGCGGGCCGCGCCGCGTTCAACAGCCTGCGCCTGGAGAAGGGCTACCGCGCCTGGGGTACCGACATGACCACCGAGCACACCCCTGAAGAAGCAGGCCTGGCTTTCGCCATCCACAAGAACAAAACAAACTACGTCGGCCACCAGGCCCTCGCCGATGCCGAACCCCCCACCCGACGCCTGACCTGCCTCACCATCGACGACGGCCAAAGCATGGTGCTAGGCCACGAACCAGTCTTCCTGAACGGGAAGGCCGTAGGCTACGTAACCTCCGCAGCCTACGGCCACACCATCCAAAAGCCGATCGCCTACGCCTGGCTCCCCCCATCCGCAACGACCGGCACCCCAGTCACCATCCACTACTTCGACCGACGCATACAAGCCACCGTCACCCCCGAACCCCTCTACGACCCCACCATGACCAAAATCCGCCAATGACTTCCCGCTACAAGAGCCCCAACGGGACCGCAGAACCCGGCCACGCGAGGGTGGGGCTCCCTTGCCCGAGAGCCGACCACAGCTACGCGAGCGCGAATCCCGCTTGCCCAAGCGCGGGCTTCGGCTGCGCGAACGCGGGGTTCGCCAGCCCGAACGTGAGTTTCGCTCGTCCGAAAGTGGGTTCCTACACGAGTGTGAAAGCTGCCTGCCTGAGTGCGGCTCTCGGGTTCAGCAAAGTGGAACTCGCCTGCTTGGGTGTGGGCCCCGGTTGCGCGAACGCGGGGTTCGCGCGCCCGAGCGTGAAAGTCGCCTGCCCGAGTGCGGGTTTCGGCTGCCCGAACGTGGAACTCGCCTGCCTCAGCGTGAGATTCGGGTATGCGAGCGCGGAACTTGCGTGCTCAGGTGAGTGCCCGGCTACGTGAACGTGGGGTTCGCTTGCCCGAGTGTGGGGTTCGGCTACGCCAGTGTGGAACTCGGCTGTCCGAACGTGGAACTCGGGTGCCTGAGTGTGGGGTTCGGCTGCAGGAGTGTGGGGTTCGGGGGTGGGGGAGCGGGCGGAGGGGTCAGATCAGGGCTCGGATGGCGGTTTCGAAGTTGGTTACGTGGGTGCGTGCCAGCTGGTCGGCTTCGTCCGCGCCGCCGGTGGAGATGGAGCGTAGGAGGCCGACGTGTTCCTTGATGTGACTGTCGAAGTGGGTGATGCGGTCGAGGAAGAGGCAGAAGATCCGGGTGGCCAGGTTGTGGTAGCGCACCAGCGTGTCTTCGAGGTGCGGGTTGCCCGCGGCGCGGTAGATGGCGCGGTGCACTCGCAGGTCCCAGTGCATCAGGTCGTGGCGGGCCATGGAGCGCACGTCCAGTTCCTCGATCGCGTCGGCCAAGGTCGCCAAGTTGGAGCGGCTCGGCTCGCTGGAGGTTTCGGCGGCGCGCCGGGCTGCCAATGGTTCCAAGTGGACGCGGATCTCGGAGATGTAGGCGAGGTCGGTGATGTCCACCCCCGTGGCGAAGGTGCCTCGCCGCGGGTACGAGATCACCAGCCGGTCGACTTCGAGTCGTTTCAGGGCTTCGCGCACCGGGGTGCGGCCCATGCCGAGGGATTCGGCCACCGCCAGGTCGTCGATCGGGGCCATGGGCGGGATGTCGAGCATGATCAGCCGGTCCTGCAGTGCGACGTAGGCCAGGTCGGCCAGTGAGGCGGGAGGCTGCTCGGCGATGGTCACGCGCTCATTCTAAGGCAACGAGCAGATTGATATATGAGTCCGCCGAGAAGGAGGCGAGCGCACCGTGGCCGAAGCCATCACCCTGACCCTGAGCTGCCCGAACCGCACCGGCATCGTCCGCGCGGTGAGCAGCTACCTGTTCGAGCAGGGCTGCGACATCGGCGAACACCGCCAGTTCGACGATCCCGTGCGCGACCGGCTCTTCATGCGCACCCAGGTCACCCCGCCCGAGGGCGCCGATCTGCACCGGATCGACGTGGGGTTCGCCGAGGTGGCCGCCGAGTTCCAGATGACCTACGAATTCAGCGCCGCCCGTGGGGCGCGGATCCTGGTCATGGTCTCCAAGCTCGGGCACTGCCTCAACGACCTCATCTACCGCTGGCGCGCGGGCAGTCTCGGCGGCGAACTCGTGGCCGTGGTGTCCAACCACGAGGACCTGCGCCCGATGGCCGAGCAGGCGGGCCTCCCGTTCCTCCACGTGCCGGTCACCCCGGAAACGAAGGAGGCCGCCGAGGCCCGCCTGCTGCGGCTCGTCGATGACCACGAAGCCGAACTGGTCGTGCTGGCGCGGTACATGCAGATTCTCTCCGACGCCACCAGCAAGGCGCTGCACGGGCGCGCGATCAACATCCACCACTCGTTCCTGCCCGGCTTCAAAGGCGCCAAGCCCTACCACCAGGCCTACGACCGGGGCGTCAAGCTCGTCGGCGCCACCGCCCACTACGTCACCTCCGACCTGGACGAAGGCCCGATCATCGAGCAGGAGGTCATCCGCATCGACCACACCTACGACCCGCGTGCGCTGCAGACCGTCGGCCGCGACGCCGAAGCGCTGGCGCTTTCACGCGCGGTGCGCTGGCACTGCGAACGACGGGTCCTGCTCAACGGTCACAGCACGGTCGTGTTCCCCTGAGCGCCGGTGACCTCGTCGGACGGCCGGTCGGCCTTCGCGACGGCGCGCCGCCGGTCCAGCCGGTCCCACAGGGACAGCATCGGCGTGGCCATCACCGTGGTGACGATCGCGACCAGCACCAGCACGCTGAACAGTTCCCGCGTCACGATCCCGGCGGCCAGCCCGACGTTGATCGCGATCAACTGCATCAGCCCGCGCGCGTTCATCAGCGTGCCCACCCGCAGCGACACGTCCTGCGGCTCACCGGCGAGGCGCGCCGCACCCCAGCAGGCACCCAGTTTCCCGGCGACCGCGGCGGCGATCGCGGCGACGGCGAACAGCAGCAGCGCGGGGTCGACCAGCAGCCCGAAGTCGGTGTTCAGCCCGGAATAGGTGAAGAACAGCGGCAGGAACACCGCGCCGACCGGCGCGATCTTCGCCACCACCCGGTCCACCGCCGCCGACCGCGGGAACACCACGCCGAGGCTGAACGCGCCGAACACCGCGTAGAGCCCGATGACGTCGGTGTACCAGGCCGCCAGGAACAACACGACCACCAGCGCCAGCAGCAGGTGTTCGGCCGGGAGCCGGGCGACGAGCGAGCGCGCCTTGTCGTTCGCCCGCACGATGACCACCAGCAACAGCACCAGGACCACGCTGCCGCCCGCGGTCAGCGCGACCGGCCCCGCGCTGCCGGCGGCGATGCTCAGCACCCCGGCGAGCAGCACCCAGGCCACGGCGTCGTCGATCGCGCCGCAGGCGAGCGCGACCGAGCCGAACCGGGTCTCGGTGAGCCCGCGTTCGGTGATGATCCGCGCCAGCATGGGGAAGGCGGTGATCGCCAGCGCCACGCCGACGAACATCATGGACACCACCAGCGAGACCCCGTCCGGGAACAGGTTGACCTTGCCGTGCGCGAACCAGGTGAGCGCGGCCCCGAGCGCCAGCGGCGCCAGCATGCCCGCGGTGGAGATCATCGCGGCGGGCCGCGCGACCCGTCGCAGCCGCTCCACCCGGAACTCGTAGCCGGTCTGGAACATGAACACCACCAGCCCGATCTGCCCCACCACGTAGAGCACCGGCCGGAGCTCCTCGGGGAACAACGCGGCTTCCACGTCCGGCGCGAGCAGGCCGAGCACCGAGGGGCCCAGCACCACCCCGGCGACCATTTCGCCGACCACCGGTGGCTGGCCGAGCCCCCGCAGCAGCCACCCGACGGCCCGGCAGACGAGCAGGATGACCACCACCGCCAGGAAGAAGGCAGGGGCCAGCAGCGTGTTGGACATGGTCGGGTCCTCCCGTGCTCAGTGGCTCGCCCGGTGGACCGGGCAGCCCTGGGTGTCGTGGGTGTCGAAGTAGCGCCCGGCCAGCCGCCGGTGCCGGGCGTCGAGCACCATCCAGGTGCCGAGCACCAGCTGGACCACGCTGCGCCACAGGCTTTCGGTGTGGTCGCGCCAGCGCAGGAACACCCCGGCCGCGCGGATCCACCGCGTCGGCGGGGGAGCCGTGCGGCGGCTCAGCAGGCAGGGCGCGCGGTGGGGCAGGGGCCGGGTGTGCGAAACGGTGGAGTCCAGCCGGAACCGGCGGAGCACCTCGGTGGTCGCGGCCCGCATCGCCAGCGGCGACACCCGCCACGCCGGGCACGGCCGATTCGCCGCGACACCGAACGGGATGTGGTGCGCGTCCCGCGCGGAACGGCCGTCCCAGCGCGAGGGATCGAAGGTTTCCGGGTCCTGGTAGCCGGTCGAGTGGTAGCCGGGGTAGGAGAAGCAGAGCACCGAGCCTTCGGGCAGCGTGCTGCCGCCGACCTCGATGTCGTCGGTGGCGATCCGGTGCGCGATGCCGAACAGCGGGAACAGGCGCAGGGTCTCGTCGAGCACCTGGGCGAAGTACCGCTCGTCCGCCGGATCGTCCGCGAGCCGCTGCTGCACCCCGGGGTGCTGGGCGAGCACGAGCAGCAGGTGCGCCATCCCCTCGGACATCTGCACCACGGCGGTGTTGAAGAAGGTGCCCTGCAAGTAGTGAACCTGTTCTTCGCGGGACAACGACGCCGGCAGTTCGTGTGGGACGTCGGGCAGGCGCCGGGCGAGGTAGCGCGTCAGCTTCGCCCGGCGGCGCGGGTGCCGCAGGCCGGTGCACTTCAGCGCGGTCACCACGTCGTCCGCGTGCCCGACGATCAGCTTCCGCGCCTCGGGCGGGCACGGCTCGCGGAACACCAGTTCGTAGAAGTAGTCCGCCCACACCGGCATCATCAAGTCGCGCAACCGCACCAGTGCCGTGCCCCCGGGCACCGCGGCGTCCAGCACGGCGGCCGTGCACCGCGCCGCCGTCTGGAAGAGCTTTTCGCTGGGGCCGGCCAGGACGCGCAGGGTGGTCCGCGCGACGTCGTCGTAGCGCGGACCGGCTTCGAGGTGTTCCTGGTGGACCTCGGGTCCCGGCGAAAGCCAGTACCAGAACAGGTCCGACAGCTCGGCGCCGCGGCTGCGGCCGTTCGCCGCCGGGTGCGAGTAGACCTCCAGGAACCGGCCGTCGGAGTCCGGCAGGGTGATCACCTGGTCCCGGTTGACCGCCTCGAACACCTTGACCCGCAGGGAGACCACCAGCTCGGGCAGGCTCAGCACCGGCTCACCACCTGGTCTCCGGCGAGCACACCACCGCACAGGGTCCGCACGTGCTCGTACTCGTCACGCAGGGTTTCGAGAACCTGCCGCACGCCCGCTTCCCCGGCCGCGGCGAGTCCCCACAGCACCGGCCTGCCGACCCCGACCGCGGTCGCGCCCAGCGCCAGCGCGATCGCCACGTCGCTGCCCCGCCGGATCCCGCCGTCCACCAGCACCGGGATCCGGCCGCCGACCGCCTCGGCGACGCGGGGGAGCGCGTCGATCGCGGCGGGGGCCACGTCGAGCTGGCGGCCGCCGTGGTTGGAGACCACGAGGCCGGCCATGCCGCCGTCCACCGCGATCTTCGCGTCCTCGGGGTGCAGGATTCCCTTGAGCAGCACCGGTAAGCCGGTCATCCGCCGCAGCGCCTCGACGTACCGCCAGGAGATCTCCTGGCACATCTCGATGTCGCGGACACCGGGGGAGCCGGGGAGGTCGCGCATGTTCTCGGCGGCGAAACCCGGTGGCAGGTCGTGGAAACCGTGGCGGTGGTCGCGGCCGTGCCGTCCGAACACCGGGGAGTCCACGGTGACCACCAGTGCCGAGCAGCCCGCGTCCTCGGCCCGGCGCACCAGGCATTCGGTGATCTTGGCGTCCGGCTGGAGGTAGAGCTGGAACCACACCGCGGCGTTCCGGTCCACCTCGCGCGCGGCCCCGGCCACCTCGCCGATCGCCACCGTGGCGGCCATGCCGGAGACCAGCACCGTGCCCGCCGCCGCGGCGGCCCTGGCCGTGGCCAGCTCGCCGTCCGGGTGCGCGAGCCGGTGGAAGGCCGTCGGCGCCACCAGGATCGGCGTCGACGCGCGGGCGCCGGGGAGCTGGACGGGGGTGGCCGGGCGGGACTGTCCGCGGAGGACCCTCGGGAGCAGCGCCAGTCGCTGGAAGGCGCGTTCGTTCTCCGCGAGCGCCGTCTCCTCGCCCGCGCCACCGGCGAAGTAGTCGTAGTGCACGGGATCGAGCAGTTCCCTGGCCCGGTCGTGCAGTTCGGCCAGGGCGCCACCGGTCACAGGCTCACCCGCGGCCGCTCGAGCTGGGCCCGCAGGAATTCGCGCAGCGGGGCCCGGTGCACCCGCTCACTGTCCCACTCGTTCTCCAGGTTCTCGGTGATGTGGTGCTCGGCCTCCAGGTCTCCGCCGCGGAACAGGCGCACCACCGGGTGCAGGTACCGCCCGTCGAGCCCGCTGGTGTCCTCCTGCGACGTCCGGCCCGCGGAGATGTCGAACGGGTTGACCAGGTCGTGGTCCTCGCCGTACTCGAGGGTGATGGTCAGGTAGGACTCGACCTCGCCGAACTCGCCGGCGGCCACCGCCTCGTGCAGGTGGTCGACCGGCACCTCCTCGAGGTAGCGCGGTGCGTCCCCGAGCAGCACGGCGTCACCGAGGTACCCGAACACCTGCCACAGGGCCGAAGTGCGGTTGACCCGCTCGATCACCGCGTCGGTGATCTCGGTGACCTCGCCGGGGGCCAGCTCGTGGCTGGGCCACGGCACGCCGTGGTGGCGCTGCTCGAGGATCCGGTGCAGCGCCTTCACCCCGTACCGGAAGCCGTGGATGAAGCCGCTGGTGGACCGTTTGAAGTCGCGGGCCTGCGTGATCGTGCCCGCGAAGTGCAGGCCCGGCACGTTCACTGACTCCCAGGCGGCCGTCTGCGCCGGGAAGCGGTCCTTGATGGTCAGTTCCGGGCGGCAGTCCTCGTCG
This sequence comes from Amycolatopsis magusensis, assembly GCF_017875555.1. Classification (GTDB taxonomy): domain Bacteria; phylum Actinomycetota; class Actinomycetes; order Mycobacteriales; family Pseudonocardiaceae; genus Amycolatopsis; species Amycolatopsis magusensis. The sequence continues at coordinate 7,989,826 of NZ_JAGGMS010000001.1, read as the reverse complement.
AAGATCGAGGCGTCGAAGCGGAACCCGGTGGCCGCGATGACCCGGTCGTAGCGCAGTTCCTTGACCACCTCGGCCACCCGCGAGAAGCTCACGCGCACCAGGTAGCCGTCCTCCCCGTCGGGCCGGATGCCCAGCACGTGGCCGTCGAGCAGCGCGTTCTGCGATTTCAGCTGGTAGGTGTCGAGGAAGTTGTTGTTCACCGCGCGCACATGGCCGACGAAGTGCGTTTGCCACGCCAGCCGCAATGATCCGGGGCCCGCCACGTGAATGACCGCCGCGGTTTCGATGAGATTGTCCGCGGTTTCGAAAGCGGAGTTCCCCCGGCCGATGATGAGTACTCTCTTGTCGATGAACTCCGCCGGGTCGACTGTTACCTCGGTATAGAGTTCCGCGTGCTGAATACCGTCGATGTCCGGAATATACGGTTTGCTCACGCCGGTCGCCACGATCAGCCGTCGCGCGCGGAACACCGTGCCGTTCTCGTCGACCGCTTCGAATTCGTCCGGACGGCTGATCCGGCTGATCCGCGTGCCATAGCGGACGTGCAGCCCGTGGACCTCGGCGAAATCGGCCAGGTAGCGCACCATGTCCTCGGCCGCGGGGAAGTACCGCGGGGTGTAGCTGGTGAACAGCGGCTCGTTCTCCGCCGAGAGCAGCGAGTTCCAGTCGTTGCGCAGCCGCAGCTCGGGGTCGCTCCAGCCGGTGTGCACCTTGTTGATCGAGATCAGCTGGCGGTGGCGCGGGAATCGGGTGAAGAACGTGCCCGCCGATTCGCCGGCTTCCAGGATCAGGTGACTGCGGCCGGCCTGCTTCAGGTAGTAACCGGCCTGCAGTCCGGCCGGTCCGGCGCCGAGCACCAGGTATTCGACGGAAATTGCGTCAGACAAGGGAATCTCCCTCGGGGTCCGGTGGGGATTCCGAGGTTAGTTGAAACCTCAAACACCGGGCCATCCGCTATCGGGGTGAGCCCACCTGTCGGTTTCCTATCGGTTTTCCCGGAAATCGGAAATGGTGGTAAGCACTGAAGGCATGACGGATCTTTACCCGCAGGCAATGCTCGACTCGCTCGCCGCCGATCCGGATTCCCCGGCTTTCGAACACGGCACCCGGGTGGTGTCGCGCCTCGAAGTGCTGGACCTGGTCGCGCGCTTCACCGGCGGGCTGGCCGCGGCCGGGCTGGGCCGGGGCGACGGGGTCGCCATCGCGACCGCGGTCACCCCGGAGGGCTTCGCCGCGCAGCTCGCCGCCGCCGCGCTCGGCTGCCGGGTGGTCGGTGTCCGGCCGGGACTGACCGAGGCGCAGCTGCCGCACGTGGTCGGGCGGGACGTGGCCGCGCTGGTGGCCGACGACCCCGGCCCGGAGCTGCTCGCCGCGGCGGACGGGGTGCGGGTGCTGAGGATCGGGCCCGGACTGCTGTCCACTGCGGAAACCCCGGTCGCACGCGGCCGCGCGGACGACATCGCCTCGGTGACCTTCACCAGCGGCAGCACCGGCGCGCCCAAGGGCGTCGCGCTGACCTACGCGGCGATGACCGAGCACTGGTCGTGGCAACCGGCGAAGTGGAGCGCGGACACCGCGGAACTGGCCGCCGGGTACGGCCGGTTCCTGCTCTTCGGCACGCTGACCAGCGCGGTGATGCAGGAGCACCTCGGGCTGTGCCTGCTGTCCGGGGGCACCGCGGTGATCCCGGAAGGACCGCCGGACTTCCCGGCGGTGCTCGAACGGCTGCGGATCACCGCGAGCCTGCTGACCGTTCCGCGCCTGCACCAGCTGCTCGACGTGCTGCCCACCACCGAAGTGGACCTGAGCGCGCTGCGCGTGCTGCTGGTCGCGGGATCACCGCTGGCCCCGCACCGGATGGCCGAGGCGTTCGACCGCTTCGGGCCGGTCGTGCGGCAGGGTTACGGGCTCACCGAGGTCGGCTTCCTCACCTCGCTGACCGCCGACGACGTCGCCGCGTGGCCACCGGCCCTGCGCTCGGTCGGCCGCCCGCGGACCGAAGTGGACCTGGAGGTCCGCGACGCCGACGGGAACGCCGTGCCCACGGGGACGACCGGCGAGATCTGGGTGCGCACCGCCTACGTGCTCGCCGGGTACTGGCGGAACGAGGAGGAGACCGCCGACCTGATCCGCGACGGCTGGGTGCGCACCCGCGACCTGGGCCACCTGGACGAGCGCGGGTACCTGCACCTGACCGGCCGGGCGCGCGACGTGATCATCGTGAACGCGATCGTGCACTACGCCGGGGCGATCGAACGGGCGCTGACCGGGCACCCCGGCGTGCGGGAGGCCTATGTGGCCGGTGCACCGGACGAACGCACCGGCGAGGCCGCCCACGCTTTCGTGGTGGTGGACGGCGAGCCGGACCTCGACGGGCTGCGGGCCAGGGTGGCCCGCGAACTGGGCGAAGCGGCGGTCCCGTCGACCATCACCGTGGTCGACGGGGTCCCGACACTGCCCAGCGGCAAACCCGACAAACGCGCCCTGCTCACCCAGCGGTGACCGACTCCAGCGCCGAGTCGAGGATCGACAGGCCCCGGTCGATCTCGGCCTCGGTGGCGGTCAGCGGCGGCGCGATGCGGAACGTGCCGCCCAATCCGGGCAACTGCACGATGTTCATGTGCAGGCCGAGTTCGGCGCAGCGCCGGGTGACCGCGGCGCCGAGTTCGTCGGTGTCGCCCTCGCTGCTCAGTTCCAGGCCCACCAGCAGGCCGCGGCCGCGGACGTCACCGATCACCGGGTGCCGCCGCGCCAGTTCGTCCAGCCCGCCGCGCAGCCGCTTGCCGAGTTCGCGGGCACGCAGGTCGAGGCGGTCGCGGGTGAGCACGTCCAGCACGGTGTTGCCGACGGCCGCCGGGAGCGGGTCGTTGACGTGGGTGGTGAAGAACAGGAACCCGCGTTCGTGGGCTTCCCGCTCGATCTCCGTGCTGGTCAGCACCGCGGCCAGCGGCAGCCCGGCGCCGAGGGTCTTGGACAGGGTGAGGATGTCCGGGACCACGCCGTCGCGTTCGAAGGCGTACCAGTCACCGGTGCGGCACAGCCCGGTCTGGGCCTCGTCGAGGATCAGCAGCATGCCGCGCTCGCGGCACTTGTCCTTCAGCGCGGCCAGGTAACCCGGCGGCAGGTCGACCACGCCGCCGGAGCTGAGGATCGGCTCGACCAGGCAGGCGGCGAGGCTCCCGACCGACTGGGCGTCGATCAGGTCGAAACCGAGGTCGAGCTGGCGCCGCCAGTCCAGGTCGCCGTCGGCGTCGACGAGGCCGGGCCGGTACCGGTCGGGCACCGGCAGGGCGAAGTTGCCGGGCGCGGCGGGCCCGTAGCCGTGACGGCCGGCGCTGTAGGTGGCGTTCGCGGCGGCCAGGGTCATGCCGTGCCAGGACCGGGCGAACGAGACGACCTCGTGCTTGCCGGTGACCAGTTTCGCCAGCCGCAGCGCGGCTTCGTTCGCCTCGGCGCCGGTGGTCAGCAGCATGGCCTTGTCCAGTGGCGCCGGCAGTGATTCCGCGAGCCGCCGGGCGAGGTCGAGCACCGGGCGGCTCAGCATCCCGCTGTAGAGGTGATCGAGCTTCTCGACCTGCTCGCGGACCGTGGCGACGATCTCGGGGTGCGCGTGGCCGAGGATCGCGCTCATCTGCCCCGAGGTGAAGTCGAGCAGTTCACGTCCGTCTTCGGTGAACACCGAGGTGCCCTTGGCGCGGTCGATGATCCAGGGGCTGAAGCTCCCGCGGCCGGAGTAGCGGACCAGATGACGTTCGGGGGCTGGGGTTTCGTGGGGCATGACCCCGACGCTACGAACGAAGGCCGCGGTACGTCCAGCACAGGATCATGGCCCTGCTGTTCGGCAGAACCGCACAATGGCGGGGTGCTGAACCCGTGGCGCCTGCGCCTGCTCGTCCTGCTCGACAACCTCGGCACCGTGCGCGCGGTGGCCCAGTCGCTGCACCTGAGCCCGTCGACGGTCTCGCAGCAACTCGCGGTGCTCGAGACCGAGACACGCACCCGGTTGCTGGAGCGTTCGGGACGGCGAGTGCGGTTGACGCGCACCGGCGTGCTTTTGGCGCGGCGGGGCCGGGAAATCCTGGACCGGATGACCGAAACCGAAGCCGAACTGCGGGCGCTGAACGACGAGCCGATCGGCACCGTCCGGCTCGGGGTGTTCCAGAGCGCGATCCACCCCCTCGCCGTGCCAGCCGTGTCCCGGCTGGCGGACTCGCACCCGCAACTGCACGTCGAACTCGTCGAATCCGAACCACACGAGAGCGGTTCCGCGCTGCGGGCCGGCGAAGTGGACGTGATCGTCACGACCACCGACTACGTGGAGTTTCCCTGGGGCGGCGACCTCGAGATCACCCCGCTCGGCACGGATCAGGTGGTGCTGCTCCTGCCCCCGGACCACCCGCTCACCCGCCGCGAGGTGGTGGACCTGGCCGAGTGCGCGGGGGAGGCCTGGGCGTGCGACCGGGCCGGGTCGTACATGGCGGGCCTGACCCTGCGGCTGTGCCGCGAATCGGGGTTCGAGCCGAAGGTGGCGTGCCGCTTCGGCAACTACCTGCTGCTGATCGAGCACGTCGAAGCCGGGCGTTCGGTGGCGCTGCTGCCCGCGCTGGCCGTCGCCCCGCACCACGCGGTCGTCACCCGCGAACTCACCACGCCGGTGCACCGCAACGTGGCGATCGTGGTGCGCCGGGGAACCGCGCCGCGCGCGGCGGTCGACGCGGTCGTCGAAGCGCTGCTGGACCACCCGGAGATCCCGGCACTGAAGACCTGACCGTCCTCAGTGGACTGGAACCGTCGCGGTTAGTGTTCTCTTAGCGCCCGGTGCCAACGTTCGTGGTGCGGAAATTCCGCCGCAACACCCGGGGAGGAAATCGATGAGGAAAACAATGGTGGCCGGTCTGGTGCTCGCGGGGGTCGTGGGCTCCGGTTTCGCCGGTGGCACGGCGACAGCGGCACCGGGCACGGCGCCGGGCACGGCACCGGGGACGCCGGTCTCGGTGGCGGGTGACTTCGACTGCGGAATCATCACCTGCAGCTACGTCTTCAGCAAGAAGGACACGAACACGATCGCCGACGACGGGCTGGCCGCGGCCGGGTTGTGCTCGGCGATCCCGACGCCGGGCAACGGGGCGTGCGCCGCGGGTTTCGCCATCGTGGTCGTCACCGCGAAGGTGGCGAAATCGCAGGGGAAGTGCGTCAGGTTCACCGCGGCGAAGATCGCGCCGTACGGACTGGTGGCCACGCCCGACGGCAGTTCACGCTGCCGGTGAGCTGACGGCCGGTCGCCGCCGCCCGTTGTCCATTGTGGACGGTGGGCGGCGGTGCCGCGCGGTCTGGCCCGCGCGGACCGGCCCCACTAGAGTTGCCGGAAGAGGGTCGACGAAGGGCGGGGTGGTGGGCGCACAGCGGCGCGAACACCTGCGGGCTCGGCTCGGCGGGTCGCACGACGCCGCCGAGGTCCTCGGCGCGATCTGCGACCTGTGCGTCACGGAACTCGCGGTCACCGGCGCGCGGATCCGCGTGCTCGGGCCGACCACGGTCGACGGCGGCGGCGCCACGATCCACACCACCGACGCGCTGGGCGCCCTCCTGGACGACCTGGTCACCACGACCGGGGCCGGGCCCTGCCTGGACGCCTACGCGCTGGCGCGCCCGGTGCTGGTACCGGACCTGAACGCGGACGGGGGTGGCCGGTGGCCGGGCTTCGTGCAGGAAGCGCTCGCCGCCGGGGTCTTCGCGGTGTTCTCGTTCCCGCTCCAGTTCGGCGGGGTGCGCCTCGGGGTGCTCGAACTGCACCGGGCCGCGGCGGGCTCACTGACCACCGTGCAGCTGGCGGACGCCTTCCTGCTGGCGGACGTGGCCACCGACGCGATCTTCCACGACTCGCACGGGCTGGGGCCGATGACGCTGCCCGCGCTGGCCGACATCCAGGCCGAAGTGCACCAGGCCACGGGCATGGTGGCGGTGGACCTCCGGGTGGGCCTGGCCGAGGCGCTGCTGCGCATCCGCGGGCACGCGTTCGCCCGCCGGTTGCCACTGGCCGAGGTCGCGAAAGACATCATCGAACGCCGTTTGCGGCTGGACAACGGGGAGTGACCGCGGTGGGTACAGAGCCAACAGAGACACCCGGCCAGGCGCACCGGCAGGCGGCGGGCCTGCGGGAGGAGCGCGTGGCGCGGGCGTTCGTCAGCCTGGCGGACACCCTGGTCGACGAGTTCGACCTGTCCGAGTTCCTGCACCTGCTGGTGGACCACTGCGTGGACCTGCTGGAGGTGGACGCGGCCGGGGTGCTGCTGACCGACCAGCGAGGTGGCATCCGGATGGCGGCGGCGTCCTCGGAGAAGGCGGAGTTGCTGGAACTGTTCGCCGCCGACACCGACGGCGGCCCGTGCGTGGAGTGCGTGCGCAGCGGGCAGGCGGTGTCCAGCACCGACCTGGCCGCCGAAAGCGGCCGGTGGTCGCGGTACGCCGCGGCCGCCGAACTCTGCGGTTTCCGTGCCGTGCACGCGTTGCCGATGCGCCTGCGCCAGAACGTGATCGGCGCGCTGTCGCTGCTCAACGCCGAGCCGGACGGGGTGCGGGTGGTGTCGAGCCAGCTCGGCCAGGCACTGGCCGACGTGGCCACGATCGGCATCCTCCAGCAGCGCAGCGTCGGGCACGCCGAGGTCCTCACCGAGCAGTTGCAGACCGCGCTCAACACGCGGGTGGTGATCGAGCAGGCCAAGGGTATGCTGGCCGCGCGCAGCGGCAAGCTTTCCCCGGAGGACGCCTTCACCGCCCTGCGTGGTTACGCCCGCGAAAACCGCCTCCGTCTGTCCGACCTCGCACGGGAGGTCATCGAGGGCGCGGCCGACGCCGACGCCATCCTCGCCCACCCGGCGGGCTGAGCACCTCGGCGGCGAACCCGGGGTTTCGCGTTCACCCGTTCGGGAACCCCATCAGTGGAACTCTGTTGCCCCAGACCTCGGCGACGCAGGAACCCTCCCGGAAAGAAGGACGAGCATGCCTGCGCTCTCCGAATCGGTGGCGAACACCCCGGACACGGGTGACTACACCGGGCTCTCCCGCCGGATCAGGCTGGCCGGTCTGCTGGACCGCCACCCCCGGTACTACACCGTCAAGATCGGCCTCACCCTGCTGGCCTTCGCCGGGCTGTGCGTGGTGTTCGCCGCGCTCGGCGACTCGTGGTGGCAACTGCTCACCGCGTTCGGCTTCGCCGTGCTCTTCGCCCAGCTGGCCTTCCTCGGCCACGACGCGGGCCACAAGCAGATCTTCCGCGGCCGCCACGGCAACGACCGGCTCGGCCGGGCACTCGGCGGGCTGGTCGGCATCAGCTACGGGTGGTGGATGGGCAAGCACACCCGCCACCACGCCAGCCCGAACCACGAGGACGACGACCCCGACCTCGACATCCCGCTGCTCGCCTTCACCCGCGGGCAGACCGGCGGCAGGCGGGGACTGCTGCGCTGGACCGCGGGCCACCAGGCCGGGCTGTTCTTCCCGCTCCTGCTGCTGGAAGGCCTGAGCCTGCACTGGACCAGCGTCCAGGCGGTGTGGGAGGGGAAGATTTCCCACCGCCGCACGGAAGCGGCCCTGCTGCTGGCGCACTTCGCGATCTACGGCACGGCGGTGTTCACCGTGCTGTCCCCGGGGCTCGCCGTCGCGTTCATCGCGGTCCACCAGGGGCTGTGGGGCGTGTACATGGGCTGCTCGTTCGCGCCGGGGCACAAGGGCATGCCCACCTACACCGACGGGACGCAGCTGGACTTCCTGCGCAAGCAGGTATTGACCAGCCGCAACGTCCGCGGTGGGCGCTGGGTGGACTTCCTGCTCGGCGGGCTGAATTACCAGATCGAGCACCACCTGTTCCCGACCATGCCGCGGATCAACCTGCGCCGCGCCCAGCCGCTGGTCCGGGAGTTCTGCGCCACCCACGGCATCGACTACGCCCAGTGCGGGCTGCTGCGGTCCTACCGCTACGTCCTGGCGCACCTGCACGAGGTGGGCGAGCCGCTGCGACGATCCGGTGAAGCGCTCGCGCGCTGAGGCGGTGCCGTTGCCCGGCGCCGCAGCGCGACCGTATGGTTACCGGGCGAAGTTTCCCGCCCCAGACCCCGGCGGTCGCGCCACCTCGGGATGAGCGGCGGGCAGTCATGGGTTCTACCGGAGCACACGGGCCTTTCGTGCCACCGGTGCGGGTCTTCCTGATCGACCAGCAGGGGATGCTGGCCGAGGCGCTGGCGGCCAGGCTGGCCGCCGCGCGAACCCTGGTGCTGGTGGGCTGTGCGCCGCCCACCGCGCCCGACCTGTTCGCCACGGTGGAAGCCGCCCGGCCGAAGGTGGTCGTGGTCGACCTCGCGCCGGTGGCGTCCACCATCCCGGCCTTCCTCAGCCGCCTGGTCGCCGCCGCGCCCGAGGCCCGCGTGGTCGTGCTGACCGACGACCAGGACCCGGCCCGGATCGCGGTCGCCGCCCGCTGGGGCGTCGCCGCCTGGGTGGCCAAGCAGGACTGCTCCACCGATGACCTCATCGCCATCGTGCGCGGTGTCCGCGAAGGCATGGCGTACTTCCGGCCCGAGCAGATCGGGTTCGTCCTCGAAGCACTGCGCACCGAGATCGACCGCGCCCGCGTCACCAGCACCCCGCTGGACGTCCTTTCCCTGCGGGAGCACGACGTCCTGCGCGGCATCGTGGACGGCAAGCCGGGCAGCCAGATCGCCAGGGAACTGTTCCTGTCGGTCAACACCGTGCGCACCCACACGCACAACATCTTCGGCAAACTGCAGGTGCACAGCAGGCTCGAAGCCGCGGCCGTCGCGCGGGCCGCGGGCATGACACCGCGGGTGGCCCCGGCCGGGCATGCCCTCTCGAACAGCCTGCGCCACGCGAAGCCGTGGCGGAACGGCTCGGGAGAACACGCCGCGCTCAACAACTCCACGCCATACCGCTGATCGTGGACGCCGACCTGACCGTCCGGCCGGATTTCGTGACTCTTCGTGTACACTTGACCTTGTCCGAGAGCACTTCGTGCGCAGGTGTTCGAACCCGCGCCGTCCTCGGACGCTCATCCGGTCGTTCGCGGCCGGAGACGGGAGTACCGGCATGACGTCGGGCCCACACCTCACCGCCCACACCGCCACCGACGGTCTCCACCCCGCCACCCGCCTGCGGCTCAAGCCGAAGGCACCCGCCACCGGGTACGTCGACGGCGCGTGGTGGCCGGAATCCCGTGACCTCGTCCGGGAACTGCCCGCACTGCTCACGGTCCTGGGGGTCCGGCTGCACGGGGTCGAGCGGTTCACCTACCACCTCGAAACCTGGCCCGGCACGCCGCGGAAGGTCCGCGTCGGGGACGAAGTGGTGCGGGCCGAAGGGTTCCGCACCCAGCCCGCGGACACCGTCACCGCCATCGGGTCCAGTGGCGAGCGCGTGACCCTGCTGGTCGTGCCGCCGGACACCGAGGCGGAGTTCGCCCACGACGTGCTGATGACCGCCGCGCACCGGGGCAACAACGACAGCATCGCCAGCCTGCTCGCCGCACCCGGCGGCGAACCCGCGGAGATCGATGGCGACCTGCCACGCCCGCGACCCGGCGGCCACACCGAGCCCGGGAACTAGTTCTTCCAGCGCCCGCAACCAGAAAGGGCCTCAGTGCCGTCAGTGCCGCCAGCGAAGTCACAGCCGCAGTCCACTCTCGGGATTTTCGCCCGTTCCCGCAAGGAAAACGAGCACCGGCTGCCGATCCACCCACGGCACTTCGAGCGCATCGACGCCGATCTGCGCGCCCGGATCTACCTCGAGCACGGCTACGGTGAACGGTTCGGCGTCAGCGACGCCGAACTCGGCTTCGCCGTGGCCGGTCTGCGCACCGGCGCCGAACTCGTCGCCGGGTGCGATGTGCTCCTGCTGCCCAAACCCGCTGCGGCGGACCTCACCGGGATGCGGCCGGGACAGGTGCTCTGGGGCTGGCCGCACTGCGTGCAGGACACCGGGCTCACGCAGGTCGCCATCGACCGCGGGCTGACGCTGATCGCTTTCGAGGCGATGAACCACTGGAACCCCGACGGTTCCTTCGCGCTGCACGTGTTCCACAAGAACAACGAACTGGCCGGCTACTGCTCGGTGCTGCACGGACTGGAGAGCATCGGCTCGACCGGGGACTACGGCAGGCGGCTCACCGCCGCGGTGATCGGCTTCGGCGCCACCGCGCGCGGTGCGGTGACCGCGCTCAACGCCCACGGCGTGCACGAGGTGCACGTGCTGACCAACCGCGGGGTCACCGCGGTCGGCTCGCCGATCCACTCCGCGCGGATGGTCCACTTCGACCACAACCAGGCGAACCCGCGCCGCAGCCACGCGATGACCACGGAGGGGCGCGTCCCCCTCGCCGGGTTCCTCGCCGGGTTCGACGTCGTGGTCAACTGCGTGCTGCAGGACACCAACGCCCCGCTGACCTTCCTGCTCGAGGAAGACCTCGCGGCCTTCAAGCCGGGCAGCCTGATCGTCGACGTCTCCTGCGACGAGGCCATGGGATTCAGCTGGGCGCGGCCCACCACCTTCGCCGAACCCACCTTCGTGGTCGGCGACAACGTCACCTACTACGGGGTCGACCACAGCCCGTCCCGGCTGTGGAATTCGGCGACGTGGGAGATCAGCGAAGCGCTCATCCCGTACCTCGGCACGGTGCTCGGCGGCCCGCGGGCGTGGGACGCCGACGGTGACACCATCCGGCGGGCCATCGAAATCCGCGACGGCACCATCCAGAACGCCGACATCCTCGCCTTCCAGCACCGCTCGGCGGAGTTCCCGCACGCACGGTTGCCGGAGACGGCACCGGCGCACTAGGGTCGGCGCACGCCCTCGACCGGCCGAAGGAGGTGGGACCATGGTCACGACGATCACACGCTCCCATCCCGCCCGGAGGGCGTCGCGGATCTGACCAGGGAGCGCTCACCCGCCTCCTGGAAGGAATCCCGCATGACCGAACTGGTCATCCGCTCGCTGAACCCCGGCGAGGAACCACTTTTCGAAGCACTGCCCGATCCCGGCCTGGTCGGGTTCGCCGCCTTCGGCCAGAGCTACACCGCCCTGGCCGCGAAGGGCGACTACCGTCCGGAATGGACTTGGGTGGCCCTGCGCGGCGACACCGTCGTGGCCAGGGCCGCGTGGTTCGCCGGTCCTGACGACGAGAAGCCGCTCGCGCTGGACTGGTTCGACTTCACCGACGCCGAGGCGGCCGTGGAGTTGTTGCGCACGGCCCCGCTGCACGCCGAGTACTCGCTCCTGCTCCCGGTGGGCTGGCGCGACGACCCGGCCGTCACGGCGGCGGCGAGCGCCCGGATCGAAGCCGCCGTCGCGGCCGGTCTCACCCCGCTGGTCGAGCGGTACCGCTACCGCTGGACCCCGGAGTGCGGCCTGCCCGATCGCCCCGGCCGTCTCGAATTCCGCGCCGAGCCGGACGACGCCGTGATCCTGGACGTCTTCCGCCGGGTGCACCAGGGCAGCCTGGACGCCCACGTCCGCCGCACCATCGCCGAATCCGGCCTCGAAGCCGCCGCCCAGGAACAGCTGGACTACCTGCGCTGGATGCCCAGCCCACGCGAGTGGTGGCGCCTGGCGTACACCCCAGGCGGCGAACTCGTCGGTCTCGCCGCGCCCTGCCACCACTACAACGACCCGGTGATCGGCTACCTCGGCGTCCTGCCGGAACACCGCGGCCACGGGTACGCCTACGAGTTGCTCGCCGAAGCCACCCACCTGCTCGCGGCCGGAGGCGCCGACCGGATCGTGGCCGGCACCGACGTCACCAACACGCCGATGGCCGCCGCCTTCGCGCGAGCCCACTACCCGATCGAGAAACAGCGGATCGACCTGGTCTGACCTTCGCGCCCAGGCCGCGGGCGGGCGGCAGCACCGCCCGCGGCCTGGCAGGATGTCTCTGGTGGAGACGCCCGGCCACCCGGAGGACAGCATCGAGGACCTCTTCGAGAACGCACCTTGCGGCTACCTGTCGACGCTGCCGGACGGCACCATCACGAAGATCAACACCACCCTGCTCGGCTGGCTGGGCCTGGAGCGCGACGAGGTGGTCGGGCAGCGGCGGTTCTCCGACCTGCTGACCGTCGGCGGGCGGATCTACCACGAGACCCACATCGCGCCGCTGCTGGCGATGCACGGCGAAGCCGGTGGACTCGCGCTGGAACTGCGCGGTGCGGGCGGCAAGCGGCTGCCGGTGCTGGTGACCTCGGTGGTGAAGACCCACGACGACGGCTCGCCGCGGCTGATCCGCACGGCGATCTTCGACGCCCGCGACCGCCGCGCCTACGAGGAGGAGCTGCTCCACGCCCGGCGGCAGGCCGACGGGGAGCGCGACCGGGCCCGCAAGCTCGCCGCCACCCTGCAGCGCACCCTGCTGCCGCCGGTCCTGCCGAAGGTGCCCGGCATGGAGGTCGCGGCGTACTACCACCCCGCCTCGATCGACGAGGTCGGCGGCGACTTCTACGACCTGTTCCCGCTCACCGGCGAGACCTGGGGTTTCTTCCTCGGCGACGTCACCGGCAAGGGCGCCGTCGCGGCCACGGTGACCTCGCTGGCGCGCTACACCCTGCGGGCCGCCGCGGTCTACGACCCCGATCCGGTCGGCGTGCTCGACAACCTCAACACCGTGCTCTACCAGGAGTACAACGGCTCCGACCCGCGGTTCTGCACGGTCATCTACGGCTCGCTGGTGCCCGGCCCCGGCGGCTGCGCGATCACCCTGGCCGCGGGCGGGCACCCACCGGCGGTGCTGATCCACGCGGACGGCACCACGGAGTTCGTCGAGCTGCCCGGCGGCATGGTCGTCGGCGCGCTGTCCGAGGCCCGGTTCACCCGGCTCACCGTGCACCTCACCCCCGGCGACACCCTGTTGCTCTACACCGACGGCATCACCGAAGCGCGGCCCTCCGGCGATCGCACCCGCTACAGCGAAGAGCAGCTGCTGCGCCACCTCGCCGACCGCGCCCCGGCCACCGCGCCGGAGACGATCGACGTGCTCACCGAGCTGCTGACCGGCTTCGGCGCCGGTGTCGATGACGACACCGCGTTGCTCGCGCTGAGCATTCCCCGCTGACGAGCGGGTTCATCCCGGGCTCAGCCCCGAGACGGCCAGCCGGAACAGCCGGTGCGCCCGCGTGCCGGGCTCGGGGTGGAGTTCGGTGGCCAGTACGACACCGACGGCCAGCGTGATCAGGTCGGCGACGGTGACGCCCGCCGCCACGGCGCCGTCCTGGACAGCGCGGCTCAGCAGCGGGCCCGCTGCCTCCTCCAGCGCCGCCGAGCAGCTGTTCTCGTGCACCGGGCCGGGTTCGGCGCCGTCGTAGGCCAGCGCGGCGGCGAGGCCACGGGCGTCGACGCAGTAGGCGACGACCTCGTCCAGCCACTCCAGCAGCGCCGCCCGGCTGCCGCCCTGGCCGGTCAGCTGCCGGGCGCGGTCGCTCAGCGCCTCGATCCGCTTGTGCGACACCGCTTCCAGCAACGCCCGGCGGGTGGGGAAGTGCCGCCGCACGGTCGCCGAGCCGACCCCCGCGGTGCGGGCGATCTGCTCCAGGGAGGCCGCGGCGCCGTGAGCGGCAACCTCCGCTTCGGCCACGCCGAGGATGCGCGCGTAGTTGCGCCGCGCGTCGGCGCGCTGGCGATCGGGCATGGGTTCCTCCCCGGGCCCCGGCTAAGTGGCGGGCCCCGCCATATCGTAGCGTGGGCTAAACGGCGGGCCCCGCCGTTTAGTCGATCCCGAGGAGCACCCCATGTCCCCAGCTTCCGCACCCGTCCTGGTCACCGGCGCCACCGGCAGGCAGGGCGGTGCCACCGCCCGCGCCCTGCTCGCGGCGGGCATCCCGGTGCGGGCCTTGGTCCGCGACACGACCACCGGCCGGGCGAAGGCCGTCGAGGCGCTCGGCGCCGAACTGGTCACCGGCGATCTGCACGACCGCGATTCGGTGGTCCGGGCGGCCCGGGGTGCCCGCGCGGTCTTCTCCGTGCAGATGGCCGGGCTGACCGAGAAGGGCTTCGACTTCGCCGGTGAGGTGGTCCAGGGCGTCAACCTGATCGACGGCGCCAAGGCCGCGGGGGTGCCGCAGTTCGTGCACACCTCGGTCAGCGGCGCCGGGCAGCACACCGAGGCCCCCGGCTGGGCCGAAGGCCGCTGGGCGGCGATGGAACCCACCCTGGGCGCCAAGAGCGCGATCCAGGACCGGCTCCGCGAGGCCGGTTTCCCGCACTGGACGCTGCTCAAGCCGGCCTTCTTCATGGAGAACTTCCTGCCCTCCATGGCGTTCCTGTTCCCGCGTGGGATCGACGGCGGCTTGGTGAGCGTGGTCAAGCCCGCGACTCACCTGTCCCTCGTGGCCGTGGAAGACATCGGCAAGGCAGCCGCGGCGGCCATCACCACGCCGGAACGCTTCGACGGCGTCGAACTTGAATTGGCGAGCGACTACCTGTCGATGGCGGAAATCGCCGACGTGCTTTCGCGGGTTTTGGGCACGCCATTGTCCGCGCCGGAAATGACCGAGGAGGAGGCTTTCGCCGCCGGGATGCCGGGAATGGGTGCCTCGCATGAATGGCTGAACGTGGCCGGTCAACCCGCCCGGCCCGAGTTCGCGCGGGAACTCGGCCTCTCGCTCACCGGATTCGAAGCCTGGGCGCGGGAACACCTGCTTGCGTCCTGACCGTCCGGGCTTCCTGGACGGGTCATCCTGTGGTGCGCCCGCTCCGGTACTCGTCGGCCAGCCGCCGGGTGCGCTCGTCGAGTGCCTGCCAGGCGGGGGCGTCGCTCTGGTAGGCGGTGACGATGTCCACGACCTCGGGCGGCAGTTCGCGGATCGCGGCGGTGTCGCCCGGCATCGTGACCCGCATGCCTTCGATGAGCGTCGCCCGCGCGAGTTCGTCGATGCGGGGGTCGTCGGGAGCCCAGTCGAGCGCTTCGTCGTAGATGCGCAGGACTCGGACGTACTCCTCGTCGTCGAGCAGGGCGAGTTTGGTCGGGAGGTACTCGTCGATGATCGCGGGCATGACGGCGGTGGCGAGGATCCAGGTGTCGCGCTCGATGTTCACGTAGCGCTCGGAGAAGCCGAGTTCGCGGAGCCGGTCGAGCAGGCCGGTCGCGATTTCGGGCAGGCACAGGCGGTCGGGGGTGCGCAGCAGGGTGAGCTGGGCGCGGCGGTGGCGGAGTTCGTCGATGCGGGCGGCGAGATCGGCGTCGATGCGTTCGACGGCTTCGCGGTGCTCTTCGTCCCCCGCGGCGAGCATCGCGGGGATGTCGGCGAGTGGCACACCGGCCTTCGAGAGCGTCACGATGCGACTGAGGTCGATGACGTCCTGGGCGCCGTAGCGCCGGTAGCCGGACGCGTCGCGGCCGGGTTCGGGCAGGAGACCGCGGGCGTGGTAGACGCGCACGGCCTTGACGGTGCAACCGGCGTGCTCAGCGAGTTGGCTGATCGTCAGCAATGGCGTGCTCCTTCGCTTTCCCGACTCCATCCTCGTCCTCCGTCCCGGTGGAGGGCGACTCCAGGGCGCGCAGCCCGCGGCCGGACAGCGCGAACGCCGCCATGAGCACCCAGGCACCGGCGATCCCCCACGCGAGCGCGGCGAGGCTGCCCGCGCCGACGACGAGGCCGGTCGCGCCGAGGCCGATCGGGCCGGCCGCGAGCGACAGGGCGTTCGAAAAGCCCATCACCCGGCCGAGTTGCGTGCCGGGGACCCGTTCGCTGATGACCACGCCGAACAGCGGGCTGACGACCCCGCTGCCGAGGCCGACGACGATCGCCCCGGCCGCGACCACCCAGAACCCGTCGAGCGTCGCGATGAGCACCAGCCCGGTGGTCGACGCCGCGATCGAGACGACCCACGCCAGGCGGCGGGAGGAGCGGACGAGCAGGGCGTAGAGCGCCGAGCCCGCGATGACGCCCACCGCGAAGGAGGACATCGTGAAGCCGAGGAAGTCGGGGCGGCCCAGCGCGGCGAAGTGCGCCGGGAGCAGCACGGAGAGCAGGGGAGTGGAGACGAGCGAGCCCATGGTGGCCACCACGAACAGCTTGACGATGACCGGGTGCCGCCGCACGGTCCGCCAGGCCCCGCGGAACCCCGGCTCGGCACCGTCGCTACCCACGGGAGGGACGCGAACGGCCACCGTCGCTAGCGCCGCTAGCCCCGAACAGGCCGCAGTAAGCCAAAGTACGGTTCCCGGAGCTAGCACCGCTAGTAGAACCCCGGCGCCCGCCGGCCCGGCGAGGAACGACACCCCGAAGATGCCCTGGCGCAGCCCCGCCACGGTGTCGAGCGAGAAGCCCGAACGCTCCGCGACGCGGGGCATGAGGGTCTGGCGGGCAGTCATGCCGGGAATGTCGAACAGCCCACCGGCCGCCGCGAGCAGCACCAGCGCGAGAAGGGAAAGCCCGCCGAAGGTGTCGAGAAGCGCGAGCGCCGCCACGGACGCCGCACTGCAGACATCGGCGAGGACCGCCATCCGCCGCGCCCCGAACCGATCGATCAGCGGCCCGACGGCGACCGTCGCCAGGATCTGGGCCACCCCGGTAGCCGCCGCCACCCCCGCCGCGGCGGCCGGGTCACCGGTGCGGAGGAGCACCAGCCAGGGAAGCGCCAGCTGGATGGCCGAGTTACCGACGAAGGAGAAGGCCTCGGCGGAAGCGTAGAGGGGAAGAACCAGACGAGAGCGCGACATGCGGTGACCGAAACACCCCGCCCCAGGGTCAAGGTCAAGCCGCGATCTCCGCCGCGGTGACCGGACCGGGGCGCAGGGCGACTGTGCCGCCACTTCAAGGTTCGAAACCGCCGCCGGTGGGTCAGGGGGGCGGTGGTGGCGAGGAGGGAGCGGGCCGACCAGCGGCCGTGGTCGTGGTGGACTTCGATGGGGTGGTCGAAGGCGGCGGTGACGTTCGCGGTGGTGATGGTGTCGTGGGCCGGGCCTGCTGGGCCGCGAGCGTCGCCTCGCCGCTCGCGGCGGTCAGTGCGGCGTTCACCAGATCCGCGTCCACGACAGCTCATGGCACTGCTTCCTATGTGAACCTCACCTGTGTATCGTCTCAAGCATAAGCTCATCGCATGATGAATTAGAGGGTCGTTTTCCACGGCTGCGCCGCGGCCGTGGAGGTCTCCGCGTTCGCACGCGGCCGGGATCCGGGCGAACGGGGAGCCGCGTTGCGCGGTCATCGGCTTGTTCGTCCGCTGCGGACTGCGTCGGAAGGGATTGTCATGACTGTGGAAAGCACCCGGGTCCTCGGGCAGGCGTGGTACGAGGACGGCACGAGGTGACCGCGCGCGAGCGAGTCCAGGCGATCGTGGTCGCCGTGGTGCTGATCGCCGGAGTCACGTACCTGAGCCTCGACTTCGGTGTCCTGCCGCTGTTCATCGTCGGCATCCCGGGCCTGCTGGCCTACCTGCTCTGGTACACCACCGGCCTGCGGCACCCTCTCGAACCGGCCGTGATCCTGCCGGTCTTCCTGCTCACCGCTGCTGGGTTCACCGTGCACGCGATCGAGGAGTACCTCGGCCGCTACGGTCCCGCCGTCGGCAGGCTGTTCGGGTTCGCCTGGACCGATCAGGCCTTCGTGGTCATCATCCTCTGCCTGGTCGCGGCACTCAGCCTGGTCGCGTTCGGCCTCCATCGGCAGGTACCCGTCGCCGGCTTCGTGGCGACGTTGTTCCTGGCCACCCGGGTCGCCGAACTCGCGCTGTTCGTCTTCCCGCTGGTGCGACCGGCGATCGCGCCGGACGTGGCGGAGCCGGTCACCACGGCCGTCGGCGGAACCCGGGTGGCCGACATGCCGAACCATTTCGTGGACGTGGCGGGCACCTACTACTTCCCCGGCATGCTCACCGTGGCGTTGCCCGTGCTTCCGGCCGCGTACGCGCTGTACCGGATCTGGATCACCCGCCCGTCTCTCCTGCGAAGTACGCTCGGGATGAGCCGGTCCGCGCCGCTCGTCAGGTGAGCGGGGTGGGTGGGACAGCTGCCTGGTGGTCGAAGGCTGGGCGGGCGGTGCGGCATCGACTCCACCACCCTCAGTTGGTGGCGGCCAAGGTGACGCCGAGGCCGACGAGCGCGGTGCCGGTCACGCGGTCGAGCACCTTCCGCGGTCCCGATCGCCGCATCAGCCCGGACAACCGCGCGGTGAGCAGCACGAAAGCCAGCCACCACAGCACACCGAGGCCGATGTCCAGGAACCCGAGCACCAGTACCTGCGCGGCGGCGGAGCCCGCGGGATCGAGGAACTGCGGCAGCACGCTGACGAAGAACAGCGCCGCCTTGGGGTTCAGGACATTGGAGACGAAGGCCTGCCGGAACACCCGGCCGGGCCCGGCTTCGACGATGGTCGTTTCGTCCGCGGCGGGCGCGTCACCCCGGCGCTTGCGCCACGACTGCCACAGCGCCTGGAGCCCCAGGAAGACCAGGTAGGCGGCACCGGCGAGCTTGAGCACGGTGAAGGCCACCGGACTGTGCAGCAGCGCGGTCGACACCCCGAGCGCGGCCGCGGCCATGTGTACGCAGAGCCCGCACTGCACACCCGCGGCGGCGAGGAAACCGTAGCGGCGGCTGCGCGCGGAGTAGCGGAGGATGACCATCCAGTCCGGGCCCGGCACCACGTAGGCCAGCATCACCACGCCCACGAAGGCGATCAGCGTTCCCAGGGTCATCCGGCGTCCTCCCCGCGTCCTTCCGGCACTCGCTGCGGACCGGCTTCCCGATCCGGCCGCGGTTCAATCCCGCGGGTCAGCCTTCGGCGTCGCGGACCACGAGGGCGATCTGCACCCGGTTCTCCACCGCCAGCTTGGCGAACAGGTTGCCGGTGTGCGCCTTGACGGTCGCGACGCTGATGTGCAGCCGCTCGGCGATCTCCGGATTGCCCAGCCCCTCCGCGATGGCCCGTGCGGTGTCGAGTTCCCGTTCGGTCAAGGTGGACAGTCGTTCCCGCGCGGCTTCGCGGGACGAGCCGCGCGTACCGGAGGTGGCCGCGGCGATCACCCGTGCCGTGGCCACCGGGGACAGCGCGGGGTTCCCCTCGGCGACGGTCCGCACCGCCTCGACGATCTTCGCCGGCGGGGTGTCCTTGAGGACGAACCCGAGCGCTCCGGCCCGCAGGGCGCCGAGCACCAGGTCGTCGGAGTCGAAGGTGGTCAGCATGAGCACCCGCGGCGGCGAAGTCCGGGTGAGCAGCTCCCTGGTCGCGCTGAGCCCGTCGCGGCCGGGCATCCGCACGTCCATCAGCACCACGTCCGGCCGCTGCTCGGCCACCACGGCGAGCGCGGAGTCGCCGTCGGCCGCCTCCGCGACCACGGTCAGGTCCGGTTCACCCTCGAGGACGAGCCGCAGTGCCATCCGCACCAGCTGGTCGTCGTCGACGATGACCACCCGCACCGGTTTCCGCTCGCTGTCCACTCATCCGCTCCTGTCGTGGTGGTCCGGCCAGGGTAGTTCCGCGCTGAGGACGTAACCGTGCCCGGGTTCCGGGTGGTGTTCGAGCTTCCCGCCGGCGAGGGTGACGCGTTCGGTGAGGCCGAGCAGGCCGAACCCGGAGGCCGGTGGCCGGGCGATCGTGGTGGTGGCCGCGGAGTTGTGGACGCGGACGCGCAGCCCGTCCCCGGACCGTCCACTGAGGACGATGTCCACCGGTGCGCCGGGGGCGTGCTTCGCGGCGTTGGTCAGTCCTTCTTGGACGATCCGGTAGCAGGTCCGCCCGGCGGCGTCGGCGGGATCACCCGTGACGGTGCTGGTGAAGGTGACGTCCATTCCGGAGGCGCGGGAGTCGGCCACCAGTTCGGGGATCCGGTCGAGTGAGGGCTGTGGTGGCTCCGGAAGGCCCGGATCGGCCCGGAGCACACCGAGCACGCCACGCAGTTCTTCCAGCGCTTGGTGCGAACCATCGGCGATGCCGCGGACCAGCACGCGGTTCTCCTCCGCGGTGAGGTCGCTTCGGTGGTCCAGCACACCGGCCTGCATGGCGACCAGGGAGATCCGGTGCGCGAGCACGTCGTGCATCTCGCGGGCGATCCGGTTGCGTTCCAGTGCCCGCGCCTGTGCCGCCCGTGCGCTCTGTTCCCGTTCCGCGCTTTCCGCCCTGGCCCGCAAGGACCGGACTTCCACCCGCCGCGCTTCGATGGCCAGGCCGATGGCCACCGCGATGCCCGCGCTCATCGCCGGGATCGCGAGTCGCAACCACAGCGGCCCGGGCAGGGCTTCGATCGGGTAGAGCTCGGCGGCGAACTGCGAACCGGCCACGTAGGCCAGCACGACGACCCCGATCTCCACCGGGCGGCGGCGAGCGGCGATTGAGCACAGGGCCAGCAGCGCGGCGCCGGTGGCCAGGGTCGACGCGGTCGAGGCGACCACGACCACCAGGGCGACGGCGACCGGGAACCGCCGCCGCCACAGGAGCACCACCAGGCAGGCGAGCGCGAGCAGCGGATCACCGGTGACGAACCAGGAACACGTGTCGGCCGCGCACCCCCGCGGCAGCAACGTCCCGGTGGAGAGCCAGAAGGGGATGCCCAGCGCCGCGGCCGCCAGCAACCGCCAGGTCTGCTGCCACCCGCCGGCTCGTGGCGCGACGTCCGTGTTCACCCGGCCAGTATCGCGAAGCCGGGCGGCCGGTGCAGCAGCCCCGAGGACCGTCGTGCCCACGACCGGAGTCGCATACCGACCCCGACCCCGGTCGAAGACGAGTCGGGTCGCCGGGGCGATGTGCCGGTGGGGCCGGAATGGACAGACTCCCTCCCGTACCGGAACAACCGGGCGAGACGGAGGAATGCGATGAGCGGAAGTGACTGTGTGGCGAGCGGGTCGAGGGGGCAGCCGTGAAGAAGAAAGCCTTGTCCTTCGTCCTCGCCGCCGGCGCGGTGGCGGCGACCGTGATCCCGGGCTCGTCGGTGGCGGCGGCGCCGGACACCGTGCAGTGGGGCCCGTGCTCGGAGAACGAATCCGCGCCGCGTCTCGAATGCGCGACGCTGGAAGTCCCGTTGGACTACCGCGACCCCGGCGGCCGTCAGATCGAGATCGCGATTTCCCGGGTGGCGAGCGAGAAGCCCGCGCAGCGCCGCGGCGTGTTGCTGACCAATCCGGGTGGTCCCGGCGTTTCAGGACTCGGCTACCCGGCGGTGCTGGCCAGTGCGGGCATGCTGCCGCAGGAAGTACTGGACTCCTACGACGTGATCGGCTTCGACCCGCGGGGTGTCGGCCGCAGCGCGCCGGTGACTTGCGAGCTGACGCCGGAGCAGCAGAACCGCGGCAACTTCCCGGCGTACGCGCACACCGCGGCCGATGTCACGAAGGAGGCGGAGAACGCGCGGGCCATCGCCGAGCAGTGCGCCACCTCCCCGACGGCGTGGATGCTGCCGCACACCACCACCGCGAACACCGCGCGTGACCTGGACCGGATAAGGGAGGCGCTGGGGGAGTCGAAGCTCTCGTACTTCGGCGCTTCCTACGGCACCTACCTCGGCGCGGTGTACACGACGCTGTTCCCGCAGCGCAGCGACCGGATCCTGCTCGACAGCAACCTCGGCCCGGGCGGGTACGACGTCACGGCCATGCGGTTGTTCGCCCGCGGCATGGAGGACCGGTTCCCGGACTTCGCGGCGTTCGCGGCCGCGCACCCGGAATACGGCCTGGGCACCACACCCGAACAGGTGACCGCGAAGTTCTTCGACCTGGCGAAGCGGCTGGAGGCGAAGCCGGTCCACGGCATCGACGGGACGGCGTTCCGCGGGCTCACCTTCGACCGCCTCTACAGCGACGCCCTGATGCACGTGCTGGCCGATATCTGGCAAGCGCTCGACAAGGGGCAGCAGCCGCCGCCGATCGAGCCGCCGGTGGCGGACGTGCAGAACGCCATGGCGGCCCGGTTCCTGGTGATCTGCGGTGATTCACGCTGGCCGGACGAGATCCGGGACTACCAGCGCAGTGCCGCGGTGGACCGGCTGCGGTACCCGATGCTGGGCGGCAGCACGGGCAACATCGGCCCGTGCGCGTTCTGGCCGGACGAGCGGCCCGAGCCGCCGGTGCGCATCGGTGACCGCGGCCCGGCGAACGTGCTCATGGTGCAGAACGAACGCGACCCGGGCACGCCGCTGGCGGGCGCGGAGAAGCTGCGGCGGGCGTTCGGCGAGCGGGCCAGGATGGTGACCACCGACCAGGGCGGGCACGGCGTCTACCCGTACGGCGGCAACAAGTGCGCCAACGACGCGGCGACGGTGTTCCTGACCACCGGGCAGCGCCCGTCACAGGACCTCACCTGCGCGGTGGGCACCGGCGGGTAGCGGTCGCGAGTGGACCTAAACGCCTAAAGTCACTTGGGTGGAGATGCTGCACCTGCGTTATTTCGTCGCCGTCGCCGAGGAGTTGAACTTCTCGGCGGCGGCGCGGCGCCTGCACATGGCGGCGTCCCCGCTGAGCCAGCGGATCAAGGACCTCGAGCACGAACTCGGGCAGCGGCTGTTCGACCGCAGCACGCACCACGTCACGCTCACCCCGGCCGGGACCGCGTTGCTGCCGATCGCGCGGGACGTGCTGGACCAGGTCAACGCCATCCCGTGGCGGCTGCGCGAGGCGACCGGGGCCCGGCGCGCCACGGTGTTCCTCGGCATGCCCGCCGGGGTGCACCCCGAGCTGCGGGCGCGGGTCAACACCCTCGCCGAGCGGGTCCGCGAGCGGTTCGAACTCAAACGATGGCCCGGGACCACCCCGGCGCTGGTCAGCGCCGTGCGCGAGGGCAAACTGGCGCTCGCGCTGGCCCGGTTGCCCGTCGGCGATCCGGCGCTGGACCAGCTGACCGTCATGACGGAACGGCTCGGCGCGGTGGTACCGGCGGACCAGTTCGCCGGGCGGGACGCCGTCTCCCTGGCCGAGCTGACCGAGCTCTCCTACGTCGCCACCCCGGCCGAGATCACCCCGGCCTATTTCGACCAGCTCGACCGTGAACTCTTCGAGCGGGGAATCCGCAAACGCATCAAACTGGCCGACACCGGCTACGGCGGCGCGTCCGAAATCATTTCCACCGGAATGGCGTTCTCGGTTTCCATGCTGGACCCGGAAAGTCCGATGAGCGGTTATCGGCTGGACAACGTGACCGTGCTGCCGTTCACCGATTTCCGGCCCCGTCTGGACACCGGCCTGGTCTGGCAGCACGACCGCGCGCACGGCGGTGACCTGGACGAACTCGTCGCCGCGGCCCGTGAGGTCTTCGCCGAACCGCTCACTCGGTGACAAAACGGAAAACAATGGTATGACCGCTGTGGTCATACCATTCTTCGTGAACTGATCATTCCCATTCCGGTCCGCCGCGTCTAGCTTTGCAGGTAGGGAAAACAAAGCAAAAGGCGCGAAAGGACCAAGTGATGGTGCACACAACCGACTCCGCCGGTCCGCTGGCCGGGGTGCGCGTGATCGACCTCTCCACCGTGGTGATGGGCCCCTACGCCGCCCAGATCCTCGGTGACCTGGGCGCCGACGTGATCAAGATCGAATCGCCCGCCGACACCGTGCGCGTGGGCCAGTACCGGACCACGCCGGGCATGACCCCGCTGAACCTCAACGTCAACCGCAACAAGCGCAGCGTGGCCCTCAACCTCAAGGACGCCGGCGAGCGGGCGCGGGCGCTGGAGCTGATCGGCACCGCGGACGTGCTGATCACCAACATGCGCCCCGGCGCGCTCAAGCGGCTGGGCATGACCTACGAGGACCTCGCCGAAACCAACCCCGGCCTGGTCTACGCCCACGCCCAAGGCTTCCGCGGCGACTCCGACCGGGCGGGCAACGCCGCCTACGACGAGACCGTGCAGGCCGCCTCCGGCCTGGTCGACATCGCCAATCGCGCGCTCGGCACCCCGGTCTACCTGCCGACCATCCTCGGCGACAAGGTCTCCTCGCTCACCATCGTCTACGGCGTCCTGGCCGCGCTGGTGCACCGGAACCGGACTCAGCAGGGGCAGCGGATCGAGATCCCGATGACCGACACGCTGATCGCGTTCAACCTGGTGGAGCACCTGTCGGGGCACGTGTTCGAGCCCGCCCAGGGCCCGACCGGCTTCCCGCTGTCGATGAACAAGGGCCACCGGGCGGTGCGCACGCGCGACGGGCTCGCCTGCGTCATCCCGTACAACCCGCGGAACTTCCGCGACTTCTTCGCCGCCGCCGGACGCCCCGACCTCGCCGAGGACCCGCGCGTCAACGGGGAAGCCATCGACGGCGCCGACCACGAGGCGCTGGCCGAGTTGATCGACGAATGCGCCCCGGCGCTGACCACCGCCGAGTGGACCGAGGTCTGCGCCAAGCACAGCATCCCGATGGCCCCGGTGCTGGAACTGGACCACGCCGAGGACGACGACTACGTCCGCGAGGGCCACCTGCTCGACACCGTCGAGCACCCGACCGAGGGACCGATCCGCACGGTCGGCATCCCGGTGAAGTTCTCCGCCACCCCCGGCTCGATCCGCCGCCTGGCCCCGGTCGCGGGCCAGGACACCGACGAGGTCCTCGCCGAGCTGGCCACCCGGTAAGGAGAGAAGACCATGAGCACAGTGCGTGCCGAGCGAATCGGCTCGGCCCTGCTGATCACCATCGACCGCCCGGACGCGCGCAACGCGGTGAACGCCGCGGTCGCCACCGAGCTGGCCGCCGCGCTGGACGAGCTGGAAACCGATCCGGCACTGCGGGCGGGTGTACTGACCGGCGCCGAGGGCACCTTCAGCGCCGGAATGGACCTCAAAGCCGCGTTGCGTGGCGAGTCGCCCGAGGTGGCGGGCCGCGGGTTCGGTGGCTTGACCGAGGCCGAACTCACCAAACCACTGATCGCCGCCGTGGAGGGCTGGGCCATGGGCGGCGGGTTCGAACTGGCGCTGGGCTGCGACCTGATCGTCGCCGCCGAGGACGCGAAGTTCGGCCTGCCCGAGGTCAAGCGCGGGCTGATCGCCGCGGGCGGTGGCGTGCTCCGGCTGCCCAAGCGCATCCCGCACCACCTCGCGATGGAGTTCCTGCTGACCGGCGAGCCGGTCACCGGCCGCCGCGCCGGTGAACTGGGCCTGGCCAACCGCGTCACCGCACCGGGTGACGCCGCCGCCGTGGCGTTGCAGCTGGCCGAGCAGCTGGCGTTGAACGCGCCGCTCGCGCTCGCCGCGGTGAAGAAGATCGTGCGTGCCGCCGACGGTGTGCCGGAGCCCGAAGCCTTCGCCGCGCAACGCGAGGTGATGGGCGGGCTGATGGCCTCGGCCGACGTCCGCGAGGGCATGACCGCCTTCGCCGAGCGCCGCGCTCCGAAGTGGACGGGGAAGTGAAATGAAGATCGACGAAGTACGCCGCCACGTGACCACCCCGCTGACCAGCCCGGCCTTCGCGCCGGTGGTCCCGAGGTTCACCGACCGCGAATACCTCAACATCGTCTACCGCACGGACGCCGGCGCCCTGCGTGCCGTGGTCCCGGAACCCCTGGAGATCGACGAGCCGCTCGTCCGCTTCGAGGTGATGAAGATGGGCGACGTCAGCGGCTACGGCCCCTACACCGAGGCGGGCCAGGCGATCGAGGTCAGCTTCGACGGCGAGCGGGGCGAGTACCTGCACGCGATGTACCTCGACAACTTCCCGGCGACCGCCTCCGGGCGTGAGGTCAGCGCGTACCCGAAGACGGTCGGCGCGCCCAGCCTCTACGTCGACCACGGCGTGCTGGTGGGCACCCTGGACTACGGCACGCTGCGGGTCGCCACCGCGACCATGGGCTACAAGCACCACGAACTCGGCCACGACGAGGCCGCGGCCCAGATCACCGTGCCGACGTTCATGCTCAAGACCATCCCCGGCTACGACGGCTCGCCGCGCGTGCAGGAGCTGGTCCGCACCGAGATCACCGACGTGGTGATCAAGGAGGCCTACACCGGCCCCGCCCGGCTGCAGCTGTTCCAGCACGTCCTCGCCCCGCTGGCCGACCTGCCGGTGCTCGAGGTCGTCAGCGCCAGCCACCTCCGCACCGACCTGACGCTCGCTCCGGTCAAGCCGGTCTTCGACTACCGGGAAGGAGCACGCTCATGAGCCAGGAACCCCGCACCGCCGCGGTGATCGGCGCCGGCACCATCGGCTTGTCGTGGACGGCGTTGTTCGCCGGGCACGGCCTGACCGTCCGGGTCAGCGATCCGCGGCCGGACCTCGCCGAGGCCGTCGCCGCCGCGCTGGCCGAGTTCACCCCGCACCTGGCCGCGCAGGGCCTGGACGTCGACGGCCTGGGTGACCGGGTGCACCTCGCCGGGGACGTCGCCGAAGCTGTCCGGGACGCGGATTTCGTGCAGGAGAACGGTCCCGAGGACGTCGAGTTCAAAAAGGACCTGTTCGCCACCCTGGTCCGCGAGGCACCCCGGCACGCGCTGCTGCTGAGTTCGTCGTCGGCCATCCCCTCGTCCGCCTTCACCGGCGACCTGGAGGACGCGAGCCGGGTGCTGATCGGGCACCCGTTCAACCCGCCACACCTGATCCCGCTGGTCGAGGTGGTGCCGGGGGAGCGCACGAGCGAGGACTCGGTGCGGGCCGCGGTGGACTTCTACACCGCCGTCGGGCGCACACCGGTGGTGGAGCGCAAGGAGATCCCGGGGTTCGTCGGCAACCGCCTGCAGAACGCGCTCAGCCGGGAGGCGATCTACCTCGTCGAACAGGGCGTGGTGACCCCCGAGGAACTCGACCGGGTGATGACGAACTCGCTCGGCATCCGCTGGGCCACGGTCGGGCCGTTCCTCGGCTCGCACCTGGGTGGCGGACCCGGTGGCTACCGGCACATGGCCGAGCACATCGGCAAGTCGATGAAGACGATGTGGGCCGGTCTCGGCCGGCCGTCGCAGAACGAAGAAGAACAGGAACGGCTCATCGAAGCCGTCGAGAAGGCTTATGGCTCGGCCACGTACTCGCAACTCACCGAGGCGCGCGACCGCAGGCAACTCGCCGTCCTGTCCGCACTGGCCGAAGGGAAGAACTGAGATGCTCACCGCCGATTTCTACGACTACGAAGCACTCCTGCCGGAAGACGAGCGCGAAATCCTCGTCCGGGCGAGGGAGTTCATGCGCACCGAGGTCAAGCCCCTGGTGAATGAGAACTGGGCCAAGGGCGAGTTCCCGAAGGAGCTCATCGGCCTGTTCCGGGAAAGCGGCCTCGCCGGGCTGCCCTACGAGGGCTACGGCGAGCACCGCGGCGCGGCGAGCCACCTGCTCACCGGCATGCTCGCGATGGAGATGACGCGCACCGACGCCTCGGTGGCCACCTTCTTCGGTGTCCACAACGGACTGGCGATGTACTCGATCCACTCCGGTGGCAGCCAGGAACAACGGGACCGGTGGCTGCCCGCGATGGCCGCGATGGACAAGATCGGCGCGTTCGCGATGACCGAACCGCTCGGCGGTTCCGACGTGGCGGGCGGCATGCGGACCACCGCACGGCGCGACGGCGGCGCCTGGATCCTCAACGGCGCCAAGAAGTGGATCGGCAACGCCACCTTCGCCGACTACGTGGTGGTGTGGGCGCGCGACCTCGACGACAACCACGTCAAGGGGTTCGTCGTCGAGCGGGGCACGCCCGGCTTCACCCCGGTGAAGATCGAGGGCAAGACCGCGTTCCGGATCGTGGAGAACGCCGAGATCACCCTGACCGGCGTCCGGGTGCCCGAGGCGAACCGCCTGCAGAACATCAACTCGTTCCGCGACGTCGCCGAGATCCTGCGCGCCACCCGCGGCGGGGTCGCCTGGCAGGCGCTGGGCGTGATGGTCGGGGCCTACGAACTCGCGCTGGACTACGCCAGGCAACGCGAGCAGTTCGGCCGCCCGATCGCCGGTTTCCAGCTGGTCCAGGACTTGCTGGTCAAGAGCCTGGGCAACATCACCGCGTCGTGGGGCATGCTGATCCAGCTCGCCCGCCTGCAGGACAACGGCGTCTTCCGCGACGAGCACTCGTCACTGGCCAAGGCGTTCGTCACCGCGCGCATGCGTGAGGTGGTCGCCTGGAGCCGGGAGATCTTCGGTGGCAACGGAATCCTGCTGGAGCACGACGTGGCCCGCTTCTTCGCCGACGCCGAGGCGATCTACTCCTTCGAAGGCACGCGCGAGATGAACACCCTGATCGTCGGCAAGGCGATCACCGGGCAGAGCGCCTTCGTCTGATAGTCCCAGCGAACCAGGTATTCGCCCGCCGGTGTTCCCCGGCGGGCGAATCCGTGGTTCAGACGCGTGGGCGGTTCCGGCGCCCGGTCACCTTGTTGTAGATGAGCAGGACGATGATCGCGCCGATGATCGACCCGATCCACCCGGCCGGCTGGAACCCGCGCAGGCCGACCGTGAGCAGGCCGAACAGCAGCCCGCCGACCACCGAGCCGATGACACCCAGCACGATCGTGCGCAGCAGGCCGATGTCGTCCTTGCCCGGGACCAGCGCTCGCGCGATGAAACCGGCGATCAGTCCGAACAGGATCCAGCCGAGAATGGTCCACAGCATCGCTTCACCTCGTTCTTCTCCGTCGGGGTGCTGCCCAGCGGGCGAAGACACCGACGATACGGGAGCGGGGCACCCGGTGACCGATCGTCGGCACACCCGATCGGGCGGATCAGCCGAGGCCCATCCCGTGCCACAGCGCCGGATCGGCCTTCCGTGCCACCAGGGGGAAGCGGGTGCCGCCGAGGCCCGCGTCGAGCGGGCGGTCCAGTTCCAGCGTGGGCGGCGCCGAGCACCGACCACGTGCCGGACAGTGCCTACTCCCGTGTCACTTCGAGGGCCCTCGCCCGGTCTCGCGCCAGCGGAAGCGCTCGACGCCGAACTCCTGGCTCCGACCGCACCAGCAGGTCCAGCCGATGCCGGGGAGATGGTGCCAGAGGCGAATCAAGTGACAATGCCCCCGCGAGCGTCACATTCCCTCTACGCTCAGCGGTATGAGGATCAGGCCCGACACGTCGGGGTTCCAGCCGGACGGTGACGCGTCCTGGGTCGACCCGTCGACCGGGGACCGCATGTCCGCGCACTTCTTCGACCTGGTGCCGAGCCTGCCCGCGGGCCTCGACGACGTGCCCCGGCTGCGGTACGAGCTGGCCGTGCAGACCGCGGAGGTCGGCGGGCTGGTGGAGGCGTTCGTGGTCACCCTCGACGGGGTGCCCGCGTTGCTGCAGGTGGTGAAGCTGCCCCTGCCGGACCGGCCGGGACAGGTGTTCGTCGCCTCGGTCACGGTGCCCAAGGCGGAATCCAGCGTGGTGCTGAAGCTGATCGCCTTCGAGGGGTCGATGACCGGCGCTCGCGAGGCGGCGCTGCTCTCGGACACGATCAGCGAGACCGGGAGCCCCGACGCGTTCTACTCGCCACACCCGTACGCGCCGGGGACCCAGCCGAAGCTGCCCTGGCACCGCGGTGACGACCCGCGGCTCGACCAGCGCTTCCCGGACCACCCGCTCAGCCGCGCCCGGCGCTGGCTGCGGCACGTGCTGGCCACCGCGAAACTGGACCCGGCGTTCGGCGCGCTGCCGGCGTTCGGCTCGCCGGTGTCGGTGGCGATCGGGCTGCCGATCGGGCCGTTCCTGCCGCTGTGGACGGTGAACGAGCAGATGACCTTCTGGCGTCTGCAGGACGCCGACGCGGTGCGCGCGCTGCTGGGCCGCGGTGGCACCGACCGGCGGCCGGTGACCGACACCGAAGGCTGTGAGGCGGGCTGGCTGTACCCGGCCAACGGGGTGCTCGTGTTGTCGCCGGGCCTGCCGCCCGTGCCGGTTACGCCGGTCAGCGACGAGACGGCGTACACGAGCCTCACCTCCGAGGAGATCGTCGCGGCGTTCGACTGGATCGGCGAGCTGTCCGTGGCCGCGGGCGAGCGGGCGGAAATGCTGTTGGTGCGCACCGCTTCCACCGCCGACGGCGCGGACAAGCACGTGCTGATGGCGCTGCAGGTGCACGACGGCGACCGGGCGAACCCGTCGTGCGTGGTGGAGACCTCGCCGATCCCGGCCGGCGCCCAGTTCTGGGACACCCTGCCGCCGCTGCCCACCCCGGACACGGCGGGTTTCGCCCGCGTCCGCGACGAGGACCACGCCCGCACCGACGGCAGGCTGACCATGTGGGCGGTCCAGACCTGGGACGTGCACCCGTTCCGCCTGATGCTGTCGTACAAGCCGAACCCGGATCTGCGTTAGCTCGTTGGTGCGCGGCAACGGCCCGCGTTGTCCAGGCACTGTCCGGTGAGTCAAGGTCGCGCTCTCCGCGCCCAGGCGGCCCCTGACGGCACGGGCGGGCGCGGCCGAGTACGGGCCAGTACGAGGCCGACCCGCCCGCACCGCCAGGAACCACCTGGATCACGAAGCCCATCGACCAGACTCACCGGACAGCGCCTAGGGTGGGCGCATGCGTGTGTCGCTGGATGCTGTGAAGACCCGGGCCGCGCTGCGTACCTCGGCGCGTGTTTCGCTGCAGTCGCTGCTGGTCCTGCTCTTCGCCGGGGTGCTGCTGTGGCTGCTCGGCTGGATGTGGTCCGTGGTCTGGCCGGTGGTGATCGCGCTGCTGCTCACCACGCTGACCTGGCCGGTGACCCGGTTCCTGCGCCGCCGCCGGTGGCCGGCGGCGCTGGCCGCCGCGACGGTCACCGTGACCTTCCTGCTGCTCATCGCCGGGATCGTCCTGCTCATCGCGCTCCCGGTGGCGGGGCAGTCCGGCGCGCTGGTCGACGGGGTGGTCGACGGCATCGAGGAACTGCGGCGCTGGGCCGCCGGACCGCCGCTGAACATCGGCGAGGAACAGATCAGCGGCGCCATGGACACCGCGGTCACCCGCATCCAGGACAGCGTCGGCAGCATCCTCACCGCGACCGTCACCGGCCTCGGCACCGTGGCCAACGGGCTGGTCACCGCGGTGCTGGCGGTGTTCCTGATGTTCTTCTTCCTCAAGGACGGCCCGCGCTTCCTGCCGTGGCTGGGCAGGCAGCTGCCCGGCCGCCTGGCCACCGACGTTCCCGCGGTGGCCGAGCGCTGCTGGTACACCCTCGGTTCCTTCGTGCGGTCGCAGGCGTTCGTAGGCCTGCTCGACGCGGTGTTCATCGGTATCGGGCTGTGGATCGTCGGCGTCCCGCTGGTGCTGCCGCTGGCCGTGCTGACCTTCGTCGCGGCCTTCGTGCCGATCGTCGGCGCCCTGTTCGCCGGTGCCGTCGCGGTGCTGATCGCGCTGGTGTCCAACGGACTCGTCGACGCGCTGATCGTGCTGGGCATCATCATCGTGGTGCAGCAACTCGAGGGCAACGTCTTCCAGCCCATGCTGCAGAGCCGCGGTCTCGGCCTGCACGCCGGAATCGTGCTACTGGCGGTCACCCTCGGCGGCAGCCTGGCGGGCATCACCGGGAGCCTGCTCGCCGTCCCGGTGGCCGCGATGGTCGCGGTGATCTGGAACTACCTGCGGGAGCAACTCAGCACCGAGCCGGAACCGGAACCGGTGCCCGAAGAACCGGGCCCGGAGCCTTCCTGACGCGGCCACGGCCAGGGCGCAGGCGGCGAATCCGGCACCGAGCAGGCTGGAACCCGCCCACCCGTGGGCGGTGAACACGGCGGTGGTGGTGGCCGCGCCGAGTGCGGAGCCGAGCGAGTAGAAGACCATGTAGCCGCCGATGACGCCGCTGGTGCGGTCCGGGTGCGCGGTGGTCAGCAGGTGCTGGTTGCTCACGTGCACCGCCTGGACCGCGAAGTCGAGCACCACGATCCCGGCGGCGAGCAACCACAGCGACCACGGCAGTTGCCCGATCGCCGCCCACGCCGCGATGAGCAGGGCGAGCGCGAAACCGGTGACCGGGCCCGCTCGTCCCGCGTCCGCCCAGCGGCCCGCGCGCGCCGCGCCGAGGGCGCCGGCGAGTCCGGCGACGCCGAACAGGCCGATCTGGCTTTCGCTCAGCTGCCACGGCGTTTCCGCCAGCGGCAGGGACAACCCGCTCCACAGCGTGCCGAACGAGGCGAACAGGAAGAACGCGATGAGCCCGCGCGTCAGGAAGAGGCGCTCGCCGAACAGTCCACCGAGTGCGCTCACCGCCTGCCGGTACCCCGCGGATCGTGGACGTTGATCTGACGGCAGGCCCACGAGGACGAGGGCCGCGAGTCCGAGCGAGAGCACCGCGAGCACGGCGTAGACGCTCCGCCAGCCCCACACCTCGGCCAGCGTGCCGGTGACGATCCGGGCGCCCAGGATGCCGACGACCACGCCCGAAGTGACGACGCCGATGGTGCGCCCGCGTTCGGCGGGTGGTGAGACCGACGCGGCGTAGGCGACCGCGGTCTGCACCACGACCGCGCACACCCCCGCCGCCGCGAGCCCCGCGAACGCCACCCAGGCGCCGGGCGCCGACGCCGTCAGGACCAGGCCCACCGCGGTGAGCGCCAGGTGGGCGGCGATGAGCCGCCGCCGGTCGGCCACATCGCCCAGCGGCACCAGCAGCACCAGCCCGGCCAGGTAGCCGAGCTGGCCGGTCGCGACCAGCCATCCGGTGCGCTCCGACGGCACCCCGAGTTCCCGGCCCATCGGCTCCAGCACCGGCTGGGCGGCGTAGATGCTCGCCACCGCGACCCCGCACACCACCGCGAGCAGCAACCGCCGCCAGGCGTTCATCGCTCTCCAATCAGTAGCAAATTGCAACCGATCGGACCGTACGGCATGATGGTTTCATTCCGCAACTCATTCGGGAGGTGTCATGACGCGGGCCCCGGACCCCGGCTGGACCGACGCCGACTGCCCGGTCGCCCGCACGGTCGACCTCGTCGGCGACCGGTGGAGCCTGCTCGTCATCCGCGACGCGATGGACGGGGCACGCTCGTTCACCGAGTTCCAGCGGCGCACCGGCATCGCCCGCAACATCCTCACCGACCGCCTGCGCAAGCTCACCGCGCACGGCCTGCTCGAACAGCGCACCGCGCCTTCGGGTCGCCGTCAGGAGTACGCGCTCACCGGCAGCGGCCGCGACCTGTTCCCGGTCATCCTCACCCTGCGGCAGTGGGGAGAACGCCACGCGTTCGAGCCCGGCGAGCCCCACTCCACGCTGGTCGACCAGCACGGCACCCCGGTCCCGGAACTCGTGCCCGCGGGTGCCGACGGCGCTCCCCTCGACGCCGTCAACACCAGCGTGCGGAAGCTCGGGTGAGCCGGACCGGCTTGACCATGCCCCAGGGGCACGGTGTGGGGTGTGCTGACCGGAACGCGACAGGAGGACGGTTCACGTGGCGTGGAGTACGAGCCAGCTGGCGGAACTCGCCGGTACGACGCTGAAAACCGTTCGGCACTACCACAAGATCGGCCTGCTGGAGGAGCCGGAACGGTCGGCGAACGGCTACAAGCAGTACCGGGTCCGCCACCTCATCCGGCTCCTGCGGATCCGCAGGCTGGTCGACCTCGGCGTGCCGCTGGCGGGTATCGCCGCGATGGAGGAGTCGGACGAGAACGCGGAACAGACGCTCCGCGAACTGGACGCCGAGCTGGCGGCCAGCATCGAACGCCAGCAGCGGATGCGCAAGGACCTGGCCGCGGTACTCGGCCACCGGGCCATGGCCGACCTGCCCGCCGGATTCGAGGCGAACGCCGCCGACGTGTCCGAGGCCAACCGGGCCTTCCTGCTGCTCTGCTCCCGGGTCTTCGGGCCCTCGGCCATGGCGGCGTTGCAGGAACTGCACTCGGTGCCGCCCACCGCGGTCGATGCGGACTTCGACGCACTGACCGAGGACACGGGTGAGGACGAGCGGCAGCGGCTGGCCGAACGCATGGTCCCCGAAGTCCACCGGCAGCAGCGGGATTTCCCGTCACTGACGGATCCGGCGGCGCAGTCCCCGCACGGACCGGCGTCCGCCATGTCGGTGGTCGCCCAGGGGCTGAGGGAGTTGTACAACCCGGCTCAGCTCGACGTCCTCAAGCGCGTCGGCGCACTCGTCAAGGAAAAGGGCGCCGACGCGGATGTTTGACTGTGGGAGAATGGGGAAGCGCCTCATTTTTCTCGGGCCGTCACGCTGATTCCGGGTCGTGTAACCCTTACGTGCCCGGCAGTCGCTCGACGGGTTAACCGCGTGCCGGAATGTTTGGGATTCCGCCACGGGTGGCCATCCGCGAATTCCGACCGGGTGGCGCCACCCCACCGGGGGCTTGTCTCCAGTTCTTGATCTTCACCGCGCCACCGCCCGGTTGTTAATTTCCGAACGGCGAAAACCGCGCGAGGCGGAAATTGGTGACTGATGGGAACAGGTCGGTTGTCCGGAGAACTGTGGGACGTCGTGGTCGTCGGTGCCGGGCCCGCGGGGGCGAGTGCGGCGCGGGTGGCGGCCGAGGCCGGTTCCCGGGTGCTGCTGCTGGAGCGCGCCGCGGTACCCCGCTACAAGACCTGCGGTGGCGGGCTGATCGGCTGCTCGCAGGAGTTCCTGCCGCCGAACCTGGGCGTCACCATCCGTGACGAGATCCAAGCGGTGACCTTCGGCCTCCGCGGACGCTGGCAGCGCACGCTGAAATCCGCCGGGAACCTGCCTTGCCGGATGGTGTTCCGTGACGAGCTCGACGCCGCGCTGACCCGTGCGGCGGCCGGAGCGGGCGCGGTGGTGCGGGACCGCACACCGGTCATGGCGGTCGAGGACGGCGAAGGCGTGGTCACCGTCCGCACCGGCACCGGTGACCTCGTGCACGCCCGCGCGCTGGTGGGGGCGGACGGGAGCGCCAGCAGGGTCGGCCGCCACCTCGGCGTGCACTGCGAGCAGGTGGACCTGGCCCTCGAAGTGGAGGTGCCGGTCGACCGCCGGGTCGCGGCGAACTGGCGTGGCCGCATGCTGATGGAGTGGGGCCCGTTGCCGGGTTCCTTCGGCTGGGTGTTCCCCAAGGACGACGTCTGCACCGCGGGGGTGGTGGCCGCCAAGGGAAACGGCGAGGCGACCCGGGCTTACCTGCGTGAGTTCCTCGAGCGGCACGGCCTCGCCCACCTGACCCCGCTGCACGACACCGGGCACCTGACCCGTTGCCGCCACCCGGATTCCCCGCTGGCGCGGGACCGCGTCCTGCTGGCCGGGGACGCCGCCGGGTTGTGCGACCCCTGGTCGCGCGAGGGCATCTCGTTCGCGCTGCGCTCCGGGGTGTGGTCCGGGCGGGCAGCCGCCCGGGTCGCCCAAGCCGAGAGCGAGGCGGAACTGGAGCGCGCGCGGGACGACTACGTCACCGCGGTGCGCACCACGCTGGGCGGCGAAATGCGTGCCTCGCGGCAGATCATGGACATCTTCCGGCGTCGTCCCGCGGTGGTGCACACCGCGCTGACCGCCGTCCCCCCGGTGTGGCGGCGGGTCGATGCCTACCTCACCGGCACCACCACGATCCCCGACCTGCTCGGCACCCGCCCGGCGCGCGCCGCGCTGAAGGTCGCCGGGATCGTCCCGTGACGCGCAACGAGAAAGGTACGCCGACCATGGCAGGAGAAAGCCCGGCCGCCCGGACGCAGACCCCGGTGGCGATCATCGGAACGGGGTGCCGGGCGCCCGGCGGGATCACCTCCGCGAGCGAACTGTGGCAGGTGCTGCTGGATCGCCGGGACGTGGTGACCGGCTCGGACCCCGGCACGCGCTGGCCGGAGGAGGAACGGGTGACGCCCGCCGACCTCGCCGGTTCGGGGATGCTGCGCAGCGGCTCGTTCCTCGACGACGTGGACCTGTTCGACCCCGGCTTCTTCGGGGTGCCCGCCCAGGAAGCGGGCAGCGTCGACCCGCAGCACCGGCTGCTGATGGAGACGACCTGGGAAGCGCTGGAGGACGCGGGCGTGCCGCCGCGCTCGCTGGCCGGGTCGCGGACCGGGATGTTCGTCGGCATCTCGGGCGCCGACTACGCCAAGCGCTTCACCCTGGCGGAATTCAACATCTACCACGGCATTTCGGCGATCCCGTCCGGGGCGCCGGGGCGGATCTCCTACATCCTCGACGTCAACGGGCCGTCCCTGGCCGTCGACGGGGCCTGCGCGTCCTCCCTGATCGCGGTCCACCTGGCGTGCCGTTCGCTGCACGACGGGGAGACCGATCTAGCGCTGGCGGGCGGGGTGACCGTGCAGCTGGAATGGGGCGGCCTCATCGGTTTCGCCCGTGCCGGTGCGTTGTCCACGCGCGGTCGCTGCGCCTCCTTCGACGAGAGCGCGGACGGTTTCGTGCGGGGTGAGGGCTGCGGCATGATCGCGCTCAAGCGGCTGGCCGACGCCCAGCGCGACGGTGACCGGGTGCTGGCGGTCATCGCCGGGACCGCGATCAACCACGCCGGGCGGGTGCAGGGGGTCACCCAGCCTTCGCGCTCGGCGCAGCGCGAGGTGATGACCTCGGCGATGCGGGCCGCCGGGGTCGCGCCCGGCGACATCGGGTACGTCGAATCGCACGGCACCGGCACTCCCGTGGGCGACCCGATCGAATTCGGTGCCCTGTCGGACGTTCACAGTTCGTCGACCGCGCCCTGCGCGCTGGGCGCGCTGAAGACGAACATCGGCCACCCGGAGAGCGCGGCGGGCGTGCTGGGGCTGATCAAGGCCGCGTTCGCGGTGCGTCACGGGGTCATCCCGGCGAACTTGCACTTCACCCGGTGGAACCCGGAGATCGAGGCGGAGGGCACGAGGTTCTTCGTGCCCACGCAGACCACCGCGTGGGAGGCCGACGGCGGACCGCGCCGCGCCGCGGTGTCGGCGTTCGGCGTGACCGGCTCGAACGCGCACGCCATCGTGGAGGAGGCACCGGCCGCACCGGCACGGGAAAACCGCCGGATTCGCGAGCGGGCACTGGTCCACGCGGTGTCGGCGGCCTCGCCGGGCGGGCTCGCGGCCACCGCCGGGCGGCTCGCCGAGCACCTCGAATCGACGCGTCCCCAGCCGGAGGATGTGGCGCGCACGCTGGCCGTGCACCGCAGCCACCTGACCACACGTGCCTGCGTCCTCGCCCAGGACCGGGCCGGACTCGGCGACGGGCTTTGCGCGCTCGCGGAAGGGCGGGAGCACCCGGCGGTCGTCCGGGGCGCCACCGGTGATCCCGGCATGCCGGTGTGGGTGTTCTCCGGGCACGGTTCGCAGTGGCCCGGCATGGCCAGGGACCTGCTCGGCGAGGATCCGGCGTTCACCCGCATGGTCGACCGCCTGGACGCCGTGGCCGGACAGGACGGCGTGCCGGTGCGGCGGCTGATCGAAACCGGCGCGCACCTCGAACGCATGGACGTGGTGCAGCCGGTGGTCTTCGCCGTGCAGACCGCGCTCGCCGAGATGTGGCGTGCCTGGGGGCTGCGCCCGGCGGCAGTGGTGGGGCATTCGATGGGCGAGGCCGCGGCCGCGGTGGCGGCCGGCATCCTGTCACCCGAGGACGGCATGCGCATCACCCTGGCGCGGTCCTCGTTGCTGCAACGGGTCGCCGGTGGCTGCATGGCCACCGTCGCGCTGCCCGTGGAGCAGGTCGAGCAGGAGATCGCCGGGCTCGACGGCGTGTCGGTGGCGGTGGTGACCGCGCCCGCGTCGACCGTGGTGGCCGGGCACCAGCACGTGGTCGACGAACTGCTGCGGCGCTGGCAGGACCGGGGCGTGTTCGGCAAGCGGCTGGCCGTGGTGGTCGCGGCCCATTCACCCCAGGTCGACCCGATCCTCGCCGACATCGCCGCGCGGACGTCCTGGCTGGCGGGCGCGACGCCGGAGGTGCCGTTCTACTCCACCGCCGGGGACCCGCGGGAGCCGGTCGTCTTCGATTCGGCGTACTGGGCCAGGAACCTGCGTGCGCCCGTCCGGTTCGACCTGGCGAGCCGGGCGCTGGTGGAGGACGGGTACCGGGTGTTCCTGGAGCTGTCGCCGCACCCGCTGCTGACCCACGCGGTCGAAGAGACGGCCTCGGCGCTGCGCACCGGGGTGACGACGGTGCCTTCGCTCGTGCGTGACCGGCCCGGCCGCGAGGCGCTGTGCCGCGCCGCCGCGACGCTCCACGTGACGGGTGTGCCGGTGGACCTCGGGGCGGTCAACGGCGATGGCACGCGAGTGCCGTTGCCGCCCACCGCGTTCGACCGATCCCGCTACTGGCTGGAGAACAAGCGCGGAACGCACGGCGCGGGGAACCACCTGTGGCTGGGCGAGCGGGCGGTCGTGCCCGATTCCGACGCCGAGGACCGCACGCGGCACGTCTGGAGCGCGGATCTCGGCGCCGACCGCATCGAGTGGCTGGAGCAGCACACCCTGCGCGGCACCCCGCTCGTGCCGGGCGCCGCGTACGTCGAACTGGTGCTGGCCGCGGCCACCGAACTGCTGGGCTGCGCGCTCGACGAGGTCTGCCTGACCGGCGTGCGCTTCGACCGGATGCTGCCGCTGGCCGGTTCGGTGCCGTTGCAGGTCGCCGCGACCCGGACGGGCCTGCGGGCCGAGGTGGAGATCCTGCAGCACAGCGGCGGCGGGTGGGACCGGGTCGCCGCCGCGACCGCCACCCGCTGCGAGGAGGCCGCCGACGCCCGTCCCGGCCTGCCGGTGCCCGAGCACACCCGCACCCCGGACGAGCTGTACGAAGGCTTCCGCCGGATCGGGCTCGACACCGGACCGGCGTTCCACTCCATCGCCGCCGTCACCGACGACGGCATCGCCCGGCTGCTCGTCCCGCTCGAAGCGCCGATCCTCAGCGGCGCGCCGAAGGTGCACCCGGTGCTCCTCGACGGCTGTGTGCTCTCGGTGGCCGCGCTGCTGCTCAGCGAGCAGGACTTCGTCACCGAGAACGTGGACGCCCCCTGGTTGCCCGCCCGGATCGCCGAGGTCGTGCTGCCCGGCGACCCCACCCGCATCGCCTGGGTGCGGCCCGAAGTGCACCGCGACGGCCCCCACAGCGCGACCGGGCGCGCCGATCTCCACGACGAGGACGGGGTCTGGATCGGCGCGCTCGAAGGCGTGGAACTGGTCCGGAGCACGAGTGTCTCGCCGGCCCAGGCGCTGATGAACTCCCGGTTGTTCGAGATCTCCTGGCAACCCCAGCCACTTCCGGCCGCGACCGGGCCGGTGGACGCGGGGGAGTGGGTGCTGGTGGCGGAACCGGGCGACGGCACGGCCGGCCGGCTCGCCGCGGCACTGGCCGAACTCGGCGGCCGTCCGGTGGTCCGGGAAGACGTGCCGCTGGACGAGACCGGCGCGAACGTGGTCTGGTGCGCGACCGGCGAACTCGACGAGCTCGACCGGGTGACCCGGCTCGCCACCCTGGTGCGCGAGTCCGCGCACCGGCCCGCCCCGCCCCGGATCTGGGTGCTCAGCGGGAACGCCCGGCCGGTGCTGGACGGCGATCCCGTGGTGCCGGGGGTGTGCGCGGTGCGCGGCCTGCTCCGCGTCGCCTCCATCGAACAGCCCGAGTCGGCGGTGACCTGGATCGACACCGACGACACCGAAGCAGACGTCCACGAACTCGCCGCCGAGTTGCTCGCCGGGTCACCGGAGACCGAGGTGGCGTGGCGGTCGGGTCAGCGGTACGTGGCCCGGATGACCCGCGCCCCGCTGGCCCACCGTCCTCCGCGCACCGCCGGGGAGCGGGACGTGGTCGCGGGTGCGGACGAGTACGTGCTCGAAGCGGACGCGGACGGCGGACTCGAACGGGTCCGGATGATCGCCACCGGCGAGCCGCTGCCCGTCCCCGGGCCGGGACAGCTGCTCGTCCGGTCGGAGGCGGTCACCGTCCACTTCCGGGACGTCCTGATCGCGCTCGGCATCTACCCCACCGACGACGGCTCGGTGCCGCGGCTGGGTTCGGACGTCGGTGGCGTGGTGCTCGCCGTGGGGGAGGGGGTCGGGGAGTTCCGCGAGGGCGACCGGGTCGTCAGCGTGGTGCCCGACGGGACCGGGACGATGACCTCCGCCGCCCTGGTCGCGGCCGACCTGACGGTGCGCCTCCCGGACGGCCTGCCGATGCTCGAGACCACCGCCTCCGTGCTGACCTACCTCACCGCCTGGCACGCCCTGCACGACCTCGCGCGCCTGCACGAAGGCGAGACCGTGCTGGTGCACTCCGCCGCGGGCGGCACCGGGCTGGCCGCGATCGAGGTGGCCCGGCTGCTCGGTGCCACCGTGATCGGCACAGCGGGCACCGAAGCCAAACGCCGTTACCTGCGCGAGCACGGCGTGGCGCACGTCTTCGACTCCCGCACCCTGGATTTCGCCGACCAGGTAAGGGAAGTGACCGGCGGCCGGGGCGTCGACGTGGTGCTCAACTCGCTCACCGGCGCGGCCATGCGCGCCTCCCTCGACCTGCTCGCCCCCACCGGCCGGTTCGTCGAGATCGGCAAGCGCGACCTGTACGACGGCGCCCGGATCGGCCTCGACGCCTTCCGGCACGGCATCACCTACGCCGCGCTGGACCTCGTGCTCACCGCCACCGAACAACGCGCGGTGTTCCGGGCCGCGCTGCACAAGGTCATCACCGAACTCGAAGCGGCTCGCCTGCCGCTGCTGCCCAGTTCCGTCGTGCCGCTGCCGGAGGCGGTGGAAGCGTTCAAGCAACTCGCTTCCGGCGAGCACATCGGGCGGCTGGTGCTGGAATTCCCGCCGAAGGGGCACCGCCTGCGGGTGCACGCCCCGAACCGGGAGGACGTGGTGCGCCCCGGCGGCGCCTACATCGTCACCGGCGGCACCCGCGGCCTGGGGCTGGAGGCGATCCGCTGGCTGGCGGCGCACGGAGCCGGTCGCGTGGTCGTCGGCGGCCGCGGTGAACTTTCCCCGGAGGCCACCGAAATCGTGCGCGCCACCACCGAAGCCGGGTGCGTGGTGGAGGTGGTCCGGGGCGACATCACCGAGCCGGACACCGCGCGGCGGCTGGTCGCCGCGGCGGGGGAAGACCTGCGCGGCATCCTGCACACCGCCGTGGTGCTCGACGACACCCCGATCTCCGGCCTCACCGCGGCCAAGCTGGAACGCGTGTGGCACCCCAAGGTGACCGGCCTGCGGAACCTGCACGAGGCGAGCGAGGGGCACGCGCTCGACTGGTTCGTCGTGTTCTCGTCCATGTCGGCGATGCTGGGCAACGCCGGGCAGGCGAACTACGCCGCGGCCGGCGCCTGGGTCGACGCCTTCGCCAAGTGGCGGCACGACCAGGGACGTCCGGCGCTGTCGGTCGACTGGGGTGCCTGGGGTGAGGCCGGGCGGGCCACCCACTTCGCCGCACGCGGGTTCGACACCATCACCACCGCCGACGGATTCGCCACCCTGGAAGCACTTATCCGGCACCAGCGCGTCAACACCGGGGTGTTCGACTACCAGCCGGACACGCTCTTCCACGCCTTCCCACACGCGGCCGAGAACCCGTTGCTCGCCGAACTGGACAGCGGAACAGCCAACGCGGGCGAGGAAGCCCCGGCGTTCAAGGTGCACGCCGAAAAGCCCGGCCCGGCGCGGACGCAACTGGTGCAGGACGCCGTCGTGCACATCCTGGCCGCGTTGCTGGGCACCCAGCCCGCCGCCGTGCCCGCGCACGCCAAGTTCACCGACCTCGGCCTGGATTCGCTCCTCGCGGTGGCCCTGACGCGGAGGTTGCAAGCCGACCTGGACCTCGCCCTCACCGCCGCCGACGTGTGGGCCCACCCCTCACCCGCCGAACTGGCGGCCCACCTCGATTCCACCATCGGCGGGTGAACCCGGGCATGATGGGCGTGCTGGTGACGCCGATGACCCGGGGGTGCCGTGGTGAAGGTGTGCGTGGTCGGAGCGGGACCGGCGGGGATCGCCGCGGCGAAGGTGTTGCTGGAGCGGGGTTCCGACGTCACGGTCTTCGACAAGTACCCGCGGGTGGGCGGGATCTGGGCTCCCGGCGGCTGCTACGACGGGCTGGCCAACCAGTCCGCGCTGCGCATCTTCGAGTTCGCGGACC
The DNA here is from genome assembly GCF_017875555.1 of Amycolatopsis magusensis. Lineage (GTDB taxonomy): Bacteria > Actinomycetota > Actinomycetes > Mycobacteriales > Pseudonocardiaceae > Amycolatopsis > Amycolatopsis magusensis. The sequence goes on along the minus strand of NZ_JAGGMS010000001.1, from coordinate 7,947,969 downwards.
TGGCCAACCGCCTGCACTTCGCCGGCGCCGTGGATACGCAGCGGTACCTGGAGCACTACGCCCGGACCTTCGGGGTGCTCGGCCGCCTCCGGCCACGCACCGAGGTGACCGCCGTCCGGGCGGTGGACGGCCCGGGGCGCCTGGGTGCCTCCGGCTGGACGGTGGACTTCCGTTCGCCGGAAAGCGAAGGGGAGCAACGAGAATCCTTCGACCAGGTCGTGGTCGCCAGCGGCGCGCACCACCACGTCCACGTGCCCGAGCTGCCCGGGCGCGCGGCGTTCGGCGGAACCGTGCTGCACTCCAACGAGGTGCGGTACGGGACGTTCACCGGCCGCCGCGTGATCATCGTGGGCGGGGGCAAGTCCGCGCTGGACCTGGCCACCCGCGCCGCGCGGGAGGCGAGTTCGGCCACTTTGGTGCAGCGCAAGGTGAACTGGATGGTTCCCGAGCGGTTCCTGCTCGGCCTGGTGGGCTACAAGTGGATCCTGTTCACCCGCTTCGGTGAGGCGCTCCTGCCGCGCTACCACGATCCGGCCTGCGTGCGGCCCCTCGACCGCATCGACGAACGGGTCAAGCGCGTGCTGTGGTGGCTCATCATCCGCGACATCATGCTCAGCACGGGCCTGGCCCGGCTGCCGAAGGAACTGCGGCCCGCGCAGGCGCTGCCCTTCCACCTCGCGCACGCCGGGGTGATGCCGCGCGGCTACACCCGGGCCGTCCGCCGCGGTCGGCTCACCGCCAAGGTCAGCGAGGTCGAGGCGTACACGAGCGAAGGCCTGCGGCTGGCGACGGGGGAGGAGGTGGCGGCGGAGGTGATCGTGTTCGCCACCGGCCACCGCCGCGTCTTCCCGTTCCTGGACCCGCGGGTGCGGATCCACGACGCCGCCGGGCGCCTGCGCCTCTACCGGGGCATCGTGCCACCCGGCGCCGACGGGCTGGGGTTCGTCGGCTTCCGTCAGGTGTTCAACAACATGATGGGCGTAGAACTCACCGCGCACTGGCTGGCCCGTCATCTGGAGGGGACGTTGCGCGCCACCCCGACCGAGGAGGCCGTCGACGAGCGCCTGGCGTGGCAGGAACAGGTGCTCCCCGGTTCCGGTGGCTACGACTTCGGCCCCTACGACATCCACTGCGCCGACGAACTGATGCACGACATGGGCCTGCCCGCCCACCGCACCGGCAACCCACTGGCCGAGTACCTGCTGCCCGGCGGACTCGCCCACCGCTACGCCGACCTGGCGGGCGGGTGAAGCCGGTCAGCCCTTGGTCCAGACGATCGGATTGGACTTGAGGCCGTCGGCGGTCACCCAGACGGTTTCGTCGATCTGGTCGAAGTGGAACGCCTCGAAGGTGATGCTGCCGTCGGCTTTCGCGGTCTTGGTGGCCGAACCGCCTTTGTAGGAGGTCGCGGTGGCGTGGGGCACGAAGGTGTAGGACTGCCCGGGGTCGAAGCCCTTCGCGACGACACGCATGTAGGCGCATTCGGGGATCGAGCAGTCGTCGATGGTGGTCACCGGCGAGCCCCGGGACAGGGTGATCGAGCGTTCCGGGGCGATGGGCGTACCGGTGGCCCCAGAGCCGGGGCCGCGGCCCGCCACGTTTTCCGCGGTCACGGTGATCGTGTACGTGGTGCCGTTCGACAGCCCGCTGAGCGCGGTGGAACGGGTGCCCCCGGCGACGGTTTTCGAGCCTCCGCCGGCGCTGGAGGACCACGACACGTGGTACTCGCGCACCGCGCCGCCGTTCGGCGCGGCGGCACCCCAGTTCACCGTGATGGCCGCGTTCCCGGCGGTGGCCTTGACCCCGGGTGGTGCCCCCGGCGGGCTGGCCGGGTTCGCCGGTGCCTGCTGGGGCTGGGCCGGTGCGGATTTAGGTTGCTGCCGCTGGGTTTTGGCGGGCGGCGGCGGCTTCGGCGACTGGCTTGGAGGCGGCGCCTCTGATGGCTGCGGCTGCCGCGGCGGAGGTGGCGGCTGTGCGACCGGGGTCGGCGGGCCGCCCACCGGCACCGGCCGCACATCGCCGTCGTTCCCGACCACCAGGACGTGCCCGCCGTCGTGGCTGTCGACGTAGACCCGGGAGTCCTCGCCCTTGGCCAGCCGTGGTTCGCCGGGCGGCATCGGCACGTTCTTCTTCAGCGCGCCCCGCGAGTCATAGGTGAGCACGGAGTTCTTCGCGCGGTCGAGCAGCACCACCGCCTCCCCGGCGGAGGCGAGTTCGGCGTAGTCCCCGGCGGGCAGGTCGACCGAGACCGGCGCCGCCCTGGCCGGACCGGTGTCCACCAGGTGCACCCGCCGTCGCGGCGGGTCGAGCACGGCGATCCGCCCGGCCACGTCGGTGGCGGCGAACCGGGCGTCCGGCGGGGCGTCGACGCCGAGCGCGGTACCCGGGCCGAGGCCGTCCGCGCCGATGGGGTGCGCGGTGTCGGTGGTGGTGTCGACGAACACGGGCCGGTCGGCCACCACGGTCAGTCCGCCGGTGTGCCCGCCGGGCGCACCGGCGGGGCAGGCCAGCCGGTCCGCGTCGCGGGCCAGTTCGCAGATCGAGCCGCCGGCGGGCTGGTGCACCCACAGCGACCCCGCGGTGGTGACCACCGGTTCGCCCAGCCCGCCCCCGGCGGGCACGGTGGTGAGCCGGTCGCCGAGGCGGACGATCCGCCCGGCCCGGCGGTACACCAGGTACGGCCCACCGGCGACCTCGAGCGCCACCGGCCGCTCATCGGTCCCGGTGGCGATCGACTTCTTCGCCTCGAGATCGGACTTGCCGAATTCGACGATGCGGTTGCCGCCGACCACATAGCCGCCGGTCTCGCCCTGGACCACCTGGCTGCCCGGCTCCGCGCCCGGCATGGCCGCCTGGGCGTCCAGGGTGCCGCTCGCGCCGTCGAGGTGGAAGACCACCTGCAGCGCCGAGTTGAACACCCAGTGCCCGGACTGGAGGAAGTCCACTTCGGTGCCCGGTTTGGTGGCGCCGGACAACGCCACCCCGAGCACGACCGCCAGCGCGGTCACCGTGCACCACAACGGCACGCGCCGCCGCCATCGAACCGGTTCCACCACGGCGGGAGCCTAGGCAGCCCGCCCGGGGACCGGTCCCCGCCGGCCACACCATTCCTGCTGCCAGTGCCGACCGCTGAAGGCCGTTCAGTCAGGGCGTTTCACCGGACAGGCCGGCCGCGGTCAGGGTGAGGTGCCGCGTCAGTGCTTCGGCCGCGGCGTCGGGGTCGCGGGCCAGTGCGGCTTCTTCGAGCCGCCGGTGCTCGACAAGGTGGTCGCGGCCGGGACTGCGGTGGGCGGACCACCGGCGGGCCAGTTCGCTCGCGGACCACATCCGGTCGAACGAGTCCAGCAGCACCGGGTTGCCGCACCCCTCCAGGAGGGCGCGGTGGAAGACCCGGTGCGCTTCGGACCACTCTTCGCTGTAGTACGCGCCTTCGTCCGGGCCGAAAGCGGGGGTGCGGGCCAGCCGGTGGTGGGCGGCTCGGACCCGCGCCTCCCACTCGACGTCGCCGCGTTCGATGGACAGGCGCAGCACCACCGGTTCGACGGTCCGGCGGGCTTCCGCGATCTCCTGCCAGCGGCGGTCGGAGTAGGCCGGGACGGCGAAACCGCGGTTGGGCAGCCGGTCGGCGAGGCCCTCGCCGACCACCCGCACCAGCGCTTCGCGCACCACGGCCAGGCTCACGCCGTGCTCCTTGGCGAGGTCCTGCGGTTTGAGGGCCTCGCCGGGCGCGTAGCTCCCGCGCATGATCGCGCCCCGCAGGCGTCCGTAGACCTGCTCGGAGAGCATCTGCTTCTCCGAAACTTCTCGAGCCATGGAGCAAGCATAGACGATCGCATAGATAATCGATTATTCCTGCTATCGTCGATCGCGTGGCCGCCACCCCGGCCGGAAAGGACACGACGCGATGAGCGCCAACGACCCGTTCGCCCGCCTCCCCGAGGTGCCCTCCTTCGAAGTCGGCACCGTCAGCACCGCCGGCCCCGCCTGGCTGGAAGGCAAGGACGAATCCCCGCACCTGGCCTGGCGTGGCGCCCCGGCGGGCACCCGTAGTTACGCCGTCACCGTCTACGACCCCGACGCCCCCACCGGGTCCGGCTTCTGGCACTGGGCGGTCGCCGACATCCCCGCCACCGTCACGGAACTGCCCGAAGGAGCAGGCGACGACACCGGCTCGGGTCTGCCCGAAGGCGCCGTCCAGTTGCCGAACGACGCTGGTGTGGCCCGATTCCTCGGTGCCGCTCCACCAGCCGGGCACGGCCCGCATCGCTACTTCGTCGTGGTGCACGCCCTCGACGTCGAATCGCTCGGCGTTCCGGCCGACGCCACCCCGGCCGTCCTCGGGTTCACCATGGCTCCCCACACCCTCGGGCGCGCGGTCCTGGTCGCCACGGCGGAAACCCCTGGGCCAGAACGGATCGAGGTCTCCCGGCTCGTTCCCGCACCCGCTGACGCCGTCTTCGCGGTACTGGCCGATCCGAAGGGGCACGTGGACATCGACGCGTCGGGCATGCTCATGGACGCCGAAGGGGACCCGGTCCGGCGGGCGGGCGACCGCTTCCGCGTGCACATGGACCGGGAAGCCCTCGGCGACGTCCCCCTGGGCAAGTACGAGGTCGAGGTGGTCATCACCACGTGCCGCCCCGGCGAGGAGATCGCCTGGACCGTCGAAGGCCGGGTGCGCCCGCACGCCCGCCACCTCTACGGCTACCGCCTGGAACCGGCCGGGGACGGCACCCGCGTCACGTCCTATTACGACTGGTCGGAAGCCAGTGCGGAGTGGAAGGAACGCCTCGATTTCCCGGTGGTGTCCGAAACCGCCCTCAAGGCCACCTTGGGCATTCTCGAGCGCACTGTCCGCCGCCGGGCCGCCGCGGCTTGACTGTGCCCCAAGGGCACCGTTTCTACTGGACCGCATGGTCAAAGAGCTCAAGCGGCGCTGGCAACTGGGCCGGGTCAGGTCCGGCGACGGGAGCGCGCTCGGCGATTACCGCCTTTGGCAGGTTTTCTCCCGTTCGCTGTTCTTCCTCGATCTCGCCGAACCTTCGGGCAGCAACCACACCTACGCGGTCGACGTCCGCTACCTCGTCGACGCGAAAACCAAGAAGCAGCACGAAAGCGCGAGCGGCAAGAGCCCGGCCGCGCTGTACCGGGACGGGGTGCAGCTCTACCGCGCCAACCTCCCGGCGACCTTTCCCGTGCCCGGTGGCGTCATCGAAGTCGCCACCAGCGCGTTCGGGTTGAAGCGCATGCACTTCGTTTCCGCGGACGGCGGTGAGCGCACGCTGCGCCCACATCGCCGTTCGCAGGAAGGACTCCGGGCGCGGTTCGGGCAGCGCTTTCCCCGCACCAGCGCCGTTGTCGGCGTGGTGGCCGTCGCCATTCTGCTGGTCGTGCTCTCCGTCGCCCTGCTCAAAGGCATCGAGGGCGTCACGCGGATTCCGGTGGTGGCCGAGCACCTCGGCACCTTCACCTCACCGATCCGCCTACCCGGGTGGGCGAACATCACGATGGTCGTCGCCGGTGTGCTGTCCGCCGTGGAGCGAGCCCTGCGGCTGCGCTACCACTGGCTGCTCGACTCCGTCGCCTCCTGAACCCGCGGGCACAAAAAAAGAGGGCGCGCACGCCCTCCCATACCAAACTTATAGCGCACCCCGGGGCTTGCCGCAAGCCCCCGGTCGTCCTTCAGAATCAGCCGGTCCGCGAAACGGTGGTTCCGCGGGGGAGCCCGGCACCGGGTGGACGGGACGAGATCGGCGCGCAGTGAGGGGCTTGTGTCAACTCAGGGGTATGAAGACGAACTTCAGTCCGAACGCGACTACGTGGGCGGGCTCTACACGCGGCTCGACGCCGAGCGCGCACGGGTGAAGGCGGGGTACACCGCCGCCGTGCGGGGCACCGGCGAGACGGCCATGGAACGCGACGTCGCGGTGCGCGCGCGGGCCAGGGAGGCGAAGCGGCTGGACGTGGCGGACAACGGGCTGTGCTTCGGCCGGTTGGACAGCGTGTCCGGGGAACCGTCCTACATCGGCCGGATCGGCCTGTTCGACGAGGACAACGGGTACGAACCGGTGCTGCTCGACTGGCGGGCACCGGCCGCGCGCGCGTTCTACGTGGCCACCGGCGCGCGCCCGGAGAACATGCGACGGCGCCGCCAGTTCCACACCCGCGGCCGCCAGCTGACCGGGTTCACCGACGAGGTGTTCGGCCGCCCCGGCGGGGACGAGGGCGGGGACGCCGCCCTGCTGGCGGCGGTCAACGCGCCACGCGGCGAGGGCATGCGCGACATCGTGGCGACCATCCAGGGTGAGCAGGACGAGATCATCCGCCACGAGCACCCGGGGGTGCTGGTGATCGAGGGCGGCCCGGGCACCGGGAAGACCGTGGTGGCGCTGCACCGGGTCGCCTACCTGCTCTACACCCAGCGGGAGCGGATGGAACGCCACGGCGTGCTCGTGGTCGGGCCCAGCCCGGCGTTCCTGCACCACATCGGGCGCGTGCTGCCGTCGCTGGGCGAGTCCGACGTGGTGTTCATGACGCCCGGCGACTACGTGCCCGGCAGGCACGTCACCGCCGAGGACACGCCGGAGGCCGCACGGCTCAAGGGGTCGCTGAAGGTGCTGGACGTGCTCGCGGCGGCGGTCGCGGACCGCCAGCGGCTGCCGGAGGAGCCGGTGTCGATCCAGCTCAGGGACGTCCAGGTGCGGATCGACGCCGAGACCGCGCAGTGGGCGAGGGAGGAGGCGCGCGCCAGCGGGCTGCCGCACAACCAGGCCCGGGCGGTGTTCACCGAGATCATCACCTACGTGCTCACCGAACGGGCGATCGCCCGGATCGGCCGGGGCTGGCTCACCCGCGACGACCGCCAGGAGTGGGAGTCGCTGCGGTCGGGCCTGCTGCTGGAACTCGCCGACGACGCGAAGTTCACCGCCACGCTCGCCGAGCTGTGGCCGGTGCTGACGCCGGACTTCCTGCTGGCGTCGCTGTACGAATCGCCGGAACGGCTGCGTGCGGCCGGTGCCGACCAGGCGATCTGGCGGGTCCAGGGCGACGCCTGGACGGTGTCGGACGTGCCGTTGCTCGACGAGCTGGTCGACCTGCTCGGCGAGGACAAACCGGTCGACAAGACCGCCGAGCGGGAGCGGCGGGCCGAGGCCGAGTACGCCGCCAAGGTGCTGGACACGATGACGCTGGACCGGGAGGAGATGGACGAGGACGTCCTGCTGGCGGCCAAGGACCTGCTCTACGCCGAGGACCTGGCCGAGCGCTTCGTCGAGCGCGACACCCGTGACCTCGCCGAGCGCGCCGCCGCGGACCGGGACTGGACCTACCGGCACGTCGTGGTCGACGAGGCGCAGGAACTGTCCGAAATGGACTGGCGGGTGCTGATGCGCCGGTGCCCCAACCGGTCCTTCACCGTGGTCGGCGACCTGGCCCAGCGCCGCTCGCCCGCCGGGGCGACCTCGTGGGGCGCGATGCTGGAGCGGTACGTGCCCGGCCGGTGGGTCTACCGGGCGCTGACGGTGAACTACCGCACGCCGGCGGAGATCATGGGTATCGCGGCCGCGGTGCTCGCCGAGTTCGCACCGGAGGTCCAGCCGCCGGATTCGGTGCGCGCGTGCGGCGTGCAGCCGTGGTCCCGGCGGGTCACCGAGCACGAACTGCCCGCCGCCATCGAGGAGTTCGTCCGTGACGAGGCGGGCCGCGAAGGCACCAGCGTGGTGATCGGCCCGCCGGGCGTGCCGGGCGCGGTGCCGCCGTCGGAGACGAAGGGGCTGGAGTACGACGCCGTGCTGGTGGTCGACCCGGAGCGCATCCTCGCCGACGGCCCGCGTGGCGCGGCCGAGCTGTACGTGGCGCTCACCCGCGCGACCCAGCGCCTCGGCGTGCTGCACCAGGGCCCGTTGCCGCCGGTTCTGGCGGGGCTGAAGGAGGCCGGTAGCCAGGCGGCGTAGGCAGCGCGGCGGCGTGGAGCCGGGCCGCCGAGCGGACGAGTGAGGCGACCGCGGGGGAGTGGCTGTTCGGCGGCCAGGCGAGCACGGTGGTGACGTCCGGCGCGTCGATGACCGGCACCGCGACGTGGTCGGGCCACTGCCAGGCCCGGCTGGAGGCCGGGATGACGAGCAGCGTCCTGCCGAGCGCCACGAGCTGGGCGAGCTGGGACTGGGTGCGCACCTCGGGACCCGGACCGTCCGGATAGGACCCGTCGAGCCGGGGCCAGCGGGCGATCGGCAGGCCCGGCACGTCGCGGACCTCCGCCAGCGTGAGCTGCTCGCGTGCGGCGAGCGGATGTCCCGCGGGCAGCAGCGCGATCTGGCCTTCGACGTGGAGGTCTTCGGTGTCGAACCCGGCGAGGTCGTCGAACGGCCGGTGCATCAGGGCCACGTCGGCGCGTCCACTCCGGAGCGTCCCGGCCTGTTCGCCGACCTCGCACAGCAGCACTTCGACCGGTGCCGCACCGGGTTCGTGTTCGACCGCGTCGAGGAGCCGTTGCAGCAGCTCGTGGGAAGCCCCGGCTTTCGTCACGAGGACCAGCGGGCGCGTCGGACTCCCGGCTCGCCGCGTCCGGCGCGCGGCGGCCGCGACCGCGTCGAGCGCCGCTGGGGCCTCGCGGAGCAGCACCCGGCCCGCGTCGGTGAGCGCCGCTCCGCGCCGGTCACGCTCGAAGAGCTGGACGCCGAGCCGCTGTTCCAGCTGGCGGATCGCGCGGGAGAGCGGCGGCTGGGCGATCCCGAGCCGGACGGCGGCGCGGCCGAAGTGCAGTTCCTCGGCGACGGCGACGAAGTACCGGAGCTCACGCGTCTCGAGATCGGTCACCTTCCGAGGCTACCGCCTGATACCCGGCGAGTATCACGGCGTACTGGATCGGTCTTGGACACCCGGAGGGTGACGCGCCGAGCATGGATGGGGTGAACGACACGAAAACCGCGCTGGTGACCGGCGCGAACAAGGGAATCGGCTTCGCCATCGCGCAGGGCCTGGGCGCGGTCGGCTTCACGGTCGCGGTGGGCGCGCGCGACGACACCAGGCGGAAGGAAGCCGTCGAGCGCCTGCTCGCCGCCGGTGTCGACGCGTTCGGCGTGGCCCTCGACGTCACCTCCGGAGAAAGCGTCACCGCGGCGGCGGCACACCTCGAACAGACGGCGGGACGGCTGGACGTGCTCGTCAACAACGCGGGCATTTCCGGCCGGATGGACGGTGACGCGCAGGACCCGACGACGCTCGACCTCGAGGTCGTCCGCACGGTCCTGGACACGAACGTGTTCGGGGTCGTGCGGGTGACGAACGCGATGCTGCCGCTGCTCCGCCGCGCGGCGTCGCCGCGCATCGTCAACATGTCCAGCAACATGGGCTCGCTGACGTTGCGGACCGGCCCGATCATGGCGGCGTACGCGCCCTCGAAGTCGATGCTCAACAGCGTCACGGCGCAGTACGCCCGCCGGCTCGCCGACACGAACGTCATCGTGAACGCCGCCTGCCCCGGCTACGTCGCCACCGACTTCACCGGCTTCAACGCACCGCGGACGGCCGAAGAGGGCGCCGCGATCGCGATCCGGCTCGCCACCCTGCCGGACGACGGCCCACGCGGCGGCTTCTTCGACGACGAGGGCGTCGTCCCCTGGTGACCCGGTTCAGAGCTGGTTCAGGCCGCCGTCGACGTACAGGCTCGAACCGGTGGTGAAGCTGCTCGAAGTGCTCTTCGGTCACCTGCTCGAGCGTTCCGAGCGAGGCGACGGAGGCGTTGGCGAACAGGACGTCCAGACCGCGTCCCCGGTCGCGGATCGTTTCGTACAGCCGACCAACCAGTACAAAAGTGGACGCTCATGTCACGAATGTGGCTTTCGAGACGCCCAACGTCCCGAAAGCCACATTCATGACATCTCCCGCCCCATGAAAGCCACCTTCACGGCCCCACCCGAACCCCACACTCACGCACCCGAACCGCACGCTCACGCAGCTGAACCGCGCACTCAGGCAGCCGAACCCCGCGTTCAGCGAGTGGGGAGGGCGCTTGGGCTGCTGGCCAGCCCGCTGAACAGGTCACCGTGGGCGTCGACGCGGTCGAGGACGTCGTCGGCGGTGAACACCAGTTGCTCGGCGCGGCGGCAGGAGTGCACCTCGTCCCAGGTGAGGGGCGTGGACGCGGTCGGCCGGTCACGCCCGCGCAGTGAGTAGGGAGCGACGGTGGTCTTGGCGGGGTTGTTCTGCGACCAGTCGATGAACACCTTGCCGGTGCGCTGGGCCTTCGCCATCACCGCGGTTACCTGTTCCGGGGTCTCGCGGGCCAGCTGCCGCGCGAGCCGCTTGGCGTATGCCGAGGGGGCCGAGGGGTCGTCGGTGGTGATCGCGCAGTAGAGCTGCATCCCCTTGGAACCGGAGGTCTTGGCGAACACGGTCAGCCCGTCGGCGGCCAGCACCTCGTGGAGTCGTTCGGCGACGCGGCAGCAGTCGACGATGGTGGTCTCCGGGCCGGGATCGAGGTCGAACACCAGCCGGTCCGGTGTCCGGCGACGTCCATCGCGGTTGGCGGTCCACTGTGGAACGTGCAGTTCCAGCGCCGCCATGTTCGCCGCCCACACCAGTGCGGGCAGTTCCTCGATCAGCGCGTACGTCGTGGTGTCGCTGGAACCGCTGCTGGGCAACGTGACCGTGGGCAGCCAGCCCGGTGCGCCGTTGGGGGCGTTCTTCTCGAAGAACTGCTGCCCGCCGACACCGTCGGGGAACCGGATGAACGTCATCGGGCGACCGGCGAGGTGGGGGAGCAGGACGGGAGCGATGTGGGAGTAGTAGTTGACCACCTCGCCCTTGGTGAACCCCGTCGCGGGATACAGCACCTTGGCCAGGTTGGTCAGCGTCAGGCGCCGCGGGCCGACCTGGACGGTGACGCGTTCGCCGGTGCTCATGGGCTGGGCAGGCCGGGGACGAGGATCTGCTGGTGGTCCTTGTCCCAGCGCAGGCCGCGGAAGCTGGTGTGACGCAGGCGCTGGTCGGGCGTGAAGTTGCGGTAGGTGACGTCGCAGGCCAGTTGCGGGGCGACCCAGTGCACGCCGCGGGCGCGATCGCGGGGGACTTCGCCACTGAACGGGCTGCGCGCGCGTTCCAGCGGCTGGAGGCGGTCGAGGAGGTCGGCGAGGGTGGCCTCGGAGAAGCCGGTGCCGACGTCTCCGATGTAGACCAGGTCGCCGGCGGCGTCGTGGGCGCCGAGCAGCAGGGCGCCGACGGTGTCGCTGCGGCGGCCGCCGCCGGGGCGCCAGGCACCGATGAGCGCGGTGTGGCTGTGGAAGACCGCGTGCTTGCGCCAGTCCGGTGAGCGCCGCCCCGCCCGGTAGGGGGACGCGGCCTTCTTGGCGACCACGCCCTCCATCTCGGCGTCGATCGCGGCCTTGAGCATGTCGTCGGGTTCGGCGTCGGGGTAGCACGGCGGCACCACGATCCGTCCGGACGCGGGTGGCCGCAGCTCGTCGAGGCGGTCGCGGCGCTCGGTGTAAGGCCGCTCCAGCAACGATTCGCCGCCGAGCACGAGCAGGTCGAAGGCGAAGAAGTGCACCGGCAGGGACGCGGCCAGGCGGGCGCTGGCCGCGGTGCGGCGGCGCTGCAACCGGCCGAACTCGGGCCGGGCGTGTTCGTTCAGCGCGACGACCTCGCCGTCGAGCACCATCGCCCGGCCGGTGCGCAGGACGCCGCCCAGTTCGGGGAAGTAGGTGGTCAGGTCGTTGCCGTTGCGGCTGGTCAGCCGCGTGGTCCCGTCGGCGGCGACGGCCAGGCACGCGCGCCAGCCGTCCCACTTCCACTCGAACACCCAGCCCGGCCCGGCGGGCAGCACCCGGGCGTCCTCCGCCAGCATCGGCGGGATCGCCGCGGGTACCTCGCCCCGGCCTGCCGCGCTGCGTGCCATCGCGGCACCTCCGTCCACTCTGTACTCCAGTGTGGACAGAGGGGCGGAAGCTCGCAGGTCAGCTCCCTGATCGTGCGTCGGCGGGTCCCCCGCCGGGGTCAGCTCCCGGAGCGCGGGGCTTCCGGTTCGTCCGGCTTCTCCGGCTCGTCGGGCTTTTCGGAACTGTCCGGTTGCTCGGGCGCGTGCGACGGGTCACCTTCGACGCCGAAGCCGGGCTCGGGCTCGGGTGCGCCCCTCCCGGCATCGGCAGCGGGGATCGATCGCTCGCCGGAGTGCGCACCCGGCCCGAAAGGCGTTGCTGTCATGGTGATCGGTTACCCAGCGACTCGGCGGAAACACCCGTGCCGCGAACGATCACTCCTCGGCGGACCCGGGCTCGGACATGCGCCGGTGCTGCGCGGCGATCGCCGGATCCGGCAGCACGTTGCCCGCGGTGGCCATCGCCTTGTTCTTCACCGACGCGGTGACCACGTGGTCCTTACCGGCCATCAGCGCGTCGTAGCCCTGCTTCGCCACCACCGCCGCGCTGTCCTTGCTGCCCGCGCCGACCTTGGTGTCCCGCATGCCCGCGCGGTCGAAGAACTCGGTCTCCGTGGGCCCGGGCATCAGGGTGGTCACCGTGACCCCGGTGTCCTTCAACTCGTCCCGCAGCGCCTCGCCGAACGACTTCACGAAGGCTTTGGACGCGTTGTAGACCGACTGGTACGGGCCCGGTGCGGTGGCCGCGATCGACGAGGTGAACAGCACCCGCCCGGCACCGCGGCCGACCATCGGCGGCAGCAGCCGGTAGGCCAGATGCACCGTCGAGCGGACGTTGAGGTCCACCACGGCCAGGTGGTCCTCGAGCGGGGTGTCCCCGACGAAGGCGCCACCGGCGCCGACCCCGGCGTTGAGCGCGAGCGCGGCGACCGGCCTGCCGGTGCCCGCCACCTCGTCGGCGAGCTTCTCCACGCCTTCCGGGGTGGCGAGGTCGGCGCGCACGGCGTCGACCCGCGTCCCGAACTCACGCACCTGTTCGGCGGCGCCGGTCAGTTCGTCGTCTTCCGCGGTGACCAGCACGTCGTAGCCGTTCTTCCCGAACTGCTTCGCCAGCTCCAGCCCGATCCCGCTGGACGCGCCGGTGACCACGGCGAACGGCTTCCCTGCTGTGGTGTCTGTCGTGTTCATGCCATCGGGCTACCCGCGACCGCGGCTAGGACACGGAGAACGGCTGAAAAACCCGCGTCCGCGGATTGGTCACCAGCACGCCCCACACCACCTTGCCGCCGGAGAGCGCCGGGGTGCTGCCCCAGGTCTTCGTCAGCTGGGCGACCAGCCGCAGGCCGAGCCCGCCGTTCGCGCCGTCGATGCCCTCGCGCAGCCGGGCCGGGGTGGACGAGGAATCGCTGACCGCGATGCTGAAGTGGTTGGCCCGCAGTTCCAGGCGCAGGGTCGGCTCCGAGTCGGTGTGCACGAGCACGTTGTCGACCAGCTCGTTGACCACCAGCAGCGCGTCGGGGGTGATCGGGGCTTTCGGCAGCCACTGGAGGCACACCTGCCGGGTGAAGTCCCTGGCGAGCCGGGCCGTGTCCGGCAGCCGGCGGAAGCCGATCTTGGTGTAGCGGCGCCGGGGCTCCGTCGCCACCGCGTTCGCCGCGTCGGCGAGGGACTCGAAGGCCGGGACGAACCGGGCCACCGAGGCTTCGCGGAGCACCCGGCGCATCGGTTCGCCGGTGGCGACGAGGAAGACCGGCACGTTCGGCCAGTCGGACAACCGGTTCCAGGCCTGGGCGAACACGCTCAGCAGGCTGGGAGTGGTCGCGATCAGCTCGTCCACCACCACGAGCACCGCCGGTGGCTGCTCGACCGCGCACTTGAGCAGCGTGTCCCGCAACCGCGGGTACTCCAGCAGATCGAGTTCCCCGGCGACCCGGACCACGCTGCACCCGTCATGGTCGCCGAAGTCGAAGTGCAAACCCGCACGGCCGCCGGTCTGGATGATCCGGCTCTCCCGCCTGGCGAATCGGATTCGCCGATCAGCCCCGTGGGGCTCCCTGGTGGTGCTCGCCCTGGCCCTCCAGAGTACGCCTCGACCAGGTCATTCGCCGAATTTCGCCGAACCCCGGCCGACGGATGCGCAAAAAGTCGCCGCCGCCACCAAGCCGGGGTGGCGACGGCTTCGAATCACCTGCGGAACCAAGCTGGGTGCCCGGCGTGGGGTGGGGCACCCGTCAGGTCGCCGCTGTGGCCACCCATCACTCCGTGGTCACAGCGGCGGCGCCCCGCGGAACTCCCACCGGCCCGGTGCATCACGGCCTCGATCGCCGGGCCGGTGGGTCCACGCAGGACATCAGGTGGCGGGTCAGGACGGGCGCTGCACGTCGCCCCGCCAGGCGCCGGTCTCACGCCCGCGCTGCTCGATGAAGACCTTGAACCGGTCCAGGTCGCCCTGGACCCGGCGGTCGAGGATGCCCAGCTTGTCGGCGGCCTGCTCGACGAAGCCCTCGGGGTCGATGTCCAGCTGCGCGGTGACCCGGGTGGTGCCGTCCGCGATGCGGTGGAAGGTCACCACACCGGCGTGGTTCGGGCCGGAGTCCGAGGTCCACGCCACCCGCTCTTCCGGGTGCTGCTCGGTGATCGTGGCCTCGAACTGCCTGCTGACCCCGGCCACGGACACCTCCCAGCGGGTGTGCTTGTCGTCGAGCTGTTCGATGCGGTCCACGCCCTCCATGAACTGCGGGAAGTCCTCGAACTGCGTCCACTGGTTGTAGACGGTCCCGATCGGCACCTCGACGTCGACCGACTTGGTGATCGAACCCACTACGGCTCACACTCCTCTTCCTCGTTGCAACGCTTGTGCATCGTTGTTGCCGGAGGAGTGCCCGGTCCGGCGCGGCTTTACACATCTGCCGCCGGACCACGGGCGGTCAGCGGCCGGTGATCTCCTGCCAGGTGCGCCGGGCCACGTCGCGGGTGACGTCGTCGGGCCTGGTGAACGGCAGTCCGGCGGGCTGCTCGGCCGGCGCCTGCCCGATGTGCTCGATCAGCGCCACGGCGATGTCGCGGAGTTTGATGTTGAAGTTCTGGCTCGCCGTCCGCAGTCTGACCCAGGCGCTGTGCGCGTCACAGCCGGACGCGGCGACGATCGCGCCCTTGGCCTGTTCGATGACCGCCCGCGACCGCAGCATGCGCAGTGAGTCGTCGGCACCGTCTACAGTGGACGCGTGCACCACGGTCAACGAGGCCGCCACCAAGGGTTCGTAGCGGTTGAGCACCTCGAGGATCGGTTCCGCGGCCGGACCGGGCACGCAGCAGGACAACGCCGCGCCACCCCCGTGGTGCCAGCCGCTGGGCGCCACCGCCATGCCGCTGATGCTCGCCCAGACCTCGCGCCGGCCGGGTGCCTGTCCGGCGAGCAGTGACTGGGCGAGGGCGGGCCAGCGCGGTTCCGCCCACACGTTGTCGGTGCTCATCGGGTCCCCGGACGCCATGGCATCGACGACCGGACCCCCGTGCTCGAGCTGCGCGTCGATGAAGCTCGCGCCGGCGCCCAGTGCCGCCAGCTTGACCGGGACGGCGGGGCCGGACGCGCCGGCGTGCCCGGCGGTGACCGCGACGCACCGGGGCTGCCAGGGCTCGAGTTCCTCCCACACGCGGCCGAGAATGGTCTCCAGCAAGGTGATCAGCGGTTTCCACTCCGGTGAGACAGCCCCGTGTTCGACCATGGAATCTCCCTGCGGTACCCGGTGTGGTGCGTGCCGGTACCAGTGTCGCCATATCGCATCGCTTGTGCAACGCTTGATGACTGCCGCTGCCGGCCGGTCACACCGCGTCGATCGGCGGGCCCCGGAGGCTATGATCGGGCCGTGACCTGGACCGACCGCGCCGATCGGTGGATGCGGGCGCGGCCGGTCGTGCCGGACGCTCTGCTCGCGCTGGCTGTCGCCGCGGTCATGGTGCCGCCGTCGCTCGCCATCCTGGAGGTGGCCAGGTCGCAGGCCTGGGTGCAGTGGGTGGCCGGTGGCTGCGGGTGCGTGCTGCTCGCCACCGTCGCGTTGCGCCGGATCGCCACCGAAGTCGCGTTCTTCCTCGCCAGCCTGGCGATGCTGGTGACCGTCGCGCTGCCGAACACGGTGGTCCGGCCCTCGGCGCTGGGCCTGGCGGCGGCCAGTGAAGACATGGAGATCCCGCTGTTCTTCCTCCCGTCTTCGGCGGTCTACCTGCTGCTCCTCTACACGGTCGCCGCGCAGCGTCCCCGGCGCCAGAGCCTGCTCGCCCTCGGGATCGGTGTGGCCGGGGCGTTGCTGTGCACCGCGAGGACGGCGACGGGCTTCGGCGCGCTGCCCGCGGGGTGGCTCACGTTGCTGCTGGCGTTGCTCGCCCTGGTCGCGGCCGTGGCGGGCACCTGGACGGTGGGCCGGTTCCACTTCGACTGGCGGCGGCGCATGGTCGAAGAGACCGCGGAAGCCGCCGAGCAGGCCGCGACCGGTGAACGCCAGCGCATCGCCCGCGACATGCACGACATCGTCGCCCACTCCCTGGCGGTCATCGTGCGCCAGGCCGAAGGCGGCTCCGCGATCGCCGCCAAGTCGCCGGACCGCGCGGCCCAGGCGCTGTCCGTCATCGCCGACACCGCCCGGGAGGCGCTGACCGACATGCGCGGCACGCTCCAGGTGTTGCGGGAGGCCGCACCGCGGGAAGCCGTGCAGCCCTCACTAGCCGAGATCCCGGCCTTGGTGGACCGGGTGCGCGCGACGGGGGTCGATGTCGGACTGGTCGAGCGGGGATCGGCGGAGGTGATGACACCGGGTGCGGCCGTGGCCGCGTATCGCCTGGTCCAGGAGGCGTTGACCAACAGCGTCAAGCACGCGGGCCCGCACCCCACCGTCACCGTCACGATCACGCACACCCCGCAGGCGTCGGTGATCACCGTCGAGGACGACGGCGGGGACACCGAGGACCGGCGGGCGGTGCCTGGCGCCGGTGTCGGCCTGCGTGGAGTGCGGGAACGGGTGCGGGCCGCGGGCGGTAGGTTCGAGGCCGGTCCCGCCGACGGCGGCTTCCGGGTGCGCGCGGAGTTCCGCGCCGGTGAGCAGGGGGCTTCGGAATGACGATCAGCGTCGCACTGGTCGACGACCAGCAGCTGGTCCGCGTCGGCCTGGCCATGGTGGTCGACGCCACCGACGACATCCGGATCGTGGTGCAGGCGGCCGACGGCGTCGAGGCGGTGGCGAAGCTCGCCGGGACACCGGTCGACGTGGTGCTGATGGACGTGCAGATGCCGCGCATGAACGGCGTCGAGGCCACCGCGCTGGTGACCGCCCGCGAGAACGCGCCCAAGGTGATCCTGCTGACGACCTTCGACCTCGACGAGTACGCCTTCGCCGGGCTGCGTGCCGGTGCGAGCGGGTTCCTGCTCAAGGACGCGTCGGCCGACGAGGTGCTCCACGCGATCCGCGCCGTCCACGCCGGTGACGCGGTGATCGCGACGTCCACGACTCGCCGCATGCTGGACCACCTGGCGACCGCGCAGATCGCCCGCGACGCTTCACCACTGGTGAAACGGCTCACCGCGAGGGAACGCGATGTCCTGCTGG